>NZ_JBVHTR010000005.1:35975-51424 GCF_055565775.1 Streptomyces sp. NPDC028331 | reverse complement strand
CCACCCCAAACCCCCCCCCCCCCCCCCCCACCCCCACCCCCCCGCCCCCCCCCCCCCCCCCCCCCCCCCCCCCCCCCCCCCCCCCCCCCCCCCCCCCCCCCCCCGACGGCGGCCCTGTGCCCTCTGCCCGGTTGGTCACCGACAGACCTAGGCCGGGGCAGGCGTCCGTGCCTGGAGCCACATGTGCTCGTACTGACGCAGCCAGTACATGTGCCACTCCTCGTGCGCCCTACGGGTGAGCCGTACGTGCATCCGGCTGGTGACCGCCTCGTTGCGGACCCCGTGCAACTCCACGACGAGCGAGCCGTCTCGTGCTCCGGGGTCGACGGCCAGCAGGCTGAAGCCCGGGTTGAACGCCAGGAGCCGGTATTCGAACGTGCCGGCGCAGGTCCAGGACGCCATCGTGCGCAACTGGTCGAGCACCGTGGTCAGTGAGGGGCGCAGGTGCTGGACCGGAGAGTCGAGACTGTCGTCCAACTGCCGCTCGGCCAGGTCCACGGCGGCGCCGGCCGCGGGGTCGAGCACCACGACGCGTACGGATCCGTCCTGTCTGCTCAGCACGTGGTGGCGCAGCACCTGGCAGACCTCAGGTGTGAGGACGTTGACGGCTGTCGGCGCGAACAGCCAGACGGCACGGGCCGATTCCAGTCGTTTGGCCAGCGACGGCGTCGATTCCCGGAGCGCGGCCCGGTCGCCGATGACTTCGCGGGAGGACGGGGCTCCGGTGTCCGACACCGACCGGTACACGAGCAGGGCCACCGCCGCGAGCAGCGCCGCCCAGCGCAGGTCCACCGGCACGATGTCGCCGATGACCGACAGGATGGCGAACACGGCGGCGAGCGCCGCGGCCGCGTAGGTCTCGACATTGCGCAGATGTCTCATCCAGGGCGATGTTCCGGGACAGCCGGAACTCCCGCAAGTCCCCGATACCGGGCACTTCTTGAAACACGCACACTGCTGCCCGTCCCCCCGGACTGTGTGTCATAGTTCGCTACACCGCGTGCACGGGCGGTATGGGGCCTGTTCAGCGCGGCAGCTCCTTCCTGTCCGGGAACGCTCGCGCGACCAGCCTGGAGGTCGGCCATGCTGATCCCTGTGATCTCAGCTCCCTGTGTGAGCTCGTACGTGAATCTGGACTATCACTACGTGGAGTTGGGCGAGATCGCCGCTCACCTCCGGAACCGCGCGGGGCACGACGTCCGCATCCTCGACGGCGTGTTGCCGGACGTCACATGGAGCTCGGTCATCGACGAGGCGCTGGACGCCGGCGAACTCGCCGTCCTCCATGTGAGCCTGGACAACGTGCTGGAGACGGCTCGGACCGTTCGTCTGCTGCGCGAGCTGTCCCCGAAGACGCGGATCGCCCTGTACGGGCGGGGCGCGTTCCATCTGCGCAAGCTGTTCCAGCGGACCGACGCCGACTGGATCGTCCTCGAACAGGACTGGGAGGTGGCGATCGCCGCCATCGCCGACCTGGTGGCCTCGGGCGGCGAACCGAGCCCCGTGCCGGGCACCCTGAGCCGGCTGTCCGGCACATGGACGCGCGGTTCGGCAGGCGTACGTCTGGAAGGCGACTGGGAACTGCCCGCGCTGGACCTGTTACCCGTCGCCGAGTACGCGCGGCTCCCGGAGGACGAGTCGTACCCGGGCCGCGAACCCCAGCGGGAACTGGCCGTCGGGGTGTCGCGCGGGTGCGACAGCTACTGCGGCTACTGTCCCATCCCCGACGTGATGGGGCGGCACGAGTACTTCCGCCGGGACCTCGAGGCACTGGCCCGCTATCTCACCGAGGCCCGCGAGACCCACGGCTACACCGCGGTCTCCCTGTTCGGCGCCAACTTCACGCTCGACCGGGACTATGTGCACGAGTTCTGTGCACGGGTGGGAGCCGGGCGCACCGGCGTCACCTGGAAGTGCGTCACCTCTTACGGCGAGCTTGATCCACCGCTGCTGGCCGAGATGGCCGCGGCGGGATGCACGAGGGTGGCCATCGGTGTGGAGTCGCTGTTCCCGGACGGCAGGAACCGCTTCTCCGGGCGCATCGGCGCCGACCGGCTGGCGGAGCTGGGGGCCTGGTGCGCCGCAGAGGGCGTCATGCTGATCTGCTTCCTCATGGTCGGGCTCCCCGGTCAGACGCGCGGGGAGGTCGCCGCGACGCTCGACGCCGTGCGGTCCGCCGGAGCGGTACCCCGCCCGATGACCTACGTCGACTACCGTCGTCTCGCCGCCGCCGAGGATTTCACCGACGTCTTCTGGGCCAACCGCAAGACGGTGCGCGAACCGTTCGGGCGCGGCACCCTGTCCATGCGGGACACCGCACTCGCCGTTCACTCCTGGCAGCGGTGGCTCGACACCGCGGGCATCACGCCCGACGTCGAGACGCCCGGCGACGTCGCGTCCCAGGCGGCTCCATGAGCGCCCTTCCCGGCACGGCGGACTTCGCTCCCACCGGGTCCCGTGGCCCCCAGTGGGCCGCCACCACGTGGTACGGGGCAGTGGAGACGACGTTCACCGCAGTCTTCACGCAGGACCTGTGGAGCAGGCCGCTGCGCGGTGCCGCCGAGGACTGGCTGGGACCGGCGGCGGTGCACTACATCGAGGCGATGCCGGGTCGCAAGTTCCGCGCGGTGCTTCCCTGGCTGACCGTCGGCTGCTCCCGGCGGCTGGCGCCCCGGTGTCTGGCCCCGGAGCTCCTGTTCGCGGTGTTCTACTGCCTCGACGACCTGACGGATCGCAAGGGGGTGCGCTACGGGGCCCCTACGGCCCATGCCGTGCACGGACGAGCGGAGTTGACCCGGTCGCTCGAACAGGCCGGGCGAGGGGTGCCGCGTTCCGGACGGCTCGCCGGGCTGTCCGGTCAGCTGTGGGACGAGTGCCTCGCTGAGATGACCGAGGGGCAGTCCGAGCGTCAGGCTCTCACTCCCGAGGAGTTCTCCTGGGATCGCTACGTGGGAGCGGCCCGCCGGCGCACCGCCTTCGTCGGACGGGCCTGGGTAGACGCCCTGTCCGCCGCGGACCAGGGACAGGCGGCCGCCTTCGTGACGACCGCCTACCCCTGGTGCGCCGAAGCGGGCCAGCTCCGTAACGACCTGCGGAACACGACCGGCCGGGAAATCCTCGACGGAGGAGTCCGCTACTCGGACCTCGGTGAGGGCAAGGTGACCGCGGTGTCCGGACTCCTGTGGCAACGCGCCGACGACGTCGACCGGCGATGGCTGAGAAAGCACGTGTGGGGACGCGGCCGGCCCTCCGCCGAGGCACTCGTCCGGGTGGATCGCATGGTCGAGCACTATGCGGTCATTTCCGACGTCGCCGTGTCGACAGGCCGGTTGGTGGAGAGGATCAGAGCGGCGATCCGCACGATGGACCGCCCGCATGCCCGAACGGTGTGGGACGCTTGGGTCACCAGGCAGTTCGAGGTCGGAGTGCACCGCGCCTACGGCTGGGGTGACGCCTCCATCCCCGCCTTCGAAGCCGCCGTGGCCGGGCTGCGTGGCTCTGGCGGGCTCGAGAACGAGGACGGTGGGCGGTCATGACAGCAGCCGACGGAGTGCTCGGCCACCTCGCCGGCCGGGCGGCGGAGGGCCGCCTCGCCGTACTGGTGGGTGCGGGGCTGTCGATGGGCGCCGGATATCCGAGTTGGTCCCGCCTCTTCGAGCCGCTCGGGCACGCGCTGGGCGCGGTCGCGGACGGCTCCCGGCTGCCGGACGACCTGCCCACCCTGGCCGAGGCGTACGAGGCGGAATACGGTCGCAACAGCCTCATCTCGCACCTGCGACGTGAACTGCGCCGCTCCCTCGCCTACACCGAGGCGCACCGGGCACTGGCCGCGACCGGAATCAGGGAGATCCTCACGACCAACTACGACGTGCTGCTGGAGGACGCCCTCGAGGCCGTCGCCGGGCTGGTCGACGTCGTCGTCCGGGACTCCGACCTCGCCTACACCGCTCCGACGCGGCCGCGCCTCGTCAAGATGTGCGGCGACGTGCTCAACCCGGAAGCCCTGACCATCACCCGTCGGGACTTCGCGGTCTACGGCGCGACCAAGCCGAGACTCGCCGAACACGTCCGGAGCCTGCTGGAGACCCACGAACTGCTCGTTCTCGGTGCCGGACCGTCGGACCCCGAGTTCAACACGCTGTGGGACCTGGCGGTCGCGGGACTCGGCGACCACAAGCCGGTCGGCTGGATCGTGACGGCCGACGTGTCCCCGCTCCAGCAACGCGTGGCGCTGACCCGCGGTCTGCGCACGGTACCGCTCGACGTGTCGGCGCACGGTGTCACGCAGGCACTGGCCCGCTGGCTGGACGGGCTGACCACTGCCCATGCCTGACAGCACACCCGAGTTCGACCCGCACCTCGTCGTCGAGCTGGCCCGTGCCTGGGAGACCGGCTCACTCGCCGTGGTACTGGGACCCGAGTTCGACCGCGAGACCGACGACGTGGTGCACCGGGCGCTGCTGGCCGAACTGGGCCGGACCGATGATGCGCAGCCTCCGCCGCTCGGCAGGCTCGCCGACGAGTACCTGACCCGCTTCGGCCGCCCCGCCCTGGTCTCGCTGATGCGGACGGCCTGGCGCGGCAGAGCGGAGCCCGAGGAGCCGTCCCACCCGCTGTCGGCATCGGACGCGCTCTATGAATGCCTTGCCTCCCAGCCTCCGGCCTGCCTGCTCGTGACGTCCCTGCACCCGACGGCCGAGCACGCCTACCGCCGGTTCCGGCGCCCGTTCCACGTCGTCAGGACCGAGACGGCGCTCGCCTTCTGGGACAACTCCCAGCCTCAGATCGTTCATCTCTTCGGCTGTCTGGACGCTCCCCAGGATGCCCTTCTGAGCGAACGGGAGCGCCGTGCCGCCCGCTTCAAGCGCCCGCTGCTGACCGCGCGGCTCGGTGATCTGCCCGCCTCCCACACCCTCGTCTTCGTGGGCTTCGCGCCGCACGACCCGGTCCTGGAGGAGCTGCTGGCTCCCGCGCTGCACTCCCTCGGCGAGTACTGGCGGGGGGCCGTGGTGGTGCTGCCCGAGGCCGACGACAGCGTGCGCGCTGCATACGGCCGGCGTCAGATCAGGGTCCTCACGTCGGGCGGTGCGCCGCCCGCCGCGTGTGCCAGGGAACTGCTCGTCCAGGTCCGCCGTACCGCCGAGCGGCAGACCTCCGAGCTGCTCCGCAGTGAGTCACCGGCCATAAGAGAGTGCGAGGACCAGCTCGGCGTGCTCGGCTGGGTGGTGCAGCGTTCGATGCGGCTGAGCGACCGCGCCGTGGAGTCGGTCTTCGGCCACGCCACCGAACAGGGCCTGCTCACCGTGCACATCGTCGAGGGGGAGCTGTCGGGGGCGGATGTCCGCAGACTCACCGCGCGGCTCGACGAACCCGGCCGCGGCATGGTGGTCACCGAGACCAGGATCTCCAACACGGCCCGGCATCTCGCGGCCGCCGACGACCGGATCGAACTGCACACGCGCCAGTCCCTGCTGGAACGCGTCCTGGGGATCGAGCCCTATCTGCGCTGGATCCTCGACGAGTACGAGAGCGGCGACCAGCGGCGTGCCTACGTCGACCTCCAGTGCCAGCGACCGCTCTCCGACGCGGTGGCACCGGTGCGTGGCGATGCCTACTGGCTCGACGACTACGTCGACTCATGGCTGCGCGAGCGATCGCACAGCCAGTTGACGCTGCTCGGTGAGCCGGGCAGCGGCAAGTCCTGGTACTGCCGTCATCTCGCCTATGCCCTCGCCCGTCGATGTCTGGACGACCCGGAGCGTGGCCGTATCCCGGTCCTCGCGCTCCTGTCGGAGATGCCGGCGACCGGATCGCTGGAGGACTTCCTCATCGCGCAGATGCGCGACAAGGGAGCCGAACTCCAGGGTGGAAAGGCGTCCTTCCGGTACGCGAACGAGACGGGCAGACTGGTCATCGTCCTCGACGGCCTCGATGAGCTGCGTTGGCAGGTGACCCCCGAGCGCGCCCGGCGGACCCTGGCCGAGCTCGCCGATCTGGTGGGTCCGGAGAGCAAGGTCCTGCTGGCGAGCAGGCCGGGCTACTTCGAGCACGACCGCTCCGCGCCGCACCCCGCGGGAGCGGAAGCGCCGTTCTCCGAGGGCGAGGACGTCGACGCGGTCGGTCTCGAGCTGTCGGGTGGGTCCACCTTCGAGGTGATCCGGTTGGCGGACCTCGGTTACGAACAGCGCGTCCAGGCGCTGGTACGGCGGCTGGGGGAGAAGGCGGAGCCGGTGCGGCGGCTGATCGACGCCAGCAGCGCCCTGACCGACCTGGCCCGGCTGCCCGGCCTTCTCGACCTGATGTCCGTGGTCCTGTCCGCGCGTCGGAGCGACACACCGGCGACCGCCTCGGAACTGTTCGAGGAGTACGTGACCGTGCTTCTGGGCGGAGCCGAACGTGTCGCCGTCGACGGCGACGCCGTCGGTGCCGACGTCGACCGGCTCGCGGCGCTCGCGGGACGGATGCACAGCCGGGGAACGCATGCGCTGCCCGTGCCGGAAGCCCGGGAGATCCTGGAGGTGCCGGCACTCGGTTCCGGTCCATCGGAGGGGACGTTGAGCACGGACCCGCGGTGGGAGGCGTTCCTGCGGGTGGCCGCCGACGGCACTGTGCGTTTCCGGCTCAAGACCATGCGGGAGTTCCTCACCGCGCGCAGCTTGTGCACGGCGCTGCGTGCCGGAGATCCGTCGCCCCTGGACGAGCGGCTGCTGCTGCCCGAACCCGTCCGCTATCTGGCCGAGCAGCTTGCCTCGGCCGGGCTCTCGCCCCTGGACTGGCTGCCCGAGGGCGGCACCGTTCCGGTCGACCGAAGGCCCGACAACCGGCCGGTGGGCAGCCTGACCGGTGGTCGGCTGCCCGCCAACTGCCTCTCGCTCGCCAACCGCATGGGCATCTCCCTGGCGGGCCGCTCGCTGCGAGGACTGGATCTGCGGGGAGCCGACCTGCAGGGTGCGCAGCTCAGCGGTGCCGACCTGCGGGAGTGCGACCTGCGATCGGTACTGCTCCAGGGTGCCGTGGTGACCGGAGCGGATCTGCGCGGCGCGTGGCTGCACGGGGCGATCATGCACGAGACCCAGGTCGTCGCCGTGGTCGGCATGCTGCCCGAGGACGGCGGAGTCGTGGTCGGCACCGCCGAGGGGCTCGTCCATGTACTGGGCCGAGCGGAACTCGAAACCCGGGAGACCATGAGGTGCCCGGGGGGCTTCCGCAATCTGTCCCTGATCTCGCACGGCCGATACGTGGTCGTCGCGGGCATGGACGGCAGCGTCTACCTGGCGGACCGGGAGAACGGCCAGGCTTTCCTGGACATCGCCCACCACGGTGCGCCGGCGACCTCCGCCGTAGCGGTCGGGGAAGCCCGCTTCGCGTCCGGCGGCACCGACGGCACCGTGCGTCTGTGGACCCTCGACGGTGACGAGGTCTGGCAGACGCATGTGACGTCCGGGTATGTGCGCTCCCTCGCGCTGGATCCCGAGACCGATCTGATGTTCGCCGGTTCATCCGCCGGAGTGGTCGTCGTACTGGACGCCACGAACGGCCGGTACATCCGTGAATGGGTGCCGCATCCGGATGGCGGCGTGTACTCCTTGTGCGCGCTCAAGGGCACGGGACTCGTGGCCAGCGGAAGCGACGACCGCAGTATTCGGCTCTTCGCGCAGGCAGACGGCACCCACGTCGCCGACCTCGCCAGGCTGGGGGACACGGTGCTCGGTCTGGTTCACGACGCGGGCACAGGGGTGCTCTACTGCGGCTGCCGGGACGGGACACTCAGCTCCTGGAACCTCGCGCGCCGCGAAATGAACTGGTCGGTCGCCCGGGGACACCCCATCCTCTCCGTGTCGTTGCACGCCAAGGCCGGTGTGGTGGCGACCGCCGGCGCGGACGGCTGGGTGCGTCTGTTCGACAGCGGATCCGGGGAGCCGCTGGGGGAGCGGCTGGTCGGTCGGCGTTCCGAACCGGACTGGTACGGCGTGGACCTGCGAGGCACCACGGGGTGGCACAAGGAGTGGCTGCGTTTCATGGGTGAACGCGGCGCGATCCTCGACGACTGAGCGGGGGTGACCACGGCGGGCGCGCGGCCGAGCGGGGTGCCCGGTGGGTGCTCACAGGCTCGACGGATCCTGCGGCCCCCGCCCGGACAGCACTTCACCGTACGCCTGCATGAGATCCGGCAACCGCAGTGTCGACAAGTCGTCCCGGGACGGCATCCCCGGGTAGCCGCTCAGCCGCAGATCCCGGTACGCGCAGCTCTTCTCGTACAGCGTCCGCAGGAACCGCCCGTTCCCGAGTTCGTCGATCCAGCCCTGGTCCACCACGTGCCCGGCGATCGACCGAAGTTCCTCCAGCGCCTCCTCGTCCCACACGTCCCCGTTCTCCGCGGCGAGGACCTCGCCGATCGCCGTCAGCTCCAAAGGGCGGTAGGAGGGGAAGTCGACCCGGGTGGTGAAGCGTGAGGACAGTCCCGGGTTGGCGGCCAGCAACCGGTCCATCCCCTCGGGGTACCCGGCGAGGATGACCACCAGGTGGTCCCGGTTGTCCTCCGCGCGCTTCAGCAGCACCTGAAGCGCCTCGTCCCCGTAGGCGTCCCCCTTGCCGTATCCGGAGTTGGACAGCGAGTACGCCTCGTCCACGAACAGGACGCCGCCGATGGCCGAGTCGATCAGCTCGTTCGCCTTCACCGCCGTCTGGCCCAGGTACTCACCGACGAGATCCGCCCGCTGCGCCTCCACCAGGTGGTCGCCGCCGAGCAGGCCGAGCGCGTAGAAGACCCGGCCCAGGATCCTGGCCACGGTCGTCTTGCCGGTGCCGGAGGGCCCCGAGAACACGAAGTGCCGCTTCGGCGGCTGTACGGGTAAGCCCTGGCCGGCCCGCAGCCGGGCCATGTTCAACTGCGCCGACAACGCCTTGACCTGGCGTTTGACCGGTTCCAGGCCGACCATGCGCTCCAGTTCGGCCAGGGCCTCGTCCAGCAGTGCCGGATCCGTGGGCCCGGCGGGCCACGACTGCCCCGGCGTCGAGGCGGCCTTCTCGCGCACGAGATCGCCCTGCGCCGGGAGCGGACCGGTCGGCGGCGGTTCGGGATCGGACAGCTTCACGTCCCGGCCCTCGGTGCCGAAGAGCGGATCCAGGCCGTCCGGTGCCTCCAGTGTGTCCCCGCCCCCGGCGAACGCCATCGCCGTGAGGTCGGCCGACTCGTCGTACCCGTCGCCCTCGGCGATCGCGGCGAGCCGCGCCGAGGTGTCCATGAACGCCGGGTCCACCCGGTGCACGGCCCGGTAGAGGGGGAGGGCGGCGGCCGAGCGGCCCGTGCCCTCGTGCGCCCGGGCCAGCCAGTACCGCAGCTCCTTGCGCTGCGGCTGCTCGCTGCGGCAGCGCATCAGGGCCGTGGACAGCAGCGGCTCGGCCTGTCCGTACATCTCCAGACGGACCCGGGCCATACCGCCGAACAGTCCGGCCTCTATGCCGAGCATGGGGTCGTCGATCAGCGGATCGGTGTGCCGGACCAACTGCTCCCAGTCCTTGACCAGGTAGGCCCGGCAGGCGTGCAGAAAGCGCACCTGGGGGTCGGTGTCCACCGGCGGCAGGCCCGCCAGCGCACGGTCCAGCTCCGGGACGTGGCGGCCGTCCAGCCAGTGGGAGGCGTGGGCGAGCAGCAGGTCGCGCGGGCTCTCCAGCACTGGCTGCACCCACCAGCCCAGCCAGTACCAGGAGTTGAGGGTGCGCCGGTGCCGCGTCCGCTGCTCCCCGAAGCGGTCCCGGTGGCGGTACATCCTGAGCAGCGCGGTCGTCGTGTCGACGCGCAGCGCGTGCAGCCCGAGCCAGCCGTCGGCCATCCCCGGATCCATCCGGACCGCCGCGCGGAACTCCTCCTCCGCCTGCGGATAGGCGCCCATCGTGTAGGCGTCGACCCCTCGCAGCCAGGCGAGGTCGGCCGGGGCCTGAGGGCCCTGCGTGCCGAAGTCCATCACGTCCCCCACAAACCGTGCCCCCGTTGGTTCACCGCCGGGCCCCTGCCCGTCGGCCGCCTTGCTCGAACCGCTGTGCCGCGGACCGGAGTTGCCACGGTGCGCAGAGCAGTGTCCGAACGTCGCACCGAGAGGCATCGTACCTGCGGGGGAGTGGCGCACGAAGGGTGCCGCACGGGCCGTTTGGGGAGGTGGGAGCATCGGGGGCGCACGGCGCATGGTCACCGACGGTGAGCGGATCGCGCCTCACGGCACCCGGGAAAGGTGTCCAGGGCAGAACGAAGCCCCCGATCACGGGGGAACAACCGGGGGCTTCGCGTCTGGGTGCGACCACGAAAGCCGCACATTCAGAACGTAAGACCTGTACGGCCCCCCGGTCAAGCCGACTTGGAGCACTCGGGGAAGTTCCCCGGCGGGCGTCTTCACAAGTTCAGCACACCGCCGTGGGGTCGTCACTGTGGGTGAGATCCCGGTCCGGACCAGAAGGGCCGCCGGGCCCCGGCAGCACCTCGTACCCCTCAGGCTTCTGACGCACCAGGAGACCGGCGTGGGGTCGCGAGGGGTCCTCGTCGAAGTGCCGGCGCTCCGCCTCGACCCAGCCGTCCCAGAAGGCGCGTTGTTCCTCGCCGTCCCGTCCCCGCCCGCGCGTCCACGCCTCTTCCCGTGGCAGGTCCATCCACAGCAGCCGCGCGAGGTGTGGGCGCAGCGCCCGGCGGCCGGCGCCGACGCCCTCGATCAGGATCACCGGGGCGGGCGGCAGCGCACGGGCGGGACCGAAGCGCCGTGCGCGCCAGTCGTAGGGCCGGTAGCGCGCGGTCCGTCCGTGGCCGAGGGGTTCGATCACCTCCCGCAGCAGCCGGTCCGTCCACGAGAACAGCTCCTCATGGGTGGCGATGTCGTCGAGGTGCAGCACGGGGGCGCCGCCGAGTGCGGCCGCGATGTGTCCGGCGAACGTCGATTTTCCCGACCCCGCGTGCCCGTCGACGCCGATGAGACGGACGGGGCCGCAGGAGGGCGGCAGGTGCCGCAGGCGGGTCGCGAGAGCGTGAATGGCGATTCCCGGGCGAGAAGGTGTGCCGACGTGCTTTCGAGGGGACATTTTACGCGGGCGCGCATGCCGTCCTGTTTCTGCGAGAAGTGCGCTGTCTCTCCGGAATTCCTCCATTGTTCGGATTGGGTACGGGCGTGAGTGGTTCACCCCTGGAAAGCAGCCGTCCGCTCGTTCCGGGAGACCGCCCACGGGCCGGGCCCCGGATCGGTGGGCGCGTCGCGGACGAAGTGCTGGAAGAAGTCCGTAGGCGGCGGCCATAGTTGGCGCACACCGTGCGTCCGAACCGCTGCTTGAAGGACTCCTGGGGGTCACCCACCGATGACCAGAGCTTCAGAGCCGTCCCGCAGAACCATCCTCGCCGCGGCGGTCGCCGCGGCCACGGCATCCGGCACCGCGAGCCCGGCGGCCGCGGCCGTCCCGGCCACCCGGCCGACGAAAGCATCCCCGAGCCTCGTGGACAACCACGCCTGGACCTCCTACTCCGACTGGCGGAGCGGCACCGCCCAGGGCGTGCGCGCCGTCGCCGGCCTCCGCCCCGGCGTGGTGATCGCCGCGCCCGCCGGCCGTACCGACTACACCGACCCGCACACCGGGAAGTCCGCCACCTGGGAGTACGCCACCTGGACCTCCCCGGTGCACCGCCTCGCCGTCCCGTCCACCGAAGCCGTCGCCTCCTGGAACGCGCACACCCCGACCGGTACCTGGCTCCAGGTCGAACTGAAGGGCAGCTACTCGGACGGCACGGACACCCCCTGGTACGTGATGGGCCGCTGGGCGGCCGGCGACCAGGACATCCGCCGCACCTCCGTGGACGGCCAGAGCGACGGCAAGAGCAACATCTGGACCGACACCTTCGCCGTCGCCGATCCCGCCTCGGGCCTGCGCCTGGTGGCGTACCGCCTGCGTCTGACCCTGTACCGGGCGCCCGGCACGCGGCTCACGCCGACGGTGTGGCGGCTCGGCGTCATGGGCTCCGACATCCCCGACCGGTTCACCGTCCCGGCCTCCACGCCCGGGCTCGCCGCGGAACTGATCGTCCCGCGGTACTCGCAGGAGATCCACAAGGGGCAGTACCCGGAGTACGACAACGGCGGCGAGGCCTGGTGCAGCCCCACCTCCTCGCAGATGATCATCGAATACTGGGGCCGGAGGCCGACCCCCGAACAACTGTCCTGGGTCGATCCGTCGTACGCGGACCCGCAGGTCTGCCACGCGGCCCGCTTCACCTATGACTACCAGTACCAGGGCTGCGGCAACTGGCCCTTCAACGCGGCCTACGCCGCGACGTTCAGGGACCTCCAGGGCGTGGTCACCCGGCTGTCCTCGCTCACGGACCTGGAGACGCTGATCGCGGCGGGCATCCCGGCCATGACGTCCCAGTCGTTCCTGAAGGAGGAGCTGACCGGCGCCGGGTACGGCACCTCGGGGCATCTGATGACCGTGATCGGGTTCACCGCCGACGGCGACGTGATCGCGAACGATCCGGCGGCGCCGAGCGACGAGGCGGTGCGCCGGGTGTACCGGCGGCGGGAGTTCGAGACCATCTGGCTGCGCACCAAGCGCTACAACGCCTCCGGCAAGGTCGCCTCCGGCACCGGCGGCGTCTGCTACCTGTACTTCCCGGCCCGTCCCAGCCGACGGCAGCGCACGGCGCTGGCGGCTGTGGGCGTCCGCTGACAGGCCCGAGCGGAACCGGACGCCCATTTGCCAACAAGGTCCGACCCTGTCGATCAGAGTCGAACATGCGCTGGTGGCATTCTGCAATACTGCGGATGTCCCGCTGGCCGTTGGAGACTTGGGCCGAAATTGAGAAGCAGTCAAGAGCGAGGTGCCGAGCGCCCACAGGTGCGCGGCACCGAGCGCTCCCTGGCGCGCCGCGCCGAACTCATCGCCATCGGGCGGAGGTTATTCGCCGACACGTCCTACGACGCCCTGTCGATGGACGACATCGCCCGCCACGCCCAGGTGGCGAAAGGGCTCATCTACTACTACTTCAAATCGAAACGCGGCTATTACCTCGCCATCGTCGAGGATTCGGTGGCCGACCTCGTCACCTCCGCGGCCGCCGGCCTGGACCTGCCGCCGGTGGAACGGGTGCACCGCACCATCGACCGCTATCTGCGCTACGCCGAGCACAACCAGGCCGCCTACCGCACGATCGTCAGCGGTGGCGTGGGCTTCGACGCGCAGGTGCACGCCATCCGGGACGGGGTGCGCGAGGCGATCGTCACGACGATCGCCGAGGGGGCGTACGGGCGGTGCGACATCGCTCCGCTGGTGCGGGCCGGACTGCTCGGCTGGGTGTGCAGCGTGGAGGGCGTGACCCTCGACTGGATCGACCGCCCGGTGCTGTCCCGCGACACGATGTGCGAACTGCTCGCCAAGACGCTGGGCGGCACGCTCCGCGCGATCGAGGAACTGGAGCCCGCGTACCCGGCTCCGACTCCGGCGCACCGGCCGGTCTGACTCCCCGAGCGGCAGCCCGCGCCTCCGGCCGGGCCCGCCGCTCGGCGGCTCCGCCGTCCGCCGCGCGGACCCCGTCCGGCTCCCGCGCCGTGCGGACCCGGCGCGCGGCGTGAGGTCCTTCCCGGGCGCCGTGCGGACCCGGCGCGCGGCGTGAGATCCCGCCCGCCGCCGATCGACTCCGAGTGGTTGCCCGCATGCTTCGGCCGTGCTGTCACGGCTCGTCGACGGGATCGGGAGACGGCTTCGGGCCGGGCCCGCCGTCGGCTGCGGATCGAGCTCGCGCAGGGATGTGGATCGAGCTCGGACACGGATGTGGATCAAGGTCGGGCACGACTCGCGCTTTCTTGAAGTAAGCGGTCGTTAACCGGTGACGTCATGCCTCCGATCGGGCATACTCCAAGCGCCACAACCGCTGGTCAGCCGCCTCCGCGACCCGGAGCGGCGAGCATCGGCCAGGCCCAGTGAGACCGGCGGCGCCGCCCCACCCAAGGCGCATGTCCGCCGATGTGCCCAAGAGGGAGGAGAGCGTCGCCATGCCCGACCGCGCCCCGCAGCCGGTGGACCGACAACTGCCCACGGACGAGGCCCGGGATCTGATCTCGCTCGTCCGTGACATCGCGCAGCGCGAGATCGCCCCGAAGGCGGCCGAGGAGGAGGACGCCGGGCGCTTCCCGCGCGACACCTTCCGCCTGCTCTCCGAATCCGGGCTGCTCGGCCTGCCGTACGACTCCGAGTACGGCGGTGGTGAGCAGCCCTACGAGGTCTACCTGCAGGTTCTCGAGGAGCTGGCCGCGGCCCGCCTCACCGTGGGCCTCGGTGTCAGCGTCCACACCCTGTCCTGCCACGCCCTCGCGCACTACGGCAGCAAGGAACAACAGCTCGAACACCTGCCCGCGATGCTCGGCGGCGGTCTGCTGGGCGCCTACTGCCTGTCCGAGCCGTCGTCCGGTTCGGACGCCGCGTCCCTGCAGACGAGGGCGGTGCGGGACGGCGACCACTGGGTGATCACCGGTACCAAGGCGTGGATCACTCACGGCGGGATCGCCGACTTCTACACCGTGATGGCGCGCACCGGCGAGGAGGGCCCTCGGGGGATCACCGCGTTCCTGGTCCCGGGCGACGCCGAGGGGCTCGCTGCCGCGGCGCCCGAGAAGAAGATGGGCATGAAGGGGTCGCCCACCGCACAGGTCCACTTCGACGGGGTGCGCGTGCCCGACGAGCGGCGCATCGGCGAGGAGGGGCAGGGCTTCGCGATCGCGCTGTCCGCGCTCGACTCCGGGCGGCTCGGCATCGCCGCCTGCGCCATCGGACTGGCTCAGGCGGCTCTGGACGAGGCCGTCGCGTACGCCACCGCGCGGCGGCAGTTCGGGCGGCCCATCTCGGACTTCGAGGGGCTGCGCTTCCTGCTCGCCGACATGGCGACGCAGATCGAGGCGGGCCGGGCGCTGTACCTGGCGGCGGCACGCCTGCGCGATGCCGGGCGGCCGTTCGCCAAGCAGGCCGCCATGGCCAAGCTGCACTGCACCGACACGGCGATGAAGGTCACCATCGACGCCGTCCAGGTGCTCGGCGGGTACGGCTACACCGTGGACTTCCCCGTCGAGCGCTATATGCGCGAGGCCAAGGCGCTGCAGATCGTCGAGGGGACGAACCAGATCCAGCGCATGGTCATCGCCCGTCACCTCGCTGGTCCCGAGTCCCGCTGAACGACTCCTGGCCCGCCGCGAGCCGGCGCGGGCCGGCCGGGGGCGCCGCGAGCCGCACCCATTCCGGATCGTGGCGTCCCGGGAGCGTGCGCCCGCGGTCGGCCCAGGTGCGCATCAGCGCGCGGTAGATGGGCGGGTCCTGCGGCTGCGGGGGGGGGGGGGAGGGGGGGGGGGGGGGAAAGAGAAACAAAAACACAAAGAAAGAACCCCGCAGGCGGAGAGGTTGGTGCAGGAGAAAAACCCCCCAACCCACACAACAAC
>NZ_JBVHTR010000005.1:0-35965 GCF_055565775.1 Streptomyces sp. NPDC028331 | reverse complement strand
GGCTGGGGGCACCGCGAGCCGCACCCATCCCGGATCGTGGCGCCCCGGGAGCGTGCACCCGCGGTCGGCCCAGGTGCACATCAGCGCGCGGGAGGTGGGCGGGTCCTGCGGCTGCGGCGGCGGCAGCGCCGCCCCCGGTACCGGAACGAACACCGGCCGCCGGGGCCCGGCCGCCGAATATGTGGGGCTCATGCACGGAGCAACGTCCCGACGCCCGCCGAGGTCACCGGCCCCGCTAATCGAGCGTGAGTTCCGCGGAGCACCATCGGGAAGCGGCCGGTGTCTCCCCGGTCCGACGCACCGGTCCCGCACCTCGGCAAGCCTCGGTGCCAGGGCGCGGGGCGATCACCGGAAGCGGGGCCGCAACGGGCCGGGGAGGAGGTGGCGCTCGCGGCGCGTCAGGCGGCCTGGCGGCGCAACACCGGCACCCGCAGCGGGCGTGAGCCCGGGCCGCCGACGTGCGAGAACGGCTGCGTGCGCCAGTCGAGTCCCTGAGGGAGCGTCAGCAGCAGGGAGGCGTCCTGCTCCTGCGGCTCCACGGACTCGTCCGCGGGGCGCGCCTCGGCCGCCGCGCGGCCCGTGCCCGAGCAGACCGTGAGACCGAACGGGTTCCACGGCGAGGCGCACAGCGCGTGCTCGGGCAGGACCTCCTCGTCC
The DNA here is from genome assembly GCF_055565775.1 of Streptomyces sp. NPDC028331. Taxonomy (NCBI): domain Bacteria; kingdom Bacillati; phylum Actinomycetota; class Actinomycetes; order Kitasatosporales; family Streptomycetaceae; genus Streptomyces; species Streptomyces sp. NPDC028331. Next base: position 35,308 of record NZ_JBVHTR010000005.1, on the reverse strand, counting down.
GCCAGGAGCGCGATGGGCTGCGCGCAGTCCGGGCAGATCACCCGGTACATCTCGAAGGTGTCGTACGCGTCGAACTCGTCGTCGACGGGTTCGACGCCCTCCGGCTCGGGCTCGACGACCGGCTGCTGCCGCTTGGGCACGGTACGACCAGGGCGCTTGGGATTCTGCATGGGTTTCTCCCCCTCGGGCTGGGCCGACAAGGCACTGCGGCCTCGACCACAGCAAGCACTTCCCGTCCCGTATCCGGGGTAATCACGAGAGCATCACGAAGCCTGGTCGAGAACTATGGCGTTCGTCACATGCCACTCGCAGGTGCCCGGTACGGCCACGGGTCACCCGGGCGGCTCACAGACCGCTCGCACCAACATCACAAACCGGGTATGACCTGCGCCGCTGAGGTATCCGCGGAGTCAGGGCGCACTGTAGGTTCTAGCGCCATGGAGGAGCTGGACCGACAGATCGTGCAGCTGCTCGTCAAGGACGGGCGGATGAGCTACACCGACCTGGGCAAGGCCACGGGCCTGTCCACGTCGGCCGTGCACCAGCGGGTGCGCCGGCTGGAGCAGCGGGGCGTCATCCGCGGGTACGCCGCCGTCGTCGACCCGGAGGCCGTCGGCCTGCCGCTGACCGCCTTCATCTCGGTGAAGCCGTTCGACCCCAGCGCCCCCGACGACATCGCCGAACGCCTCGCCGGAGTCCCCGAGATCGAGGCCTGCCACAGCGTCGCGGGCGACGAGAACTACATCCTCAAGGTGCGCGTGGCGACGCCGCACGAACTGGAGGAGCTGCTGGCCCGGCTGCGGACCCTCGCGGGCGTCTCGACGCGCACCACCGTGGTCCTGTCCACCCCGTACGAGGCACGGCCGCCCCGGATCTGATCGACCTCCGTGCGGAGCCCGTCGTGCCAGGGGCGACACTGTTGCCCATGAGTGAGCGCACCGCCGAGCCGAAGACCGTCCTCCTGCGCCGCGGAGAGGTCCACAGCCCCGCCGATCCCTTCGCCACCGCGATGGTCGTGGAGGCGGGACACATCGCCTGGGTCGGTTCCGAGGGTGCCGCCGACGCCTTCGCGGGCGGCGCCGACGAGGTGATCGACCTCGACGGCGCCCTCGTCACTCCCGCGTTCACCGACGCGCACGTGCACACCACCGCCACCGGCCTCGCGCTCACCGGTCTCGACCTGTCCGGCGCCCCGTCCCTGCCGGCCGCCCTCGCCCTCGTACGGGACTTCGCCGCCGCCCGGCCGGACGACCGGGTCCTGCTCGGCCACGGCTGGGACGCGGCCCGCTGGCCGGAACGGCGGGCGCCCCGGCGCGAGGAACTCGACGAGGCCACCGGTGGCCGTCCCCTCTATCTCAGCCGCATCGACGTCCACTCGGCCGTCGCCACCACCGCCCTGCTGGACCTGACCCCGCAAGTGCGCGGCACGCCCGGTTTCACGGACGGCGAGCCGCTCACCGGCGAAGCCCACCACGCCGTGCGCGCCGCCGCGTTCGCCGCGGTCACCCCCGCCCAGCGCACCGAGGCCCAGCGCACCGCCCTCGCCCACGCGGCCTCCCTGGGCATCGGCTCGCTCCACGAGTGCGCGGGGCCGGAGATCTCCTCCCAGGACGACTTCACCGGGCTGTTGCGCCTCGCCGCCGAGGAGCCCGGGCCGCGCGTCGTCGGCTACTGGGCCGAGCAGGACGTCACCAAGGCCCGGGAGCTGGGCGCCCTCGGAGCCGCGGGCGACCTCTTCGTCGACGGCGCCCTCGGCTCGCACACCGCCTGTCTGCACCAGCCCTACGCGGACACCGCCCACACCGGCACCGCCTACCTGGACGCCGCCGCGGTCGCCGCACACGTCGTCGCCTGCACCGAGGCCGGGATGCAGGCGGGGTTCCACGCCATCGGCGACGCCGCCGTCACCGCCGTGGTGGAAGGGATGCGCGCCGCCGCCGAGAAGGTGGGCCTGGGCCGGATCCGCGCCGCCCGTCACCGTGTCGAGCACGTCGAGATGCTCACGCCCGAGACCATCGCGGCCTTCGCCGAACTGGGCCTGACCGCCTCGGTCCAGCCCGCCTTCGACGCACTGTGGGGCGGCGAGGACGGCATGTACGCCGAACGCCTCGGCGTCGAACGGGCCCGCACGCTGAACCCGTTCGCGGCGCTGCTGCGCGCCGGCGTCCCGCTGGCGTTCGGCTCGGACAGCCCGGTGACCCCGCTCGACCCGTGGGGTACGGTCCGCGCTGCGGCGTTCCACCGCACGCCGGAACACCGGGTCTCCGTACGTGCCGCGTTCACCGCGCACACGCGCGGCGGCTGGCGGGCGATCGGACGGGACGACGCGGGGGTCCTGGTGCCGGGCGCCCCCGCGGACTATGCCGTGTGGCGCACCGACGCACTCGTCGTCCAGGCCCCCGACGACCGGGTGGCCCGCTGGTCCACCGACCCCCGCTCCGGAACCCCCGGACTGCCCGATCTGACCCCCGGCGCCGACCTTCCCGTCTGCCTGCGCACCGTGGTCGGCGGCCGCACCGTGTACGTACGGCCGGGCGAGTGATCTCCTGGGGTGGCGCTGCGGCGGTCACCGGCCGGGACCCTGTCGCGCGACCTGCGTATCCTCCGCTCCGACCAGGCCGTTCGCCGAAGACCCGCAGGTAGGACCGCTGTTGACAGTGAGCCGAGCGGGGCCGGTAGGTTCGGCCGGGTCCACCACCGAAACCTCCGGCCGGGGAACCTCCGCGCAGTCGCCCGAACGCCGCTGGGTCAGGGATGGTGTGCCGCGCGCCGGCGCATCACCACTGGGAGCCAGGCTCAGCGCCCGCGCCACGGCGAGGGCAACGTTCCGGTCGGTCGGCAGGGTGTGACCCGGGTGGGGCCCGGACGTCCAGTAGACAACGGCTTTCGGTCGATCCGCAGCCAGCGGGTCCCAGGTCGGCCCGAAGGGCGCCGGGCCCCGATCCGCAGTCGGCCGGGTCGTGGCCTCATCGGGCCCGGCTCCGCAACCGTGTGGGCTCCGGTCCGGTCGACCGGGACCCGTCGGCAGTGCGAACGACAGGAAACGGTATCCTTACCCATCTCTTGTGGAATCGACACCCCCATACGAACGTGCTGTCACGATGGCCCATGTGGCGGCCACTATGGTGGACGTCTGCGTACGGATGTGAAGGGGCAGCAGTGAACCACGGCGACGGGACCCTCGGGGCAGGAGCCCAGGGCAGGCAGTTCGGTCCGCTCGGCACCGCCTTGGTGATCATTCCGACCTACAACGAGGCGGAGAACATCAAGACGATCGTCGGCCGAGTGCGGTCGGCGGTGCCCGAGGCGCATGTCCTCGTGGCCGACGACAACAGCCCCGACGGCACAGGCAAGCTCGCGGACGAACTCGCGGCCGACGACGATCACGTCCACGTCATGCACCGCAAGGGCAAGGAAGGGCTGGGCGCCGCGTACCTCGCCGGCTTCCGCTGGGGCCTGGACCACGACTACGGCGTCCTGGTCGAGATGGACGCCGACGGCTCCCACCAGCCGGAGGAGCTGCCGCGGCTGCTGACCGCGCTCAAGAGCGCGGACCTGGTCCTCGGCTCCCGGTGGGTGCCGGGCGGACGGGTCGTGAACTGGCCCAAGTCCCGCGAGTTCCTCTCCCGCGGCGGCAGCACGTACTCGCGTCTGGCGCTCGGACTGTCGCTGCGCGACATCACCGGCGGCTACCGCGCCTTCCGCCGCGAGACCCTCGAGGGCCTCGGCCTCGACGAGGTGGCCTCCCAGGGGTACTGCTTCCAGGTCGACCTGGCGCGCCGCGCGGTCAAGGCCGGCTTCCACGTCGTCGAGGTGCCGATCACGTTCGTCGAGCGGGAGCTCGGCGACTCCAAGATGAGCCGGAACATCGTCGTGGAGGCGCTGTGGCGCGTCACGGCGTGGGGCGCGGAGGAGCGCTTCGGCAAGGTTCTGGGCCGGGGCAGGAAGACGCGTCGGTAGGGGCACGGGCGGGCCACGGGTGCCGCGGAACGCCCTTATCCCGCACTGAGCCGGGTCCGGGCACACTGGGGGCATGACGACTGGCGCTTCGACCTCTCCCCGCACCATGGCCCGGCCCCGCCGCTCCCGGCTGCGCACCTTCCTGCCGCTGGGCATCGCGGCGTGGCTGGTGCTGGAGATCTGGCTGCTGACCGTGGTCGCGGGTGCCACGAGCGGGTTCACGGTGTTCCTGCTGTGGGTCGCCGGCCTGGTGCTCGGCTCCGTGGTCATCAAGCGGGCGGGCCGCCGCGCCTTCCGGAACCTGAACGAGGCGCTGCAGCGGGGCGGGTCCCCGTCGAGGAGCGGCGGCAACGGCCTGATGATGCTCGGCGGCCTCCTGCTGATGCTGCCGGGTCTGATCTCCGACGTGGTGGGCCTGCTGCTCCTGCTCCCACCGGTCCAGAGGGCGGTCGGCCGGTATGCGGAGCGCACGATCGACCGCAAGCTCCGCGAGTCCCCCTACGGTGGACTCGGTGACGCCTTCCAGCAGGCCCGTATCCACCGCCCCGACGGGAAGGTCGTCCAGGGTGAGGTCATCAGGGACGATGCCACGGACCCGTCCACGGGCACGTCCACGGAGCCGCGTCCGCCGCTGACCAGGTGACGGCCTGCCGTGGGGCCGTCGGGGAGCCCCCCGCCCCGGCGCACTCGCCGGATCCCCCGGCACACCGCGCGAACGAAAAAGCGGGCGCCGTACGTCATGCAACGTACGGCGCCCACTGATAACCGGCGCGCGCTGTTCACCGGGCCGCCCCCGGAGGGGCTACGCGGACTTGCGGCTGTCGCGCGGGTGCACCGCGATGTTCATCGCCCCGGACCGCAGAACCGCGAGACGCTCTTCGAGAACCTCTTCGAGCTCCTCACGGGTGCGCCGCTCCATCAGCATGTCCCAGTGCGTACGCGCGGGCTTCGCCTTTTTCTCCTCAGGACCGTCGCCGTCCACCAGGAGCGCCTGGGCACCGCAGACCTTGCACTCCCACTCCGGCGGGATCTCCGCCTCGACCGAGAAGGGCATCTCGAAACGGTGCCCCTTCTCGCATGCGTACTCCACGGCCTGGCGCGGAGCCAGGTCGATGCCGCGGTCCGTCTCGTAGCTGGTCACCACGAGGCGCGTGCCGCGAAGAGCTCGCTCACTCATGAATCGTGCCTCCCGGGCTTGTCGCCCACAGGACAGGTGTCGCTGTCGTCGTCATCCGGTCAACGTCCGGTCGGCGGTAAAGATTCCCGTTCCGAGTCCCGTTCCGGGTCATGCGTCGCCGTCGTAGCCGCCCCTTGTTGTACCCACCGGCGCCCGGTTTGTCACATCTGCTAGCAGATGTCACCCAGCGTTTCGGCTCCTTTGACGCGCAGTAACGGTACGCCTGGCAGGCCAAACGCGTACACTACCGCCCTTTGCCGTCAGACGCTAAATCCTCTCGGGCACCGGATTGCCCGCGTCGCGCACCGCCTGCCGCACCGGCACCCGGGCCAGCAGCACGAACCCGAGGACGAAGAACGCCACCAGAGAGATGATCGCGTCCCGATAGCTGCCCGTGAGCTGGTAGGTGATCCCGAACAGCAGCGGGCCCAGCCAGCTCATGCCGCGGTCGCTCATCTCATAGGCGGAGAAGTACTCGGCCTCCTTGCCGGGCGGGACGAGATGCGAGAACAGCGACCGGGACAGCGCCTGGCTCCCGCCGAGGACCAGCCCGATGCAGGCCGCCAGCGCGAAGAACCCGGCCGGCGCGCCCGCGGGCAGGAAGTAGCCGGCGCCGAGTGTCACCGTCCAGGCGACCAGCGAGCCGAGGACGGTGCGCTGGGTGCCGTACCTCCGGGCCAGCCTGCCCATGCCCAGCGCGCCGCCCACCGCCAGCACCTGGACGAGCAGCACGGCGGCGATCAGTGTGGACTGGCCGAGACCCAGCTCCTGCGAGCCGTACACCGACGCCTGTGAGATCACCGTCTGGATGCCGTCGTTGTAGACGAGGTACGCCAGCAGGAAGGCCAGGGTGAGCGGGGTGCGGCGCATGTCGCGGACCGTGGCGGCCAGTTGCCGCCAGCCGTGCACCGCCGGTGCCGTGGACGTCCTGCGGCGCTCGCGCAGGCGCCTGAGCGGGATCAGCGTGAAGGCGCCCCACCACAGGCCCGCCGAGGCGAGGCAGATGCGGACCGCCGTCGACTCCCGGACGCCGAAGGAGTCGTGGGCCGTGAACAGGACCAGGTTCGAGATCAGGACCAGCGAACCGGCCGCGTAGCCGAAGGCCCAGCCGCGCGAGGACACCGCGTCGCGCTCCTCGGGCGGGGCGATCTGCGGCAGATAGGAGTTGTAGACCACCATCGAGACGGCCACCGACGCGTTCGCGACGATCAGCAGCAGACCGCCGAGCAGATACCGGTCGCCGTCGAGGAAGAACAGGCCCGTCGTGGCCGAGGCGCCCAGGTAGGCGCACAGGGCGAGCAACGGCTTCTTGCGGCCGGTGCGGTCGGCCGCCCCCCCGGCGAGCGGCATCACGAGGATCGCCACGACCACGGAGGCGGAGACGCAGTAGGCGAAGAACGAGCCCGCGCGCACCGGAACGCCCAGCGGATGCACATAACCGTCCGCGTCCGCGGCGGATTTGGCGACCGAGGTGAGGTAGGGCCCGAGGAACACGGTCAGCACGCTCGTCGAATAGACCGAGCACGCCCAGTCGTAGAAGTACCAGCCGCGCTGTTCGCGCCGCCGCTCGGCGGCCTCGTCGCCGGCCTGTGCCCGCACGGTGTCGGTGCCCACCCGTGCCCTCGCTTCCCCGTGGAACGTGATCGTGCGCGGGGCGCTCAGACCCAGGTGCCCCGGTCTTCGAGGACCTTGCGCAGTGTGCCGATGTGATCGGTCATGATGCCATCCACACCCAGGTCGAGGAGCCGGTGCATGCGCTCGGGCTCGTTGATCGTCCACACGTGCACCTGCAGCCCGAGCGCGTGGGCGGTGCGTACGAAGCGGTGGTCGACCACGGGGACGCCCGAGTGGGACTCCGGCACCTGGGCGGCGACCGCCGAGCGGCGCAGTGCCGCCGGGATTCCCCAGGAGCGCAGCCTGAGGCCCAGCACACCGCGCGTGCCGTACGACGTCGCCAGGCGCGGCCCGGCCAGGCGCTGGGCGCGCGCGACGCGGGCCTCGGAGAACGAGCCGACGCAGACGCGGTCCCAGGAGTCGGTGCGCTCGATCAGGTCCAGCAGGGGCCGCAGCGCGGGCTCCGCCTTGACGTCCACGTTCCAGCGCACATCGGGCAACTCCTCCAGCGCCTCCTCGAAGAGGGGCACCGGCTCACTGCCCGCCACGCGCGCGTGGCGCACGTCCGCCCAGGGCAGGTCGGCGATCCGGCCCGCACCGTCGGTCACCCGGTCCAGGGTCGCGTCGTGGAACGCCACCAGCTTCCCGTCGGCCGTCGCGTGCACGTCCGTCTCGATGTAGCGGTAGCCCGCCGCCACCGCCCGGCGGAACTGCGCCATGGTGTTCTCCAGCCCCTGGGCCGCTCCGCCCCGGTGGGCGAAGGGGATCGGACCGGGATGGTCGAGGTACGGGTGGCGTATGAGGGTGGTCACCGACGCAGTATCGCGCGCTCCGGTTGCCCGGCGGCAACGACCGTACTGCGCCCCGATGCCGCGGGGACGGCGAACACACGCAGGAAGAACTGGGCGAGCGGCCCGATGGACAGCGCGTACACGGCGGTGCCGATTCCGACGGTGCCCCCGAGGGCGAAGCCGGTCGCGACGACGGTGATCTCCACGGCGGTGCGGATCAGCCGGATCGAGCGGCCCGTGCGCCGGTGCAGTCCGGTCATCAGGCCGTCGCGCGGTCCGGGACCGAAGTCGGGGAGATGTACAGGCCGGTCGCCACGCCGTTCAGTACCACGCCCGCGACCAGCAGGGGCACGCGCACGGTCAGGGCGCGCACCTCGGGGAGCACGGCCAGGGTGGCGTCCATGGCGAAACCGATCACCAGGACGTTGGACACGGTGCCGAGTCCCGGGCGCTGCCTCAGCGGGATCCACAACAGCAGGACGGTCGCGCCCACGATCGTCAGCACCACGCCCATGCTGAGCCCGGTGAGTGCGGACAGACCCTGGTGCAGGACGTTCCAGGGCTCCAGGCCGAGACCCGCCCTCACCAGGAGGGCGGAGCTCGCGCCGTAGAGCGCCAGACCGGCGTAGAGCTGGAACAGCCGCCGCCCGTGACGGTTCTTCATGGACGTGTCAATCGACGGGTCGCCCGGCGAGTCGGCAGACAAAACGTGCCCCCCTGTGGTGGTAGTGGCCTGACGCATGTCACTCTGTGGCTTGGAAAGAGATGTCATCCATGGCCAATTCCGGGAAGGTGGACTGGGAATCATGGCGCAGTGGACCTCGGCGGTGGGTGCGGCACAGCTCGCCCGGCTGCTCACCTCCCAGCAGGACCGCCCCGCGGGCCCCGGCAGCCGCCGCCCGCCGGCCTACCGGGCGCTCGCGGACGGCATCCGCCTGCTCGTCCTGGAAGGCCGGGTACCGGTCGCGGCCCGGCTGCCCGCCGAGCGGGAGCTCGCGCTCGCCCTGTCGGTGAGCCGTACGACGGTCGCGGCCGCCTACGAGGCGCTGCGCACCGAGGGGTTCCTGGAGTCCCGCCGCGGAGCGGGCAGCTGGACCGCCGTGCCGGCCGGGAACCCGCTGCCGGCCCGCGGCCTGGAACCGCTGCCGCCCGAGGCGCTCGGCTCGATGATCGACCTGGGCTGTGCCGCGCTGCCCGCGCCCGAGCCCTGGCTGACCCGCGCCGTGCAGGGTGCCCTGGAGGAGCTGCCGCCGTACGCGCACACGCACGGCGACTACCCGGCGGGCCTGCCCGCGCTGCGCTCCATGCTCGCCGACCGCTACACGGCGCGCGGCATCCCGACCATGCCCGAGCAGATCATGGTGACCACCGGCGCCATGGGCGCGATCGACGCGATCTGCCATCTGTTCGCCGGGCGCGGCGAGCGCATCGCCGTCGAGTCGCCGTCGTACGCCAACATCCTCCAGCTGATGCGGGAGGCGGGCGCCCGGCTGGTCCCCGTCGCCATGGCCGAGGGGCTCGGCGGCTGGGACCTGGACCGCTGGCGCCAGGTGCTGCGGGAGGCCGCGCCCAGGCTCGCCTACGTCGTCGCCGACTTCCACAATCCGACGGGCGCGCTCGCCGACGAGGACCAGCGCCGCCGCCTGGTGGAGTCGGCCCGCTCCGCCGGGACGGTCCTGGTCGTCGACGAGACGATGAGCGAGCTGTATCTGGAGGAGGGGCTCGAGATGCCGCGCCCCGTGAGCACCTTCGACCCGGCGGGCTCGACCGTCATCACCGTCGGCTCGGCGAGCAAGGCGTTCTGGGCGGGCATGCGCATCGGGTGGGTGCGGGCCGCCCCCGATGTCGTCCGCAGCCTGGTCGCGGCCCGCGCCTACGCCGATCTGGGCACTCCGGTCCTCGAGCAGCTCGCCGTGAACTGGCTGCTGAGCACGGGCGGTTGGGAGCAGGCGGTGGACCTGCGGCGCGCCCAGGCCCGCGAGAACCGGGACGCTTTGGTCGCCGCGGTGCGCAAGGAGCTGCCGACGTGGGAGTTCTCGGTGCCTCGGGGGGGCCTGACGCTGTGGGTGCGCACCGGCGGCCTGTCGGGGTCCCGTCTCGCGGAGGCCGGGGAACGGGTCGGCGTCCGGGTGCCTTCGGGGCCGCGCTTCGGGGTGGACGGCGCGTTCGAGGGCTATGTGCGGCTGCCGTTCACGGTGGGCGGCGCGGTGGCGGAGGAGGCGGCGGTCCGGCTGGCGGCCGCGGCCCGCCTGGTCGAGACGGGCGCGTCCGGGCCGGCGGAGGCGCCGCGCACGTTCGTGGCCTGACCGGGAGCCGGGACGGGTCTCCCGATCAGCCCTCCACGGCCAGCGCCTCCGTCGGGAGGGACTCGACGGGGGCGCTGCGGCCGGCCGGCTCGCCGCGGCCGGCCGATGCGCTGGGGGCGGCCGGTTCGCTGCGGCGGGGCAGCAGGCCGAGGACCGCCTGCCGGTGCTGCTCGTCGGCGGTGTCGTCGTACGGGTCCGGGGTGGCCGGTACCTGGAGGCGGTGGACCGGGCCCGAGCCCAGTCGGGCGTAGCCGCGGCCGGGCGGCACGTCCTTCAGGGGCGTGGTGTGCGGCGGGGCGCCGAGCACCGCCTCCAGCTCCTCGGGGGCCGCCGGACCGAGTGCCACGCGCGCGCGGGTGTGCTGCAGGACCGCGTCGGACAAGCCGTCCAGGGCGTCGAACTGCTCGGCGACCACCACCGTGACGTTCGCCGCGCGGCCGTGCCGCAGCGGGACCTGCAGCAGCGCCTGGGGATCGGCACGGCCGTCGGCGGCGGCGAGGTGCCCGAGGGCGGTCGGCCGGTCCAGCAGAATCCACAGCGGGCGTCTGACGTCGTCCGGCGGCGGGTGCCCGGCCTGCCGCGCGCGGTTCGCCGCGATCAGCCGCCGCTCCGTCTCATGGGTCGCCCACTCCAGGCTCGCCGCGGCCCCCGCCAGCCCGGACTCCACCGCCAGCACCCCGTCCCGGCCCGTCAGGAACGTGTACTCCCCGGCGCCGCCGCCCTCGACGAGCAGGATGTCCCCGTACTGCAGCGCCTGCAGGGCGAGGGAGCGTACCAGCGTCGTCGTACCGCTGCCGGGTGTGCCGGCGATCAGCAGGTGCGGCTCGGTGCACCGCGGGCCCGTGCGCCACAGCACCGGAGGCACGTCGCGCTGCTCCTCCCCATGGGTGAGGGGGAGCGTGCGCTGGACGCCGGTGGGGTCGGTGAAGCCGAGGACCGTCTCGCCCGGTGCGGTCACGAAGTGCTGCGCGGCGATGTCGGTGGGCAGGGGAGGCAGCACGGTGACCGTCAGTTCGTTGTCCTCCTCGTCCCACGCGAAGTGGTACTCGCGGCCCCGGCCCGACTTGGCGTGCACGACCTGCTCGATCCGGGCCCGTGATGCCGGCTCGCCGTCGGTGAAGTGGGCGGGGTACCGGATGAGGAGGCGGGAGACGCGGCCGGTGTCGTCGAACTCGCAGGCGGAGAACGCCCCGGTGAAGTCCCCGCCGTGCGCGTACAGCGGAGCCGGGTCCTCGGCGGCCGAGAAGTAGGGGACCAGAGCCTCGTAGAGGCTGCGCAGCCGCTGGGTCTGCGCGGGGTCCGGGCCGGGGGGTGCCGTCGGCCGGCTGTCACGGCCCGTCCAGGCCGATGCCGCCATCAGTGTGATGGCGGCGAGCAGCGGCCCGTACGGCAACAGCGCCACGACCAGGATCACCGAGGTCACCAGGAAGAGCAGCGGTCCGCGCCCGTCCTTCGGCGTGTCCGCCCACTTGCGCCGCGCGGCCGCGGCCAGCCGGCGCAGGCCGCGCGTGATGGTGATCAGCGGGTGGAGGACGTCGGTGGCGCCGCCGGCCGCCGCCCGCGCCAGCTCGCGGCCGCGGGCGATGCGGTCGCCGCCGTTGCTCAGAATGCGGGGGAGGGGACGCCGAGCCACGTCGTTCTCCTGAGGGTGTGTGCGGACGGGGGCCGGTTCAGAAGTTGATCCCGCCCAGGAGGCCCGCGAGACTCGCCCCGCCGGCCTTGATGCTCGGCGCGATGGCGGTGCTCGAGAGGTAGAACCCGAAGAGCCCGCAGGTCATGGCGTGCCGACCCTTGAGGCCGTCCTTGCGGCAGAACAGGAAGACGATGGTGCCGAGCAGCAGGACACCCGAGATGTTCAGAATCATTTGCTCTCTCCTGGTTCACGGGGACAGTCACCATGAGTCCTTCCAGGCTCACAGAATGTATCCATACGATAAAAGGTGCAACTGGGTGAAATTCGCCGGATTTCCCACGGTCGGCGGAGCCCTCGCTCACCGCTTGACCGGCCCTGACGCCTCCACGGGGGTTGCCGTGATCTTTGCCGGGTGCGGTGCCGGTCATGTGCCGCGGAAGCCAGTACGCTGGCGATTCACCCGTACGGGTCACCGGCCCCGGCATCATGGGGCACCAGTACCAGCAGCCGTAGCGGAGAGGCGGTCCGGCCGATGAGTGAAGCCCCCGACCCCGAGGTCGTGGAGCTCGCGACCAGGATCTTCGACCTGGCGCGCCGAGGCGAGACCGAGGCGCTCGTGGCATACGTCGACGCGGGCGTTCCGGCCAACCTCACCAACGACCGCGGCGACACCCTCGTGATGCTCGCCGCCTACCACGGCCACGCCGACGCCGTCCGGGCCCTGCTCGAGCGCGGCGCGGAGGCCGACCGGGCCAACGACCGAGGCCAGACACCGCTCGCCGGAGCCGTCTTCAAGGGCGGGACCGAGGTCATCCGGGCCCTCCTCGACGGCGGCGCCGACCCGGCCGCGGGAACCCCCTCGGCGATCGACACCGCCAGGATGTTCGGCAAGACGGACCTGCTCGAACTCTTCGGCGCACACTGATCCGAACACACTGACCAGCGAAAACGACGAAAACGGGGGAGGCGGTACCGGACCGCCCGAAATAAGGTCGCGGCAGCGCGAGAGGCCGGGTCATCATGACGTCGTGATTCACGGACGTGAGGGCCGGGCAGGTGATGCCGCACCGCGCGGACCGTGATCGGTCCACACGGGCCACCAACGAGAGGCAGAGGAAGATGGTCTACAACAAGCAAGAGACGGCGGGCGCCCCGACGTGTTGTCTCGCGGCCAGGTAATGCGTGTTCCCCGGTTGCGTCGACGCTTGATGTGAGGCTGTTTCCCATGTTCGAACCGGTCATAGCGCCCAGCGGTACGCTGCTCGGCCTGCTCCAGCGGGGCCGCGGCGACGGCACACTGCACGCGCTCACCGCCCCCCGCGCCGAGGCGCTCGCGGCCCTCGACCACTGTGTCCTGCGCGACCCCCGCCACGACTGGCAGGTGGAGAACCGCTCCCTGTACTACGCCCGGCTCTACCTCGACCTGGGCGGCGAGCTGGACGCCATCGAGGCGCACCTGTTCGGCGCCGAGGACGTCCTCGACGCGGACGAGTGCCGCACCGGACTCGCGCTGGCCGTCCTCGGGCACCTCGCGTCGTACGGCAGGCGCGACGCGCTCGAACTGCTGCGCAGGTACGCCGCCTCGGGCACCAACTGGGCGTGGGCCCTGGACGAACTGGCGCTGCGCGACGACGACGCGGGCCTGCGCGCCCTGGCCGCCCCAGTCCTCGCCCGTTTCCCGGCCGACGCCGAGGGCGAGGCCGAACTGGCCGCCGCCGTCCGGGACGCCTTCGAACCACGCCCCTGGCGGCTGTGGGCCGACGACCCCCGCGAATCCATCGCCACACGGGTGCGTGCCGCACAGGAGGCCGGCTGCTTCGACCGCTGGCAGCGGCAACTGCGACCGCAGGGGCCGCGCCCCGGGTGGAGCGTGCAGGCCGTCTTCGACTGGGCCCAGCAGGGCATCGAACGCGGTGCCGCGCTGCACGTGCCCGCCGCGCGGTGCCTCATCGCCGTCGCCGGACCGGAGGACCGCTCCGAGATCGTCGAGGCCGCCCGCTCGGGGAGCGACGGAGCCCGCTCGACGGCGCTGCGTTACCTCGCGGACACCAACGATCCCGACGCCCTCGAGCTCATCGAGGACGCCGTGTCCACGGGTTCCGCGCTCGTCGTCGACGCGGCCGTGGACGCCTTCGAACGCATGCGCAGTCTCGCGGCCGTGGACCGGGCACGGCGCTGGGCCCGCCGGCCCGACGCTCTCGGGGCCGCCGCCGGGCGCATGCTCGCCTGCCGTGGCGGTGCCCAGGACAGCGATCTGGTGCTCGCGGCGCTCCGGGAGGCCGTCCGGGGCGAGGGGCCCGACGCGCCGACCCTGTGGACCCTCGTCGACGGCGCCGGGCGGCTCGGCATCGCCTGCGCCGCACCCGTCCTGCGCCATGTCTACCGCGAGACCGCCTCCTCCCATCTCCGCGGACGTGCCGCCCGTGCGCTCGCCGCCACGGACCCCTCCTTCCCCTCCGGATTCGCCGTCGAATGCCTCTGGGACTGCGAGGAGTCCACCCGCGAGATCGCCGCACGGCACGCCGAGACGGGAGACGCCCGCGTCGTGGAGCGGCTGCGCCGGCTCGCCGCGGACCCCGCCGAGGAGGCCGAGGTGCAGACCGCCGTACGCAGCCGGATCGGGCCCGACATGCCGGCCGCGTGAACATCCGGTGACCCGCGTGTCAGCAGCGCGTGGACACGGACCCGCCTGCTCGGCCGTGCAGCACAACGCTCATGGGACGTTCCCCGGCCGGAAAGATCGACGTTGACGCGGCCACGTCCGGCACGGCGAGAACACGGGTATGCGTGTCGTCATCGTGACCGAATCCTTTCCCCCCGATGTGAACGGCGTGGCCCACTGCGCGCTGCAGACCGCCCGGCACCTCGTCGATCGCGGTCATGCTCCCCTCGTCGTCGCTCCGGCCTCCCCCAAGGTCTCGGCTCCGCTCGACCTGGGGGGCACCCCCACAGCCGGCACCGGGCCCGACGCCCTCGCGCCGTGCCCCGTCGTCCGTGTCCCCTCCCTGCCGCTCCCCGGCTACCCCCAGGTGCGCGTGGCACTCCCCAGCCGACGCGTCGCCGCGGCCATCGTCGAGCACCGCGCCGACGTCGTGCACCTGGCCAGCCCCTTCATCCTCGGCGTCCGCGGCATGGCGGCCGCCGCCCGGCTCGGCATCCCCGCCGTCGCCGTCTACCAGACCGACCTCGCCGGCTACGCCCGCACCTACATGGGCGCCGGCGAGGCGGCGGCCTGGCGGCGCATCCGCTCCGTGCACGCCGCCGCAGACCGCACCCTCGCGCCCTCCAGCGCCGCCCTGCACGACCTCGAGGCACACGGCGTACCCCGGGTGCAGTTGTGGCCGCGCGGCGTCGACACCGTACGTTTCCGGCCAGATCTCCGCGACGAGGCGATCCGCCGGGAGCTCGCCCCGAACGGTGAGCTGATCGTCGGCTACGTCGGCCGGCTCGCCCCCGAGAAGCACGTCGAACTCCTCGCCGGCGCCTGCGGCCTGGAGGGCGTGCGCGTCGTCGTGGTGGGCGACGGGCCGAGCGAGACCACCCTGCGCGCCGCCCTGCCGGGCGCCGCCTTCCTGGGCCGCCGCACCGGCGACGAACTCGCCCGCATCTTCGCCTCCTTGGACGTCTTCGTGCACACCGGCCCCTTCGAGACGTTCTGCCAGACCGTGCAGGAGGCCATGGCGAGCGGCGTGCCGGTCGTCGCGCCCGCGGCGGGCGGCCCGCTCGACCTGGTGGCCCATGGCCGCACCGGCCTGCTGGTGCCGCCCGGGGACGCGGCCGCCGTGCGGGACGCCGTGTGGTCCCTGGCCGCCGACCCGGCGCTGCGGGCCGCGTACGGGGCCGCCGCGCGCACCATGGTCGAGGGCCGCACCTGGGCGGCCGTCGGCGACCAGCTCATCGGCCACTACGCGGACGTGCTGGCCTCGCGCAGGACGGTGGTGGCGGCATGAGCTTCGCCACCGAGCGCACCGGCGCCGGTCTGCGCATCGTGCGGCTCGCCAACTTCGTCGCCCCGGCGTCCGGCGGTCTGCGGACCGCGCTGCGCGAGCTGGGCCAGGGCTTCCGGGAGGCCGGACACGAGCCGGTGCTCATCGTGCCCGGCGAGCGCCACACCGACGAGATGACCGAGCAGGGCCGGGTCATCACCCTGCCCGGGCCGCTGCTGCCCGGCACCGGCGGCTACCGCGTCCTGGTCGACAAGCACCGCGTCGCCGCCCTCCTGGAGGAACTGGATCCCGACCGCCTGGAGGTCTCCGACCGCACGACGCTGCGCTGGACCGGGAAGTGGGCCCGCCGCGCCCGGGTCCCCGCCGTGATGGTCTCCCACGAGACCGCCGACGGCGTCCTGCGCACCTGGGGCCTGTCCGAGTCCATGTCCCGGCGTGCCGCCGACGCCCTCAACATCCGTACGGCGCACACCTACGCGCGCGTGGTGTGCACCACCGAGTTCGCCGAGCGGGAGTTCGTGCGGATCGGCGCCCGCAACGTCGTACGGGCACCGCTGGGCGTCGACCTCGAACAGCGGCACCCGGCGCTGCGGGACGCGGGGCTGCGCGAACGGTACGCGCGCGGCGACGAGACGCTGCTCGTCATGTGCTCCCGGCTGTCCGTGGAGAAGAAGCCCGGCACGGCCCTGGACGCCCTGGAGGCGCTGCTGCAGCGCGGGCGGCGTGCGGTACTGGTGGTCGCCGGGGACGGGCCGCTGCGGGCCCGGCTCGAGCAGCGGGCCGAGGAGCGACGACTGCCCGTCACCTTCCTCGGGCACGTCGCCGACCGGCACCTGCTCGGCGCACTGCAGGCCACGGCCGACGTGTGCCTGGCTCCGGGGCCCGCCGAGACGTTCGGGCTCGCCGCGCTGGAGGCGATGGCGTGCGGCACGCCCGTGGTGGCCAGCGCCTTGTCCGCGCTGCCCGAGGTGATCGGCTCGGCCGGGGCGACCGCCGTGAACACCGGCGAGGCCTTCGCCGACGCGGTCGAGCTGCTCATGGAGCGGTCCGAGGGCGAGCGGCGGGAGGCGGCACGCGCGCGTGCCGAGTGCTTCGGCTGGAAGACGGCGGTGGACGCGTTCCTCGCGGCCCACGACGCCCTGCCGTGCGAGGCGCCGACGGCGGCCGGCGACGCCCGCCCGCGGGAGGCGGCCCGGGAGGGCGCGCGATGAGACCCCTGCGGTTCGTCGCGCTCGGCGACTCGCTGACGGAAGGCGTGGGCGACCCCGTCGGGGACACCTGGCGGGGATGGGCCGCGCTCCTCGCCGGCGGGCTCGCCCCGGCGGAAACCCCCGCGCAGTTCACCAACCTCGCCGTCAGCGGCGCCCAGACCCGGGACGTCCTGGAGCGGCAGACCCCGGCCGCGCTCGACCTGCGCCCCGACGTCGTCTCCGTGGTCATCGGCGTCAACGACACCCTGCGCTGCACCTTCGACATCCACGCCGTGGCCGCCCGTCTCGACCAGGTGTACGCCGCGTTCCGCGCTCAGGGCGCGGTGCTGCTCACGGCCTGCCTGCCCGACCCGGGAACGATGCTGCGGCTGCCCGGAGCGCTGGCGCGCCCGCTGGCGCGGCGGCAGCGGGCGGTCAACACGGTCGTGCACGCGCTGTCCGAACGCTACGGGGCGGTGCATCTGCACGCCGCGGACGGGGACTGGACCGGCGACCGCGCGATGTGGAGCGCGGACCGGCTGCACCCGGGGGAGCGCGGGCACCGGCAGCTCGCCCTGCGCTTCCACGCGCTGCTCGCCGAGGCGGGCCTCGCGACCGGCACGGTGCCCTCGGCGGAGCCCGAGTTCGCGGCACCCAGCCGCTCGGCGAGCCTGTGGTGGCTGGCCACCGCCGGGACGGGCTGGGTGGCCCGGCGGTGCACCGATCTGCTGCCGCAACTGCTCACGCTGGCCGCGGACGAGGTGCGCCACAAGGCCAGAGGGACCAGCGCCCGCCTGGACCTGAGCGCCTCGCACGCGGTGACGTCCGCGCTGGCCGCACTGTCGGTGGCGGAGCAGCCGGACGCGGCGTGAGCGGTCCGCACGGATGCGGTCCACGGCTGGGCCGCCGCCTGCCGGGTCGCGCTCCACGGCCGGGATGGCACTTCCCAGGCCGCCTGCGCCCGTGCGTCGCCGGAGGCGGCCACGCGACGCCGGCGACGTGCGCGTGAAACCCGGCGGCCGTGGGGGCCCTCGGAAGCGGCCGCCACGGCGGACTCCGAGACCGGCGCATTCGCGGCCGCTTCACGACTCGGCGCCGGTGAGGAGAGGACGCCGGCCGGAAGCCGGGCCCCTACCGGCGGCCGACCGCCGTGAACCGCACCGGGGTGCCCGGGGCGGCCTGGGCGGCGGCCGCGAGATCGGCGGCCCGGACGACCGCGATCACCGGGTACCCCCCGGTGGTCGGATGGTCGGCCAGGAAGACGACCGGACGGCCGTCGGGCGGCACCTGCACCGCGCCCAGAACCATGCCCTCACTGGGGAGTTCACCGATCCGGGCACGCTCCAGGGCGGGGCCTTCCGTGCGCAGGCCGATGCGGTTGCTCGCGGCGGACACCCGGTACGCACGCGTGACGAACGTGCGCAGCGCGTCCTGGGTGAACCAGTCGGCGCGCGGGCCGAGCGTGACCCGCAGCACCAGCTCGGCCGGCGGACCCGGCTGGGGAACGGTGTCCACGTGCGCGTGACGCCCGGCCGGCGCCCCCAGGGGCAGCACGGCACCGTCCGCGAGCGGCGGCGGGCCGAGCCCGGAGAGCAGGTCGGTGGAGCGGCTGCCGAGCACCGGCTCCACGGCCACTCCGCCCGCGACTCCGACGTAACCGCGTACTCCGGCCCGCGCGGGCCCCACGTCCAGCAGCGCCCCGCCCGGCACGCGCACCGGCGCCCCCCAGGGAGCGGGGCGGCCGTCCACGGTGACCGCGCAGGGAGCGCCGCCGACCGCGACGGTGACCTCCGAACGCGGGCGCAGCGCACAGCCGTTGAGTGTGGTCTCCAGGACGGCGGCTTCCGGCGGATTGCCGACCAGCCGGTTCACCAGCGCCGCCGCGGGCGCGTCGAGCGCTCCGGAGCGCGGCACCCCGAGATGGGCGTGACCGGGCCGGCCCCGGTCCTGCACGGTGGTCAGCAGCCCGGCGCGGACGACGACGAGAGCACGGTCCGTCATCACGACCCCACCGGTACGAAGCGGACGCGGACGCCGGGGACGAGCAGTGCGGCCGGTACGCGCGCGTGGTCCCACAGCACCGCGTCGGTCGTACCGATGAGCTGCCAGCCGCCCGGCGACGAGCGCGGGTAGACCCCGGTGTACGGGCCGGCGAGGGCCACCGAGCCCGCGGGGACGGCGGTGCGCGGGGTGGACCGTCGGGGCACCTGGTAGCGGTCCGGCAGACCGGTCAGATAGCCGAACCCGGGTGCGAAACCGCAGAAGGCGACCCGGAATTCGGCCGCCGCGTGGATGCGCGCCACCTCCTGCCGCGACACGCCCCACACGGCGGCCACCTCGGCAAGATCCGGACCGTCGTACCGTACGGGGATCTCGACCGGCTCCTCCGCGCGCGAGGCGACCGGCGGGACGTCCCACCCGGCGATCTCGGCCGCGAGCCGGGCGGGCTCCGCGACGCCGTCGAGGAGGACCGTACGGGCGGCGGGGACGACCTCACGCACCGTCAGCTCGCCCGCGGCGCGACGGCGCAGCAACTCGGCGTGCAGGGCCTGCGCCTCCTCGCCGCCGGAGAGCTCGATCAGCAGCGCCTCGTCCCCGGCGGGGAGCACCCTCATGCGAAGGCCTCCACACGCACGCCCGCCGCCTCCAGCTCGGCGCGCACCCGGCGGGCCAGGTCGACCGCGCCCGGCGTGTCGCCGTGCAGGCACAAGGAGCGCGCGCGCACCGGGATCTCGCGCCCCGAGTGGGCCACGACGGTCCCGGAACGGGCGAGGCCCACCGAGCGCGCGACGACCGTGGCGGGGTCGTCGATCACCGCCCCGTCCCGGCCACGCGGCACGAGCGTGCCCTCGTCGGTGTAGGCGCGGTCCGCGAACGCCTCGGTGACGACCGGGAGCCCGGCCTTGCCGGCCACTTCCAGGAACCGCGACCCGGGCAGCCCCAGCACCGGCAGCGTCGCGTCGGCGAGCAGCACACCGTCGACGACCGCCCCGGCCTGCCGCTCGTCGTGGACCACCCGGTTGTAGAGCGCGCCGTGCGGCTTCACATACGACACACGGGAGCCCGCCGCACGCGCGAAGACCTCCAACGCGCCGATCTGGTACGCCACTTCGGCGGCCAGCTCGTCGGGCGGCACGTCCATCGAGCGCCGTCCGAAACCGGCCAGGTCCCGGTAGGAGACCTGGGCGCCGATCCGTACGCCGCGCTCGGCCGCCAGTTCGCACACCCGGCGCATGGTGGCCGCGTCTCCGGCGTGGAAGCCGCAGGCAACGTTGGCGCTCGTGACGACCGACAGCAGCCGCTCGTCGTCGGTGAGCTGCCAGCGGCCGAAGCCCTCGCCGAGATCGGCGTTCAGATCGATCATGGTCCCTCCTGGTCGGGCCCGTCGGGCGACCCGGTACCGGTCGTCCTCGGGCGATGCGGCACCGGCCGTCGTCAGGCGATCCGGTACTGGTCGTCGCGGGCGTCCGTGATGAACATCTGCCCCGGTGCGTGGGTGATGGCGAACGGCGGGCGCGAGGCCGTCACCGCGGCCTGCGGGGTCACGCCACAGGCCCAGAACACCGGGATGTCGTCCGGTTCGGCGTCCACCGGGTCGCCGAAGTCGGGCCGGCCCAGGTCCTCGATGCCGAGGACCGACGGATCGCCGCAGTGTACGGGGCTGCCGTGCACCGCGGGGAGGAGACTGCTCTCCCGGATCGCGGCGGACAGGTGCTGCGGCGGGACCGGGCGCATGGACACCACCATGGGACCGTGCAGCCGCCCGGCCGGACGGCAGGGGCGGGCGGTGACGTACATCGGGACGTTGCGGCCCTGCTCGATGTGGCGCAGGGGCACGCCCGCCTCGCCGAGCGCCCACTCGAAGGTGAAGCTGCACCCGATGAGGAACGACACCAGGTCGTCCCGCCAGTGGGCGCGCACGTCCGTCGGCTCGTCCACGAGTTCGCCGTCCTGCCACACCCGGTAGCGCGGCAGATCGGTGCGCAGGTCGGCGCCCTCCGCGAGGACCGTCGTGGGGGAGCCCGCGTCGGTGACGTCCAGGACCGGACAGGGCTTCGGGTTGCGCTGGCAGAACAGCAGCGTGTCGTACGCCCAGTCGGCCGGCACGGAGATCAGGTTGACCTGGGTGTGGCCCGCGGCGACCCCGGCGGTGGGGCCGCTCAGGCCTTCCCGGACCCGGGCCCGGGCGTCCTTCGCGCTCCACGCGTGCGCGTGCTCGTCGACGAGGAGCAGGGGGCGGTCTTCGGCGAGGGCCGGGGAGTGCTCTTCCGTACGGTTCACCGCAGTTCCTTCCCGCGCGTCTCCGGCAGGCCCAGCAGCGCCAGTGCCGCGATCCCGTACCCGATCGCCCCGAAGACCAGCGCACCGCCCACACCCCAGCGGTCGGCCAGGAAGCCCACCAGGGTCGGGAAGGCGGCGCCCACGGCGCGGCCGGTGTTGTAGGTGAAGCCCTGCCCGGTGCCGCGCACCGCCGTCGGGTACAGCTCGCTCAGGTACGACCCGAAGCCGCTGAAGATGGCCGACATGCAGAACCCGAGCGGGAAGCCGAGCACCAGCAGGACGGTGTTGGCGCCGCTCGGGATGTTCGCGTACGCCAGGATGCAGATCGCCGACAGCAGGGCGAAGAGCCAGATGTTGCGCCTGCGGCCGAGCCGGTCGGTGAGGTGACCGCCGGTGAGGTAGCCGAGGAAGGCCCCGGAGATCAGGAACGTCAGATAGGAGCCGGTGCCGACGACCGACAGGCCCCGCTCCGTCTTCAGGTAGGTCGGCACCCAGGTCGCCAGCGTGTAGTAGCCGCCCTGGACACCGGTGGAGAGCAGACCCGCGAAGACCGTCGTGCGCAGCAGGCCGGGCTGCCCGTCCCTGCCCGGCTTGAAGATCGCGGCGAAGGAGCCCTTCCGGGCGCTCTGTTGGCGCTGGGCCGTCGCCTCCGGGGCGTCGTGCACGCGGCGGCGCATCCAGATCACCAGCAGCGCGGGCAGCGCACCGGTCCAGAACATCACCCGCCAGGCCAGGTCGTCGCCCAGGAAGGAGAAGACCAGCGTGTAGACGACCGCGGCCAGCGCCCAGCCGACGGCCCAGGAGCTCTGGATCGCGCCGAGCGTACGGCCCCGGTGCCGGGCGCTCGCGTACTCGGCGACCAGGATCGCACCGACCGCCCACTCGCCGCCGAAGCCGAGCCCCTGGAGGGCGCGGAAGACCAGCAGCGTCTCGTAGCTGGGCGCGAACCCGCAGGCGACCGTGAAGACGGCGTACGTCACCACGGTGATCATCAGGGCCCTGACCCGTCCGATGCGGTCGGCGACCACACCCGCGACGGCGCCCCCGACCGCCGAGACGACCAGCGTGACCGTGGTGAACAGGCCGGTCTGGCCGCTGTCCAGGCCGAAGTACGCCGCCAGGGCGACCATGCTGAGCGGCAGCGTGAAGTAGTCGTAGGAATCCAGGGCATAGCCGCCGAAGGCACCCGCGAAGGCGCGTCGGCCGTGCGGGCCCAGGGCGCGCAGCCAGCCCAACGCGCCGTCGTCGTCAGAGCGTTCGGCCGCGCCGGGGCCGGAGTCGGTGGTCAGGGCTCGGGAGGGAGGGGTCGTGCTCATGGGCACCTCGCAGTGAGGGACGGAGGGTGCTTGCGGAACGAGCCGTGCGGTGAGCGAGCCGCGGTGGAGCGGAGCGGTGTCGTGCCAAGCAAGGTAGAGGATCGTTGAACGATCCTTCAATACTCGTGTTGTCTCGTTCTTGTATCTGCGCTTGAATTCCGGGCATGGCAGAGGAGCTGACCGGACTGGCCGACGACCGTGCCCTGCTGGGGCGGACCAGCACCGCCGAACGCGTGTCGGACATCCTCAGGAGCCGCATCGCCGACGGCTACTTCCCGCCCGGCACCCGGCTGTCGGAGGACGGCATCGGCGGCGCGCTCGGCGTCTCCCGCAACACGCTCCGCGAGGCCTTCCGGCTGCTCACGCACGAGAGGCTGCTCGTCCACGAGCTGAACCGGGGCGTCTTCGTACGGGTCCTGACGGTGGACGACGTCGAGGACATCTACCGCACCCGCACGCTCGTCGAGTGCGCCGTCGTACGGGGCCTCGGGGAGCCGCCGTACGCCGTCGACGGCCTGGCCGCTGCGGTCGCGGAGGGGCAGCGGGCGGCGCGCGAAGGCGACTGGAAAGGCGTGTCGACGGCCAACATCCACTTCCACCGCGAACTGGTCGCACTCGCCGGCAGCGAACGCACGGACGAACTGATGCGCAGCGTTTTCGCGGAACTGCGCCTGGCCTTCCACGTGGTGGCGGATGCGCGCCGGCTGCACGAGCCGTACCTGGCGCGCAACGAACAGATTCTGCGCGCCCTGCAGGCGGGGCGGCGCGAGAGGGCCGAACAGCTCCTGGCGGTCTACCTCGACGACTCCCGGGCGGGACTGGTCGAGGTGTACGCGCGCCGGGTGGCCGATGGAGGGTAGGGGCGCGGCGCCCTGACATCGGCGGCTCCGCCGCCGGTCGCGGCCGGCGGCGGCGCACCCGGCGATTTGGGTCGTTGTCAGACCCAGGACCTAATCTGTGCACCGTGACTTCGCCTGTATCGACGGATCGTGTTCCGCCCCAGCTCAGCGTGGGGCCGCGCCCCGCCTCGGGGCCGGCCGCCGACGAGGGGCTGGCCCGGCGGCTGCGCGCGCTCGCCTGCACCGCGCCACTGCACGACCTGGACGCGCGCAAGGCCAACCTGGCGGGCGAGTACTCGGTGTACGGCATGGCGGAGATCGCCCTCGCCGCCATCGACCTGGTCACGCTCAACATGGACTTCGACACGGGCGCCGACCACGACCAGATAGTCGCCCGCCTCATCCCGCGCATCGCCGCCCAGGCCCCGCAGCGCCCGTCCGCCGAACACGAGCGCGTGGCCCGCTGGGTCCTGGAGAACCTGATCAACGTCGGCAGCGTCGACCGCGGCTTCCGCGCCGTCTACGGCACGTTCGGCCCGGACGGCAGTTACGTCCGCCGCGACTACGACTTCAAGCTGATCGAAGAGGTCCCGGGCTACGGCGGAGGCGTCTACCTGCGGACCACCGACGAGGCGGTCAACGTCCTCGTCGGCGCCCTCGACACGGACGTCACCAGCGCCCAGATCGCCGCCGAGGTCAAGCTGGAGGTGCTGATCAGCCGGGGCCGCCTCGCCGACGCGCAGCTCGCCGCCGAGCAGGCGCGCTACCGGACCGTGCAGTACTCGGAGTCCCTGCGCAAGGCCCTGGACGCCACCCGGCGCAACGTCCGCGCGGTGGACTGGCTGAACGCGGTGCCGGACATGATCACCGAGGCCCTGGACCACGTCGCCGAGCGCTACCGCCACGAGAACGCGATCCTCACCAACATCCGCAAGGCCCGCGACGAGTCGGAGGACCCCGAGCAGAAGCGGCGCGCCGCCGAACTCGTCGACATCGTCAAGGACTGCATCCGCCGGCACACCCAGTTGCAGTCCCGGCTGCTGGAAGCGGGCCCGCTGTTCCGCGCCGAGCAGGACCGCCAGGCGTTCGCCACGCCGGTGGCGACTTCCGGGATCGACCTGTACGGGCATCTCGTCGCGCCCGTGCTCCCGCTGCCGCTGGAGCGGGCGACCCGCGTCACGGACGCCTTCTTCGCGCACGGCACGGGGCTGCGCACACCCTTCTCCGTGCGGGTCTCCGATCTCGTCGACCTCCTGCTGACGCCTCCGGTGGAGCGCGAGCACCTGGGCGCCGAGATGCCCGAGCCGGATCTGATCGCCACCCCGGACGACAGCAGGTTCACCGAGGAGCAGATGGCCGCCGCCATGGAACTGCTCGACCTGCCGGCGGACGCGCCACGGCGGCTGTCGGGGCTGCTGGCCGAGGCGCGCCGCAAGGACCCCGACCTGCCCTACCTGGTCGCCCTGCTGGCCGTGCACGCCGCCAGCCCGCCGGTGGGCACGGCGTACCGGCAGGGGGAGGAGAAGCTGCTGTTCGCGGTGGACGACGGCACGGAGCTGGACGACCCGGAGTTCGGCGGGGCCGACCTGATAGTCGGCACGGCCCTGCTGGACGCGGCGGGCATGGCGGCGGACCGGACGGAAGCGGCGTGACGCCGATGACCACCAGCAAGCACCACTGCACCGAGGAGCCCCAACCGTGACCGAGCACGCCGAGTGGAGCGAGCCGTCGGAAGCCGCCACCACACCGGTGAGCGGCGCCGTCACCCCCGCCGACGCCGCCGACGCGGCGCGGCTCGTCGCCTTCGGACTCCAGCCCCGACTGCAGCCCGCGCGCGACCAGGAGTACGCCGACCTGCTGCGCCGCTACCGCGAGGACCCGCCCTTCGCGCGGCTCGCCGACGCCGTCGCCACCGGGCTCGGGCTCATCGTCCTGGAGGTGTCCCCGCGCGCGGGCATGGCCGTCACCGCGGCCGAGGACTCGGTGTTCGCCGTCCGCATGGGCGACTACGCGCGTCGCACGTCGGCCGACTCCGGCGACCGCTTCCTGCACGGCCTCGCCCATCTCGCCGTCGCCGCCCTGGCGTTCCCGCGCCCCGAGGACCTCGCCGACGACGGCTACATCGGGCGCGTCACGGTCAACGGCGTCGACGCCTTCGTGCGGCAGGCCTGCCGCCGCCTGGAGGAGCGGGCCGAGGAGCAGGGCGAGAACACCGACCCGGCCACCGACGCGCCCGGACTGGAGGCGGCCTGGCGGGTCTGGGCCAGACGCAGCGCGACCGGAGCCACCAAGGACGCGCGCCGGCCGGCCGCTTCGACCACCGGCATCGTCGCGAAGGCCGTCGCGTTCCTCACCGACTCCGGCTTCCTCCAGCGCACGGGCGACGAGAACGGCGGCACGTACCGCACGACGGCGCGCTACCAGCTCCAGGTGCGTGACATGGCCGGCAGCGCCGCCCTGGCCGAACTCCTCGAACTCGGCGTCGTCCCGGTCACCGACGGCACGGCGACCCTGCTGCCCGCCGAGGACACCGACGACCTGGAGCTCGTGGCCGACGCCGGACTGCCGTTCCACTCCTGAAGCCACGCACTTCCCTCCGAACCAGCAAGACTCACCAGCAAGACTTACGACGAGAGTCCGCCGCCATGTACGAGCTGTCCCGGGTCCGCCTCTACTCCATCGGCCCGGCCGGTGCGCGCTACGCCGACACCGTGCTGGACCTGCGGGGTGTGGGTGATCCGGTACCCGAACCCGCGCCCACCCAGGCCGAGTTCTTCGAGGAGGAGCCCGTCGGGCCGCCCCGCAGGCCGGCCCCGGCGGGCGTGCTCTTCCTGGAGAACGGCGGCGGCAAGTCCGTCCTGCTGAAGCTGATCTTCTCGGTGATGCTGCCGGGCCACCGCAACACGCTCGGCGGTGCCAGCTCCGGTGTGCTGCGCAAGTTCCTCCTCGCCGACGACTGCGGCCACGTGGCCCTGGAGTGGCAGCACGTGCTGACCGGCGAGTGCGTCGTGGTCGGCAAGGTCAGCGAGTGGCGCGGGCGGCAGGTCTCCAATGACCCGCGCAAGTTCGCCGAGGCCTGGTACTCCTTCCGCCCGGGCCCCGGACTCACCCTGGACAACCTGCCCGTCGCCGAGTCCACCGCCGTACGTCCGCCTGTCGAGGGCGCCTCCGGGGCGCAGGGGCGGCGCCGCACGATGAAGGGTTTCCGGGACGCCCTGATGGAGGCGGGCAAGGCGTATCCGCACCTGGAGGTGCACTGGGAGGAGATTCACGACCGCTGGAACGAGCACCTGACGGACCTCGGTCTGGACCCCGAACTCTTCCGCTACCAGCGGGAGATGAACGCCGACGAGGGCGAGGCCGCCGGTCTGTTCGCGGTCAAGAAGGACTCCGACTTCACGGACCTGCTGCTGCGCGCCGTCACCGACACCCGGGACACCGACGGACTCGCCGACCTGGTCAGCGGCTTCGGCAACAAGCTGGGACGGCGCGCCGAGCTGATCGCCGAACGGGACTTCACCGCCGGGTCCGTGGACCTGCTCGGGCGTATCGTCGACGCCGCCGAGGCCCGCTCCCGGGCGCGTGACGTCCACGCGGGCGCCGAGCGGCGGACGCGTACGCTGGCGCGGCGGCTGTCCGCGCGCGGGGTGCAGGAGCGGATGCGCGCCGCCGACCTCGCCCAGCGGGTCACCGCGGCCGCGCACGCCGTCACCCAGGCCGAGGGCGCCCGGGAGCACAGCGCGCTGATCACGGCAGAACTCGCCTACCGGCACGCCTCCTTGGCGCTCGCCGGCGCCGAGAAGGCCGCGGCGGCGCAGAAGCGGGAGCTGGCCGACGCCCGCCAGCTCTACTCCGCGTGGCAGGCCGCGGAGGCCGTGCTGCGGCACCGTGCCGCCGCCGACCGCGTGGCGCGCGTGTCGTCCGCCATCCAGGAGGCCGAACGCGACGCCGCACCCGCGCTCGCCGCCCGCGCGAAGGCCGCGGTCGATCTCGTACGGGCGCTGCACGCGGCCGCCGAGAGCGCCGAGTCCCTCGCCAACGAGGAGGAGGAGCGGTCCGCCGCCCTGCAGGAGGTGAGCGAGTCCGCCTACCGGGATTCGACCGCGGCCGCCACCGAGGCACAGCGCGCCCGCAGCGAGGCCGGGCACCTGCGCCAGCGGCTCACCGAGGTCGAACAGGAGACCGCGGAGGCCGTCCGCGCGGGCTGGCTGGAGGACAGCGCGCCCGACGCGGACCCGGCGCGGGCCGCGCTCGCCGCGAGCGACGCCGAGAAGACCGCCGTCGCCGCCTGGGACGCCGCACGCGAGGCCTCCCGCCGCGCCTCGGAGCACGCGCGCGAGACGGCCTCCGCGGAGTCCCGCGCGGAACTCACGGCGGCCCGCGCGGCGGACGCGGCCACGGCCGCCGAACGGGCCTACGAAGCCGAGCGGCGCACCGCCGAGGCGCTGGCGGGCGAGGAGCGCCTGGCCGAACTGCTGAGCCTGTCCGGCACCGGCACAGGCCCCAGGGTTCCGGCACCACGGAGGGACGAGGACGGCCACGACGCCGGGACGGCCGGCGGCGCCCTCACCGCCGAGGAACTGGACCGCTTCGCCGACGAACTGCGCGAACTGCTCGACGACTCCGTCTCCTCCGCCGAGCGGCAGCTCTTCGAGCTGCGCACCGCGGCGGCCGACGACGCCCGTATCCTCGGCGCCCTGGGCGAGGGCGGGCTGCTGCCTCCGGGCCCGGACGTGCTCGCGACCGTCGAGTACCTCGGGGAGCACGGCATTCCCGCGCTCCCCGGCTGGCGCTACCTGGCCCAGGCCGTCGACCCGGCCGACCACGCCCGCGTGCTGGCCGCCCGTCCGGAGCTGGTCGACGGCGTGATCATCACCGACCCCGACTCGCACGCCCGGGCCCGACGCGCGCTGAGCGAGGCCTCGCTGCTGCCCCGCTCCGCCGTCGCCGTCGGCACCGCCGCCGCGCTGCTCGCCCCGGCCCCGCCCGCCGACGAGCGCGACAGCGGCGTCTTCCTCGTTCCGCCGAACCCGGCCATGCACGACGAGCACGCCGCCGACGAGGAGCGGCAGGCGCTGCGCGCCCGCGCCACCGAGCGGGACGAGGAGATCCGGGCACTCGCGGCCCGGCTTGCCAAGGACCGCGAACTCGCCGCCCGGCTCGCCTCCTGGCGCACGGGATGCCCCGCGGGCCGGCTCACCGAGCTGGCGCAGGCCGCGCGGGAGGCCCGCGCGTTCGCCGAGGAGACCGAGGCGGAGCTGGCCGAGGCGCGCACCGCCCGGGCCGAGGCCGAAGAGACGGCCGCCGAGGCCGCGCAGGTGCGCGACGAGCGCCAGGAGGCCGCGCAGAAGGCCCGCCGTGCCGCAGACGCCCTCGCCGGACTCGCCTTCCGGCTGCGTGAACGCGCCGGCTGGCAGGTCAAGCTGCGCGAACTCGCCGACGAGGCGGTCGAGGCCGAGGTCCGCGCCCAGGCCTGCCTGGAGCGCGCCCGCGCCGCCGACGAGGACCGGCGCGCCGCCCAGCGCGCCGCCGACGACGCGCGCCGTACGGCGCGCGCGCTGCGCGCCGAGCGCTCGGAGATCGCGGGCGCCCCCGACGACGTACCGGAGGACGACACGGACGCGCCGAAGGCGTCCCTGCCCGCCCTCCGCGAGGCCTACCGGGCCGCCTCCCAGGTCTACGAGAAGGTCGGCGTCGGCGCCGACCTGCGCGCCGAGCAGGCACGGGCCGAGAGCGACGAGTCCGCGGCACGCGCCGAGCTCGACCGGCTCAGCAACAAGGTGCGCACCCGCGCCGAACAGCTCCTCGCCTCCCCCGACGGCTCCGACGGGCCGTCCCGGCAGGCCGCCGCCGCGCGCGCCGAGGAGCTGGTGCAACTCCTGGAGACCCGGATGTCCTCCGCCAGCGAGCAGCTCGGCCGGCTGCGCGGCGAGGCCGAGCGGCACGCCCCGGAGAACGGCGAGGCCCACACCGCACTGCCCGAGGAGCTGGTGCCTCGCGACACCGAGCACGCCCAGGCCCTGCTGCGCACCGCGACCGCCGAACTCGCCTCCCGCACCGAGGCCCTGAGCCAGGCCCGCGAGGCCCACGCAGAACTCCTGGAGGCCCACCGGGCCGCCGAGGACGCGGCGAGCGGCTTCGACGAGATCGCCGCGATGCTCCGCGATCTGTTGCGCGAACACGCTGCGGAGGAGGAACAGGAGGAGCCGGAGCCCTACCCCGGCACGCTCGAGGAGGCCCGGAAGGCCGCCGCCGAGACCCGCCGTTCGCTGCGCGGCTGCGCCGCCGACCTGTCCGCCGCCGAGGCGGCCGTACGCGAGGCGAGCGACGTACTCGTACGGCACGCCAACTCGACCCGGTACGAGCAGGTCCGCACCCCGGCTCGCCAGCAGATCCGCGAACTGCCCGCGTCCGCGCTGCCGGAGCACGCGCAGCGGTGGGCGGAGGCGTTCGCCCCCCGGCTGCGGGTTCTGACCGACGAGCTGGCGCAACTGGAGCGCAACCGGGACTCGATCGTGGACCGGCTGCGGGGCCTGGTGGAGTCCGCGCTGGCGACCCTGCGCTCCGCGCAGCGACTGTCCCGGCTCCCGGAGGGGCTCGGCGAGTGGTCCGGGCAGGAGTTCCTGCGGATCCGCTTCGAGGAGCCCGACCAGGCCACGCTCATCGAGCGGCTCGGCGAGGTGATCGACGAGGCGACCCGTGCCGCCGTCAGGAAGAACTCCGACCTGCGTCGCGACGGCATGTCCCTCCTTCTGCGCGGCGTCAGCGCGGCGCTCCAGCCCAAGGGCGTCGCCGTGGAGATCCTCAAGCCGGACGCGGTGCTGCGCGCCGAGCGGGTGCCGGTCGGGCAGATGGGCGACGTCTTCTCGGGCGGCCAGCTGCTCACCGCCGCCATCGCGCTGTACTGCACGATGGCCGCCCTGCGCTCGAACGACCGGGGCCGCGACAAGCACCGCCACGCGGGCACGCTGTTCCTGGACAACCCCATCGGACGCGCCAACGCGACCTACCTGCTGGAACTCCAGCGGGCCGTCTCGGACGCGCTCGGGGTGCAACTCCTCTACACCACCGGCCTGTTCGACACGACCGCGCTCGCGGAGTTCCCGCTGGTCATCCGGCTGCGCAACGACGCCGACCTGCGGGCAGGGCTGAAGTACATCCGGGTGGAGGAACACCTCCGGCCGGGACTGCCGCAGCAGCCCCAGGCCGGAGAGGCGGTACACAGCGAGATCACGGCGACCCGGATGTTCAAGCGGCCCGCGTGACGACCCGAGTGACGGCCCGCTCGAGCAGCTCGTCCTCCGTCTGCACATCCGGCCCGGGGGCGAGCTCGGCCCCCGCCCAGCCGCTCAGCGCGGGCTGGGAGGCGATCGGCCCGGTGGAACCGGCGGCCCTCTGAGGAACGCACCGTTGGCGCGGGCGGCCCGGTGGCGGTCCGCCCCGCCGAGCGCCCCGCCTCATGCCATCCCGGTGTGAAAGGCCGTCAGCCCGTCACGGGTGCGACAGCTGCCCGGCCCCGCCCCGTCGGCGTATGCGCTCCTGGGCCCGCTGTGCCGCCCGTGCCCGGCGGCGGGCCGTGCGGCGTTCGCGGCGCAGGGCGCGGGCCGTGCTGCTCGGGGCCGACACCACGCCATGCCGCTGCCTCCACACCTGGCGCGTCACCCAGACGTCCAGCGCGCCCCACGTGGCCACCACCGTGCTCGCCACGCTGCTCAGCACCATGGGGAACGCCAGCCAGGAGTCGGCCAGCGTGCACAGTACGGCGATGACCGCCTGGATCAGCGTCACCGCGATGATGAGGACCGCCCGCACCGCCGCCGCACGCACGGGATCCGGCAGCCGCCGCCGACGCGCGGGCTCCTCGACCCACAACGGCCGGTAGGAAGGCCGCTCCGGCCGCTCCCCGCCGGCCCCGGGGCCTCTGCGCCGCTCCTCGCCGGCGGGGCGCGGAACGCTCCGGCCGCCGACCGGGCCGCGCTCCCGTGGCACCCCTCGCTCCACGCCTGACGGCATGCCGCGATCCGGCGCCTGGGGGCCCCGTCGCGCCGCCGTGGGCGCCCCGGCGCCCGTCCCGGGTGCCCCGCGCCGCTCCGTCGTGCCCATCAACTCGTCACTCCCCACCGCCCGCAACCGCTCGTCCCGGTGTCGCCCGACACCGGCTCCCCAGTGGCTGCCCGGCTTGCGCTGTTTTACGCCGCCCGAGTGCGGCATGCGGCGCCTGTGGCCGAATCCGCCCCCAATTCCCATAGACGAAGACGATCGAAGTTCCGCCAAGATTCCCGACGAACGAAAAATTCCGGCCAAGGCGCCCCCAATTCCCGGCCGGATGCCCCGCCGTGCCGCATGCCCGTCACGGGAAGGCGATCTCCCGTAATGGCAGGACAACTGCCCACGCCCGGTGCGCTGTCCGCGGGCGGCGCGCCCGCTCGCCCCTTCGAGATACCTGTGAGTCGGTAGTAGGCTCACGCCGTTTGTTGACGCACATGTGTACCCCTGGGCCGCAGGGGTCGAGCTGGGGGAGGCCATGCGCTTTCGCGGGAAGTCCATCCGCCGGAAGATCGTGGCGCTGCTTCTCGTGCCGCTGCTCTCCCTGACCGCCGTCTGGGCCTTCGCCACGGTCCTCACCGGCCGCCAGGCCCAGTCGCTGTTCAACGTCTCCCACATCGTCGAAGAGGCCGGCTACCCCACCGAGGACACCGTCCGCGTCCTGCAGCAGGAACGCCGTCAGAGCCTCGTCTATCTCGCCGACCCGCGCGCCTCCGATTCCCTCACCGCGCTCCGCCGCAGCCGCGCGGCCACCGACGAGGTGGTGGCCAAACTCCGTCGCAACAGCAAGGACGAGGACCTGCGCGAGGACATGGGGCCGGGCACCGCCGAGCGCCTCGCCTCCATCCTGGACGCCCTCGACGGCATCACGTCCCTGCGTCGCAGCGTCGAGGACGGCACGGTCAACCGCTCCCAGGCCCTCGACCTCTACAACCGCCTGGTCGACCCCTGCTTCACGCTGCTGGCCAATCTGCACCTCCTCGACAACGTGGAGATGGACAGCCAGGGACGCGCCCTCGTCAACGTCTTCCGCGCCCGCGAACTCCTCTCCCGCGAGGACGCCCTCCTCGGCTCGGCGCTCGTCGCCGGCCGGCTCACCCGCGACGACATCCACGCCGTCTCCGACCTCGTCGCCCAGCGCTCGGTGATGTACGACGTCAGCCTGCCGCTGCTGCCGGGCTCGGAGAGCCAGCGCTTCCAGCGCTACTGGAAGAACGCCGGCACCGCACCCCTGCGCGTGGCCGAACAGACCGTCGTCGGCGCCGTCCCCGGCACCCCGCGCGGCGTCACCGCAAAGAGCTGGGACCAGGCCGCCGGCCAGGTCCTGGACCGGCTGGACCGGATGAGCACACAGGCCGACGACCGCTACCAGGACCGCGTCCGCCCTCTCGCCGTCAACGTCATCATCAAGGCGGCCATCCCCGGCGTCCTGGGCCTCGTCGCCCTCCTGATCTCCCTGATCATGTCCGTCCGGATCGGGCGGGCCCTCATCCGCGACCTGCGCCGGCTGCGCCTGGAGGCCCACGAGGCGTCCGGGGTGCGGCTGCCCAGCGTCATGCGCCGTCTCTCGGCCGGCGAACAGGTCGACGTCGAGACCGAGGTGCCCCGCCTGGAGTACGACAAGAACGAGATCGGCGAGGTCGGCCAGGCGCTCAACACCCTCCAGCGGGCCGCCGTCGAAGCCGCCGTCAAACAGGCCGAGCTGCGCGCCGGCGTCTCCGAGGTCTTCGTCAACCTCGCCCGCCGCAGCCAGGTGCTGCTGCACAGGCAGCTCACCCTGCTCGACGCGATGGAGCGCAGGACCGACGACACCGAGGAACTCGCCGACCTGTTCCGCCTCGACCACCTCACCACACGCATGCGCCGCCACGCCGAGGGCCTCGTCATCCTCTCCGGCGCCGCCCCGTCCCGGCAGTGGCGCAAGCCCATCCAGATCATGGACGTGGTGCGTGCCGCCGTGGCCGAGGTCGAGGACTACGAGCGCATCGAGGTGCGCCGGCTGCCGCGCGTCGCCGTCACCGGGCCGGCGGTCGCCGACCTGACCCATCTGGTGGCCGAGCTTCTGGAGAACGCCACCGTGTTCTCGCCGCCGCACACCGCCGTGCACGTCATGGGCGAGCGCGTTGCCAACGGCTTCACCCTGGAGATCCACGACCGCGGTCTCGGTATGACCGCCGAGGCTCTCATGGACGCCAACCTGCGGCTGGCCGAGACCCCCGAGTTCGAGCTCTCCGACACCGACCGGCTCGGCCTCTTCGTGGTCAGCCGTCTCGCCCGCCGGCAGAGTGTCCGCGTCTCCCTCCAGCCGTCGCCGTACGGCGGCACCACGGCCGTCGTCTTCGTCCCCGACACACTCCTCACCGACGAGGTCCCGGACACCAACGGCATCGGCTTCCGCCTCGACCGAGCCGTGCCCGAAAAGGCGTCCGGCACCGAGAAGGACCGGACCACGACGCTGTCCCACGCCCCCGTGAGGCTCCCGGGCCTGCCCGCGTCGATCCTGGACGGTCCCGTCGAGCTGGAGGCGCCCATCGACCTGGACGCGCTCGACGACTTCGCGGGCGGCCTCGACGACGAGGACGGCGAACGTGGCGTCTTCCGGCCCCGTCGCTCCCTCGCGGACGCCCGGGACGAGGACCACCAGCAGGCACGTGACGCGCGGCGCGAAGCCGCCCGCCGCGACGGCACCGCCCCGCCGGGCACCCCGGTCCCGCTGCCGCGCCGCCGCACCCCCAAGCTGGTCAGCTCCCACGGCCGCCCGGTGAGCGGACAGGGGCCGCGACGCTCCGGGGACGGCAAGGAGCAGAGCGCGCCCGACCGCGGCCTGACGGGGCGACAGAAAGGCCATCGTCCGTCCGGGCGGTCCGGGGAACCCACGGCGGACGCCGGACGTTCGTACGATGATCGGATCGAAGTGCCCGCCCTGCCCCAACGGCGCCGCACCCGGCCCCCGTCCGACCCGGACGGGACCACTGCGCACCGGGACGCGGCGGCCGCAGGGGCGGACGCGGGCGCGGGCCCGCTGCCCCGCCGGGTGCGGCAGGCCAGCCTCGCCCCGCAGTTGAAGGACGGCCCCGGACGGCGCGCCGAACGGGATCGGTCCGGCACCGCGAACCGGGCGGGGCTCGCCGAGCGCGACGCCGACGAGGTGCGCAGCCGTTTCGCCTCGCTCCAGCGGGGCTGGCAGCGCGGTCGCGAGGAGAACGCCGCGGGCGACGAGGCCCGGGACGGCTCAGCACGAGGAACGACAAAGGGGGACGGTCGATGACCGCACCGAAGGCCGCAGGGCCCACCGCGACCGACAAGGCGTCGGGGGAGCTGAACTGGCTCCTCGACGACCTGGTGGAGCGTGTC
The DNA here is from genome assembly GCF_055565775.1 of Streptomyces sp. NPDC028331. Classification (NCBI taxonomy): domain Bacteria; kingdom Bacillati; phylum Actinomycetota; class Actinomycetes; order Kitasatosporales; family Streptomycetaceae; genus Streptomyces; species Streptomyces sp. NPDC028331. Next base: position 854 of record NZ_JBVHTR010000005.1, on the reverse strand, counting down.
GCCAGCATCAGCAAGGCGCTCGTGCTCTCCAGCGACGGTCTGCCCACAGGGGTCTCCAAGGAGCTGAGCCGGGAGGACAGCGAACACCTGGCCGCGGTCGCCTCCGGATTCCACAGCCTCGCCAAGGGCGTCGGCCGCCACTTCGACGCCGGAGGGGTCCGCCAGACCATCGTCGAACTCGACGAGGCCTTCCTGTTCGTCACCGCCGCCGGCGACGGCAGCTGCCTCGCCGTGCTGTCCGACGCCGACTCCGACGTCGGTCAGGTGGCCTACGAAATGACCCTGCTCGTCAAACGGGTCGGCGCACATCTCGGGTCCGCTCCGCGCACCGATCTGCCCTCGGGCGGGTAGTGGGACTGCATGAGCCGAGACGGTCAGGGAAGCAGCCACTGGTTCGACGACGAGGCCGGACCGGTCGTCCGTCCGTACGCCATGACGCGCGGCCGCACCAGCCACGAGGTGCAGCACCGCCTCGACCTGATCGCGGTGGTCGTCACCGAACCGCACGTGGACGATCCCGAGACGGACCCGTCGCTGTCCCCGGAACACGTGAACATCGTCGAACTGTGCCGTGACACCCCCCAGTCGGTCGCCGAGCTCGCCGCCGAGCTCGATCTGCCCGTCGGCGTGGTGCGGGTCCTCGTCGGCGACCTGGTGGACGAGGAACTGGTCCACGTCACCCGTCCCGTACCGCCCGCCGAGCTGGTGGACGAGAGCATCCTGCGCGACGTGATCAACGGCCTGCGCGCCTTGTGAGCCGGGGGTGGGGGGGGGGGGGGGGGGGGGGGGGGGGGGGGGGGGGGGGGGGGGGGGGGGGGGGGGGGGGGGGGGGGGGGGGGGGGGGGGGGGGGGGG
>NZ_JBVHTR010000004.1:44143-430620 GCF_055565775.1 Streptomyces sp. NPDC028331 | reverse complement strand
CATCGGCTGAACTGGAAGCGCGCCTCGATGGCCGCGGCTCTCGGCTACCACGTCTCAGACCCCGACCGCGGGCCTCGCCTGTGCTTCCACCTCAAGCCCGGCAGTTATGACACCGCCGCTCTGATCGAGGTCCTTAAACAGCTCAAGGTGTTCTATCGCGGAGAGCGGGTGGTGCTGGTCTGGGACGGGCTGTCCGCCCACTGGAGCCGGACCATGCGGGCTTGGGCCGCCGAACAGGACTGGCTGACCCTTGAACGATTACCGGCTTACGCGCCTGAGCTCAACCCGGTGGAGCTGCTGTGGTCGTCGCTCAAGAAACGCGAGCTCGCCAACCTCGCCGGCGACCACCTCGCAGACGTCGCCGACGCCACCGAACAAGGCATTCGCCGCATCAACCAGAACGATCAACTCCCCTGGTCCTTCCTCACCCACACCGGACTCACCATCCAACCAACCCCACAGAACTAACGAAAAGATCAGTAGGGCGTGTTGCGAAAGTCCCGCCTGCCTCGCGACGCCATGCACGCACTCTCGCCGCACCGGGCGAAACCCCAAGTACATCCAGTACGAGGGCTTCCACCCGGCACGCCGAGAGCACGCACCTGACGCCGCGAGGCCCGGCCTCCGGCCGGACGACGGGACTTTCGCAACACGCCCTAGAGCCGGCCCCGGCCGGCGCGCGCTAACGCCGTGTGGGCGGCACCGCATGCGGTGCCGCCCACACGTGTGAGGGGGAAGACGGTGATGGGAGAGCGCGGGCCTCAGGCGCGCGGCGTCGGCTTGGGCGCGCCCTCCAGCGGCTTGTCCCAGGCGCCGAGCTGACGCATCAGCTCCAGGTCGTCCCGGACCGCCCAGTGCTCGACCACCTTGCCTTCCGCGATCCGGTAGAGGTGGATGTGCTGGACCCGGACCCGCTTGCCGGTCGCGGGGACCCCCATGAAGTCCTTGACCTGCCGGCCCGTGAAGATCACCCGCAGCGCCGCCTTGTCGCCCTTGGCGAACGAGTCCACGATCTCCCAGCGGGCGTCCTCCCAGACGCTGCGCATCCACCGGGCGGTGTTCGCGTACGCCTCCGGACCGCGCGGCGCCCCCTCGGGGGCCTCCCAGTCGATGAAGTCCTCGGCGACGAGCCGGTGCGCGGCCTCCTCGTCCCCGTCGTTGAAGATCAGCCCCATGTCCACGGCGATCTGGCGGACGTCCTCATCCGTCAGAACCTGCGTCGTCACGATCTGCTCCTCTCGTCTCGACAAAGCGATGTGCTGTTGTGCGGTTGTCGTGGTGGTTCGGTTTTCGTGGTGGTTCGCGTGCGATGGGTGGGTGCGGGGTGCCTGCGGCGGGCCGCTACTGCCCCATGGCGAGACCGCCCCCCACGGGAACGGCCGCCCCCGTGACGTACGAGGCGCCGTCGCTCGCCAGGAAGCGGACGACTTCGGCGACCTCCTCCGGGGTGCCGGTGCGGCGCAGCGGGGTCTGGCTGAGCAGTTGCTCCCGCCGCTTGTCCGTGACGTCCCGGATCATGTCGGTCTCGATGAGGCCGGGCGTGACCATGTTGACGGTGATGTTGCGCGACCCCAGCTCCCAGGCGAGCGAGCGGGTCAGCCCCAGCAACCCGGCCTTGGAGGCGGCGTAGTTGGTCTGGCCGGGCGAGCCGAGGAAGCCCATCACGGACGACACGAAGACGATCCGGCCCCGCCGGGCGCCGATCATCGACCGGGCGACCAGGCGAGCCATCCGGAACGCCCCCACCAGGTTGGTCTGCAGGACGTCGGCGAAGTCGTCGTCCCGCATCGCCGCCGCCAGTCCGTCCCGGGTGATGCCCGCGTTGGCGACGAGCACCTCGACGGGGCCGAACTGGGCCTCGACCTCGGCCACGGCGCGTTCGGCGGACTCGCGGTCGGTCACGTCGCAGCGCACTCCGAACAGCCCTTCGGGCGGTTCCTCGGTGCGGTGGGTGATGGCGACCTTGTCGCCGTCCGCGCTGAACGCGCGCGCCACGGCGAGCCCGATGCCCCGGTTCCCGCCGGTGATGAGAACGGTTCGTGACACAGTGGTCTCCTGTCGTTCGGACGCGTGGTGAGAAGGCGGCCCACGAAGCGGGCCGCCGGGTTCATACGACGCCGGAGGGCAGCTCCAGCAGCGGACGCAGCCGGGCCGCCGCCTCCTCGGCATCGGTGAAGTGGACGGCCTGCCAGCCGGCCGCCTCGGCGCCCGCGCAGTTGGCCTCCGTGTCGTCGATCAGGACACAGGACTCCGCGGGCACACCCGCGGCCTCGGCGGCGATCTCGAAGATGCGCCGTTCCGGTTTCCGGGTGCCGACCGCGAACGACAGCACCAACGCGTCGAACAGCCCCTCCGGGTCGATCATGCGGCGCCACTGCCGGTCCCAGGCCGGCGGCATGTTCGACAGCATGCCGACGAACACGCCCGCGTCGTGCAGCTCGCGCAGGAAGCGCAGCCATGCCTCGTTGGTCTGCCGCCCCCGGAACCACCGTTCGCCGAAGTCGGACAGGTCGACGTCCAGCCCCGTGTCGCGGGCGAGTTCGGCCGCCATGCGGCGGGCCCACTCCTCCTCGCTGATCAGCGGGGTGTCCAGCGGGGCCATGACATCACCGCCGAAGGGCCGGGCCACCTCGGCCATCGCCCGGCGGAACGCCGGGGCGGGCAGACCCTCGCGGGCGCAGAAGTCCTCCAGGTCACGGGCGATGGGCGGGGTCAGCACGCCCCCGAAGTCGCTCCACACCGCCCGTACGGCAGCACGCGTCGCGGTCATGACCGCTCCTCACCGGCCACCGGGGCGGGGCCGAAGACCAGCTCCGTCTCGGCCACCGTCGCCCCGTTCTGCCGGAAGCCGACGCGGAGTTCGCCCGGCGGCGTCGGCGCACCGGCGCCGGGCCCGGCCGTGTGGGCCGTGGCGGTGACCGGGCTGTCCAGCTCCACGAAACGCTTGAAGCGCGCCGTGCACGCGGCCACGGGCGCGGTCACGGGCACGCCCGCCACATGGGCCAGCTGCCGCGCCGCCTCCACCAGCACCATGGCCGGGATGTGGTCGTAGGAGTGGTCGAACAGGCTGCGGTTGTCCCACCGCGGCTCGACCGGCGCGGACACGGCGCCGCCCTCGCGCACCGGCTCGCCCAGCACGACGTTGAGCGGACTGCGGCGCCCCACGGCAGCGGGGTCGGCGGCCCGGCCCGCCACCGTGGTGTCCAGGTCCTCGGTGACCGGGGGAGTGGACCTGCGCTGCAGGAAACGCAGCTTGTGGTAGTCCTCGCCCACCGCGGTGCTGGTGTCGATGCCGACCCGCGCGGCCTGCCGCCCGGCCAGGCTCAGCGTCACCTCGAAGCGGACCCCCCGCAGCCGCCCGCCCCGGCCCTCGTCACGCGCGGCGCTCCCCGCGAGCACCAGCTCGCCCGGCCGGGAACCGGCCGCGAGGGCGTCCTGGTCCTCGACGCGGACCGAGAAGCCGTTGACGAGGAAGACGGTGTCCCGGGACACCCCGTAGTACAGGTGCCCGGCGGCGGTGCACGCCTGTCGGGCGGACTCCAGGAGCAGCAGGAAGTCGAACGCGGCCGGACGGCGCAGATGGTCGCTGAAGTAGCCGTGCGACAGCGGAAGCTGCGCCCCGGCCAGGAACCCGTCGCCGCCGTCGCGCCGCAGATCGGTGACGAACACCTCGCCCACCGAGGCGCGGTGCACCAGCCGGCGGTCGATGGTGCGCACGAACTCCGGCGCGGGGCCGGCCGCCGCGGGCGGCGGTGACGGATCCGGCGTCGCCACCGTCCCGGCGACTTCGGTGACTGTCGTCATGTCGGAACTCCTCGTGTTCGGTACCGACACGATGTTCCGGGCCGCGTATGAAAGGCGCGTAAAGAGGACATCGAATCCCCGCATGGGCACTGGCCGTGACCCGCGGAACCCCTGCTTTTAACCGGCTTTCATCGGCCCGTCACATGATTTCGCCGCACACGTGCCGTGAACCCGGGAAAGCAAAAGGGAGGGATGTCCGCCGATGGCCCAGGCAGGAATGAGGGAGCGGACCGAAGAACTGCTGCTGCTGCGGGAAAAGGTGCGAGGCGGGCCGGGCGAACGCGCGACCCAGGCGCAGCGCGCCCGCGGGAAGCTGACCGTGCACGAGCGGCTGGAAGCCCTGTTCGACAAGGGGACCTTCGTCGAGATCGAGGGACTGCGCAGGCACCGCGCCAGCGGCTTCGGGCTGGAGCTGCGCCGTCCGCACACCGACGGCGTCGTCACCGGCTGGGGCCGGGTGCACGGCCGTACGGTCTTCGCCTACGCCCATGACTTCCGCATCTTCGGCGGCTCGCTGGGGGAGTCCCACGCCGCGAAGATCCACAAGATCATGGACATGGCCGAGGCGGCGGGCGCTCCGCTGGTCAGCCTCAACGACGGTGCCGGCGCGCGCATCCAGGAAGGAGTCACCGCCCTGGCCGGCTACGGCGGCATCTTCCGCCGCAACGTCCGCGCCTCCGGAGTGATCCCGCAGATCAGCGTCATGCTCGGGCCCTGCGCGGGCGGGGCGACCTACTCGCCGGCGCTGACCGACTTCGTCTTCATGGTGCGCGGCATCTCCCAGATGTTCATCACCGGCCCCGACGTGGTGGAGACCGTCACCGGCGAGAAGGTCACCCACGAGGAACTGGGGGGCGCGGACGTGCACGCCGCCGTCTCCGGCGCCGCCCACTTCGTGTACGACGACGAGGAGACGTGCCTGGAGGACGTGCGCTTCCTGCTCTCGCTGCTGCCCTCCAACAACCGTGAGCTGCCGCCGCCCTCGTCGCCGGCACCGCCTGTGGACGTCCTCGACGAGGAGCTGCTCGACCTGGTGCCCGCCGACCCCAACCAGCCCTACGACATGCGGAAGGTCGTCGAACACCTCGTGGACGACGGGGAGCTGATGGAGGTGCACGAGCGGTGGGCGCCCAACCTGCTGTGCGCGCTCGCCCGCATCGACGGCCACACCGTCGGTATCCTCGCCAACCAGCCGCGGCACCTGGCCGGGGTGCTGGACGTGGACGCCTCGCAGAAGGGCGCCTCGTTCATCCAGATCTGCGACGCGTTCAACATCCCCCTGCTGACCCTGGTCGACGTGCCGGGCTTTCTGCCGGGCACCGCGCAGGAGCACGGCGGCATCATCCGGCACGGGGCGAAGCTGCTGTACGCCTACTGCGCGGCCACCGTGCCGCGGGTGCAGGTCATCCTGCGCAAGGCCTACGGCGGCGCGTACATCGTGATGGACTCGCGTTCCGTCGGCGCCGACCTGTCCTACGCCTGGCCCACCAACGAGATCGCCGTCATGGGCGCGGAGGGCGCGGTCAACGTCATCCACCGGCGGGAGGTGGCGGCCTCGGACGACCCCGAGACCACCCGCGGCATCCTGGCGCAGAAGTACCGCGAGGAACTGATGCACCCGTACTACGCGGCCGAACGCGGCCTCGTGGACGACGTGATCGACCCCCGGCGCACCCGGGCGGTGGTCGCCGAGGCGTTGCGGACCCTGCGCACCAAGCAGGAGCGGCTGGTGCCGCGCAAGCACGGCAACCCGCCGATGTGAGGAGGGCCGTCGTGACCGAGCACCCGGCGGAGCACACCGCCCCCGAGTTCCGGATCGTCCGCGGCCGGCCGACCCCTGAGGAGATCGCCGCGACCACCGCCGCCCTGTGCCTGCTGCTGCGCGGCGGCCCGCCGGACGACGCCGGGCCCGCCTCCGACACGCCCGGCTGGCTGCGTCCCCTCCCGCACCTCCCGGCCGGCGCCTGGCGCACCGTGGGCTGACCACGCGTGAAGGGCCCGCCCGGACTCCGGGCGGGCCCTTCATGGCTGCGGCTCAGCGGCGCACGGCCTCCACGACGGCACAGGTCCAGGTGAACCCCGCGCCGGCGTTCAGCAGCACCGCCAGCTCGCCGGCGCGCAGGGCCGCCCGGCGCAGCAGTTCGTGCAGCCCGGCCGCCAGGTCACCGGTCCCCAGATGACCGGTGTCCGTACCCCAGTCGACCGCAGGGGCGGGCAGCAGCTCGCTCAGGACCGGGATCCAGGCGGTGTCCAGCACCTTGGCGCCGAGCCGGGGCAGCACCGCCAGACGGATCCGCGGATCGTCCGGGTGTACCGCGGCGTCCCGCAGCGCCCGCCGTACGACGTGCCGGATCATGTCGCGGTTGATCTTGTGGAAGACGTCCGCCCCGTGGTCCTTCAGATACAGCCGCTTGGTGCGGCGCATGTCGACCACGGGGGAGTTGTCCCGGGGCAGCCGGGCGAACGGGTCGGTACCCCGGTGCATGCCCTCCAGCTGCGGCGCCGCGGCGCTGTGCAGCGAGCGCAGCACGAGCAGGTCGGAGGCGGCGGCGGGCTGCCGCAGCAGCACCGCCGTACCCGCGTCCCCGTACGCGGCGCCGTAGTCGCTGCGCCAGCGGTCGAACCCCGGCGGGACGAAACGGTCCGCCGTGGTGACCAGGGCGTGCCGTACGCCCGCCTCCAGGGACATCCGGGCCACGGCGAGCTCCAGCGCGGCGGCTCCCCCGTTGCAGATCTGCCGCACCCCGACCGGCAGGGCGCCGTGCGCACCCAACTGGTCGGCGATGTAGTGGGGCGGGGACCACAGGTCGTGGCCCTGGTAGTACATCCAGGAGTGGCACAGCAGGCCCAGGTCGCCGGCGACCGTGTCCGACCGGTGCAGCGCCTCGGACGCCGCACGCACGGCCATGTCGGGAGCCGACACGTCCTCGGCCACGGGCAGGTGACGGTGCCCCAGATCCCTCGCCACCCGCGCCTCCAGCCGGCCCTCGGCGACCGCGTCGGCGGCGACGTCGCGTCCGGGAGGAAGCCACAGCGCGACGGAGGCGATACCCACGGGTACGGGCGGTCTCATAGGTGAAGCCCCTTCAACTCGACAGCTGGACGCCACCGTCCCAGCACCGGGAATTCTCTGGAAGGGAAATCGACGACGCATAAAACCCGGGTCGAAATCGACGGCGCATAAAACCGGAATGAAATCCGGGTCGCGGTCGCCGTGCGCCCATCGGCAGGCGCTTCTCTCCGTGGCAGCATGCTGAGCGAGGGGCCGGAACCGAAGGGATGGAAGGAAATCCCGGAATCGGTCCCGGCCTGGCCTTTGCCCGCCATGCGCGTGCCGTATCGCATCCGTCCGCAGAGAAGCCGCGGAGATCCGCGGAGATCCGCGGAGATCAGCGGGGATCCGCGGAGAAGCCGCTAGGACCCACAGAGAAGGGAACAACCATGTCCGACCTGACGTCGTCGCTCTCCTCCGAACTGCGCACCCGGGTCCGGGAGATCGTCGCGGACGTCCTGGAGGTCCCGGTCGAGGACCTCGCCGAGGACAAGAGCTTCGAGGACCTCGGCGCCGACTCCCTGATGGCCATCGAGATCTTCTCCCGCTTCGAGCGGCAGCTCGGCGTCCGCATACCCCAGGAGGAGCTGGTCGACCTGGAGAACCTGACGGCGGCCTACGACCTGGTGGCCCGTCACCAGCCGTCCGCGGAGGCAGCGCGTGTCTGAGACGGCGCCGCGCCGCGTCGTCGTGACCGGACTCGGCGCGGTGAGCAGCCTGGGCATCGGCGCCCGGCCGTTCATCGACTCCCTGCGGGCCGCCCGCAGCGGCATCTCGCCGATCCGGTCCTTCGACGCCTCCGGCTTCGACCACACTCAGGCCGGTGAGGTCCACGACTTCGTTCCGGAGGACCACCTGGAGCGCCTCGACCCGCGACGCTGGGGCCGCAGCAGCCAGTTCGCCGCCGCGGCCGCCCGCCTCGCGGTACGGGACGCCGGATGGGACCCGGCCGAGCTGTCCGCCCACCGGGCGGGCAGCGCCATGGGCACCACCAACGGTGAGGCCCGCGTCTTCCAGGAGCTGACCGAACAGTGGCTTCAGCGCGGCCTCGCCGGGATGGACCCCGGCCTCGTCGCGCAGGCACCGGCCGACCGCATCGCGGCAGCCGTCAACACCGAGCTGCGGCTGCACGGCGAGGCCCAGACGTTCGGCACCGCCTGCGCGGCGAGCAACTACGCCCTCGGGTACGGCTTCGACCAGATCCGTGGCGGCGGTGCCGACGTGATGGTGGTGGGCGGCGCCGACGCGGTGAACCGCGCCACCCACGCCGGTTTCCACCGCCTGGGCGCCATCGCCCCCGACGCCTGCCGCCCGTTCGACGAGGCACGGGCCGGCATCCTCACCGGCGAGGGCGGGGTCGCGCTGGTCCTGGAGTCCTGGGACAGCGCACAGGCCCGAGGAGCCCGCGTCTACGCCGAGGTGCTGGGCTACGCCCTCACCTGCGACGCCCGGCATCCGACCCAGCCGGACCGCGACGGCATCGCCGAGTGCATCCGCCGCGCCCAGCACAACGCCGGCGTCAAGCCGGACGAGATCGACTACATCTGTGCGCACGGCACCGGGACGCGGGCCAACGACACCACCGAAGTGGCCGCGGTCCGGGAGGTGTTCGGCGACCGTGTCCCTCCCATGAGCTCCATCAAGTCGATGCTGGGGCACACCATGGGAGCGGCCAGCGGCTTCGGTGCCCTGGCCTGCTGTGCGGCCCTCCACGAGGGGTTCCTGCCGCCCACCGCGACGGTCCGGACACCGGATCCGGCACTGGGGCCCGGACTGGACTGCGTCGCAGGCGAGGCCCGGCAGGCGTGGCCCCGGACCGTGGAGAACCACGGCTTCGCCTTCGGCGGCAACAACGCCATCGTCATCCTGGGGAGGCCGCAGTGACGGACCGGGACCTGTCCACCGTCGTGACCATCACCGGCTACGGGGTGCTCAGCCCGGCCGGTGTCGGCCGCAAGGTGCTCAACGAGGCGCTGCGGACCGGGACGCTGCCGCCCCGGACCGCGGAGGCCGCCGAACCGGTCACCGAGCCGGCCGGCGAGCCGCTGCCGCCGCTGCGCCTGCTGCCCGTGCCGGAGTTCGATCCGCGCGAGTACCTGGGGCGCAAGGGACTGAGCAGCCTCAGCCGTACGGCCGTGCTGGGCATGACCGCCTGCGAACTGGCCCTGCGCAGCCTGGCGGAGCCGGTGCCCGAGGAGGAGCGGTCCACCACCGGGGTGGTCCTGGGCACCAGCACCGGCAGCGCCCGCGCGGTCAGCGAGTTCTTCCGCGACACCTACGAGCAGGAACGGCCGTACCTGGTGAGCCCGGCGCTCTTCCCGGGCATCCTGCTCAACCAGGCCGCGAGCCAGGTCGCGATGCGCCACGGGTTCACCGGCGTCAACGCCAGCCTGGCCGGCAGCCGGATCTCCGCCCTGTCGGCGCTGCGGTACGCGCGCAACGCCCTGCTCACCGGCCAGGCCACCCGCGTGCTGGCCGGCGCCATGGAGGAGGTGAGCCCGCAGACCGCCTGGGCCTGGCACCGGGCCGGAGCGCCCGACGGGCACCCGATCGGCGAGGGCGGCGCGGCGTTCGTCCTGGAACGCGGCAGCGGCGCCCACGGAGCGGCGGCGGAACTGCTGGCCTGCGAGACCGGGTTCGCCCCGCCCGAGGACGGTCCCGCAGCGGTGGCCGAGGCGCTGGCCCGCTGCGTGACCGGCGCCCTGGCGGCCGGCGGCGTCGCACCCGGCGAGGTGGAGGTCGTGTCGGCCGGCGCCACCGGACTGCGCGGCTGGCCGGCGGTCGAGGCGCGAGGCCGGGACCGCGCCCTGGACGGCTGCCGCCCCGTGGTGCTGCGGGCGCAGGACGTGCTGGGCGAGACCCACAGTGCCGGCGCCGCCCTTCAGCTGGCCGCTCTTCTCGGCTTCTGGGAGGAGGAGGCAGCGCCCGGCAGGGCCCGCTGGGGTCTGGTGACGTCGGCCGGTGCGGACGGCTCGGTGGCGGCGGCGCTGCTGCGGCGTCCGCCGACGGTCACCTGAGAAAGGGGCGGTGACCCGGCCGGCCGTACGGCCGCGGCGACGACCGTGGGCGTACGGCCGGCCTCCGCTGCCGGGGACGGCCGGTCGGGGAGCAGGGCCGCTGCCGCGGCCTTGTTGACGGCGTCGACCCGGGAGACCGCGCCGAGCTTGCGGTACACGTTGTGCAGGTGCCGCTTGACCGTGCCCTCGGTGACGCCGAGGGCCGCCGCTATCTGACGGTTGCTCATCGCCGAGGCCACGTAGGCGAGTATCTGGCGCTCCCGTAACGAGAAGCCGGCCGTCGGCCGGGACTCCGCCGGCGCCGCGGCGGTCAGGCACAGGCCGTCCAGGGGCGGCGGCGACGGGGTGGCGAGGGAGCGGCTCTGACGGACGGTGTCGATGAAGCGCAGCAGCTCGCCGCGGCCGACGTCCTTGTGCAGACAGGCGCCGGCCCCCGCCGCCAGCAGGTCCCGGGTCTCCCGGGGGCTGCGGCGGGCGGACAGGACCAGCACCTGGGTGGCGGGGGCCGCCCGCCTCAGGCTCCGTACCGCCTCGCGTCCCCGGCGACCGGTCATGCGCAGGTCAAGCAGAACCAGGTCGGGCCGGAGCACGCGCACTACCCGGACCGCCTCGGTGCAGGACGCCGCGTGCCCGACGACGGCGATCCCGTCCTGGGCGCTCAGCAGTTCACTGAGTGCGTCACGGACGAGGGTGTGGTCGTCCGCTATGACGATGCGTATTGCTGGCGATGTCATCCAAGAGCCCCTGATGATCACGGTCTGGCGTCGCGGGAGGGGCGAAAGTCCGCGCGGCAGCCGTGATCCGGCCGCACACCCTCCGTAAGTGGCCGCTCATCGTTCCCACGCTCCGTCGGCGTCCGTGACCGACCACCTGGCGCACCGGCCGGAGGGCTTCGCCTCCGCCCACCGCCGACGTACCCGACACCGTTGTCGGCGCACCGCGACGCACATGTCCGGTGGTCGCACCCACCCCGACCGCACGCGCGCCGCTGAGCGTGGAAGAACGTGAGGATGCAGCACTGTCCCGCCGGTCGTCAGGGCCCGACGTCCGCTCCACGCCGGGCAGATGGCGCTCGGGCAGACGTCCATGAGGCTCCTCAGAGGACAGGCCTGGTTCCGGGGACCGACTCTCATGACGGGACGTTCGGACGGTAGCAAACTGGCTGGCCTGTTTGTCAACGCTTGCCTACCGTAAGTGACGAGGTCTGCCCCGGAGCCCGGTCCCGCCGTCGCCGCAGACGGTGGCGACGGGCTCATCGGCTGCCCGTCAGGTGCGCGAAGACGACGACGCCGCCCTGACAGCCGGAGGCGCGTGAGTGGCCGCCGCCGCAGGTGATGACCCGCAGTTCGGGCCGCGCGGCGGCGCCGTACACCTTGTCGTCGCGGAAGTCCGTCGCCGTGTACACCTCGACGGCGTCCACGGTGAACACCGCGACGCGGCCGTCCCGCCGGTCGACCTCGATGTGCTGCCCTTCTGCGCCCCGAGGCCGATCCCCGGCTGCAAGGGGTGGCCGAGCGCAGGAGGAGACCCCCGGCCGTCCGGCCGGGGGTCTTGTCGTTCAGTCCCTCTTCTCCTCGTCGTTCTCCTCGTCCTCGTGCACGTGCTTCAGACGCGTCCGTGCGTCCACCCTGTCCTCGGGCGCCACCTCGTCCCAGAAGCGGTGGCAGGAGACGAACACCGCGAGTTCCCGCTCACGTCGGCGGAGCTTCTCCACCTCCGCCTGTTCGTCCTCGGACCAGCCCGGGGAGGCGGGCCGCTCCACCTTGCGCCAGCCGGTGTCGTCGCTGAATCCGTCCAGCGGTTCCACCGACCACGGCAGCCGCTTCAGCAGGGCCAGGAGCTCGGCCCGGACCTGATGCAACTCCTCCTGACCGGCCAGGAGGTCACTCGGAAAGTCATAGGTCGCAGCCACGAGGGCAATGCTACGCCTGTTCGATTTTCGAAGGCGACCCTCTCCTCCCCGTTCACTCGAACGGATGTCCGTCACGTAGATCACGGCCTGCTCTCAGGGATCACGGACCCGCTGCGGCGCGTCACGGACCGGGCTTCCGCGGGCGCGCGGCCGACGCAGGCGACCGACGACCCCTTCAGGCAACCTGCTCAGTTTCAACTGGACAGCCCAGCCTGTCGAATCTAGAGTGCAGACATGGATCAGGACCCTGAAGGCGTCTCCGAGTCCGCCGCCCGTGCGGCCCGTGACCTGCGGGTGGTGTTCAGCCGGCTGCGGCGCCGCATCCGTGAGGTCGCCGGGGACGACGACCTCACGCCCTCCCAGGTGTCCGCGCTGACCCTGGTGAGCAAGGGCGGCGCCGCCACCGCCAGCACCCTGGCGTCCGCCGAGGGCGTGCGCCCGCAGTCGATGGCGGCCACCCTCGCCGTCCTCGAACAGCACGGCCTGATCCGCCGCAGCCCCGACCCCGACGACGGCCGCCGCCAGTTGGTCACCCTCACCGAGGCCGGCCGGGAGCGCGTCGAGGGCGACCGGCAGGCCCGGCAGGAATGGCTCGCCCGTGCCCTGCAGGACCGCTACAGCGAGCAGGAGCGGCAGACCGTCCTCGCCGCGCTGTCCCTGCTGGAACGGCTGACCCGGCCCTGACGCCGCAACTCCTCTCGACGACGGCGGGATCCGTCCTGCTTCCGGTGGCCACCCTGCTCGACCGCTCCCGGTAGAAGACACCCTCACCCCTCACCCCCCGGAAAGGCCCCCATGGCTCTCACCACGCTCGACCCGCGCACCGCCCTCGTCGTGATCGACCTTCAGAACGGCATCGTCGGGATGCCCACCCGGCCCCACACCGGTCCGGAGGTGGTCTCCCGCACCGTCGAACTCGCGGACGCCTTCCGGGCCCGGGACCTCCCGGTGGTCCTGGTCCGGGTCTCCTTCGCCGCCGACGGCTCCGACGCCGTCCCCGGGCGCACCGAGCAGCAGCGCGGCGCCCGCTCCTTCCCCGAGGGCTGGGACCTCGTCGTCGACGAACTCTCCGGCCACCCCGGCGACCTCCTCGTCACCAAGCGCAACTGGGGCGCCTTCCACGGCACCGACCTCGACGTCCTGCTCCGCCGCCGCGGCGTCACCCAGATCGTGCTGACCGGCATCGCCACCAGCATCGGCGTCGAGTCCACCGCACGGGCGGCGTACGAGCACGGCTACCACGTCACGCTCGCCACCGACGCGATGGCCGACGCCGACCCCGAGGCGCACCGCAACAGCGTCGAGCGGATCTTCCCGCGCCTCGGCGAGTCCGGCACGACGGCCGAGATCCTGGAACTGCTGGCCAAGACCCACGCGGTCTGACGCGGCAGACGCAGAAACCCCCTCGCCCCGCGGGGCGAGGGGGCCACACTGGAGTCATGTGCCGCAGCATCAAGACGCTCCGCCCGCCCGCCCTGCCCGAAGAGGCCACCGAGGAGGAGATCCGCGCCGCCGCGCTCCAGTTCGTGCGCAAGGTCTCCGGGTTCCGCGCCCCGGCCGCCCACAACCGCGAGGTGTTCGAGCACGCGGTGGACGCGGTCGCCGCGGCGACCGCGGAACTGCTCGCCGGCCTCGAGGTGCGCGGCGGGCGGTCGCGGGAGGCTACTTCCGCGGTGCCGGGCGGCGCATGAGACAGGCCGCGCCCACGCCCCCTGCGAACAGGGCCGCGACCGAGACACCGGTCGCCAGCCAGCTCGCGCCGAGCCACTGGGCGCCCAGGTAGCCGAGGGCCACGCTGTAGACGGCCCAGGCGATGCCCGCCAGCGCCGACCAGGGCAGGAACTCACGGGCCCGGCGGTGGGCGGCGCCCGCGCCGAGCGAGACGAGCGAGCGGCCCGCGGGTGCGAACCGGGCGACGATCACCAGCCCGCCGCCGCCGCGCGCCAGTGCCGCACCGAGGCGTTCCTGCGCGGTCGTCAGCCGGCGGGACCGGGCGATGGCGCGGTCCAGGCGCTCACCACCCCGCCAGGCCAGGCCGTACGCCACCAGGTCGCCCAGCACCGAGGCCGTGGCCGCGCACAGCGTGAGCCCGACGATGTCCGGCACCCGGCCGACGGCGGAACCGGCGGCCGCCGCCGTCGCCGCCGTGATCACGAGTACGCCGCTGGGCAGCAACGGCAGGAAGACGTCCAGCAGGACCGACACGGCCACCGCGGGGTAGATCCAGGGGCCACCGGCCAGCGACCCCACACTCTCCATCACCGGAACTCCCCGTACGACTCCCCAGAGGCAACCACGTGCCGCGATGTCGCTGGGGAGCGGCAGGAGCGGCCTTTGACAGCCGTACAGAGTACGCGGCCGGAGTGACGGAGGGTACGGCGGGGGCTGCCGGGACGGTGGCCGCACCCGACGGGGCGTTCGCCGGGAACCGGACACGCCGACGGCGCCCGCAATCGGGCGCCGTCGTCCTCCCGGAGCTCGACGGGGAGCTCGCTACGAACTGGTTCAGGCCGCCACGGGCTCCGAGGACCGCTGCTTCTCGCCGGCCGCGGACCGGGCGGCGAGCAGGCGGTCCAGGCCGAGCGCTCCGGAGCCGGTGAAGACCAGCAGCAGGAAGGCCCAGCAGAAGAGCACCGGCAGCTCGCCGCCGTTCTCGATCGGCCACAGGGCGTTGGGCTGGTGCACGTCGAAGTACGCGTACGCCATCGAGCCGGACGCCATGAACGCTGCACCGCGGGTGCCGAGACCCACCAGGACCAGGGCGCCGGCGACGAGCTGGATCACCGCGGCGTACCAGAAGGGCCAGGCCCCGGTCGCGACGGTGCCGCCCTTGGTGCCCGCCGCGCCGCCGAGGACGCCGAACAGCGAGGCGGCGCCGTGGCAGGCGAAGAGCAGGCCGACGACGATGCGGAACAGCCCGATGGCGTAGGGCTGTGCCTGGTTGAGGCGTGTGGTCATGTGGGGGGCTCCTTCGGTCTGGTTCCGGTCCGCGAACGGGCCGGTCTGGGGACGTGAACCGAGTGAGCCCACACATTAGGCAGCCCTAACTAATACTTGCAAGTTCAACATCGGGTCGGATGGCCGGTCCTTTTCGCCTGCGGTCGCGATTGCGCAGCGCCGCGCACGGGTGCGCCGGAACCCTCGCGCGGGCGTCCGGTGATGCTTCGGCACAACTCAAATTGCCCAGCACGCAGAGAACTTGATGACGCATCAGATTGCGAGGCGGCGCTGTTGCGTCCGGACTCGGGTCGGGTAGTCCGTGGTGTGCGCGGAGGGCGACCGTCCGGCCGGAACGAGTCGGTCGGGCGTCCGGCCGCCGGCCGCCGGGAGCGGGACTCCGGCGCCCGCACCCCGATGCGTGTGCGGACGCGTACGATCCGGTCCGGCCTCTCGCGGGGCGCCGGTGGGGCGACTCCGACTCCGTCGTGAGCCGCCCCCTGCCGTGGAAGGGCCCAGTGGGCTCAGCAGCTCGCGAGGTGGTTCTGCAGCGCGCTCTTCTCGGCCGAGTCGACGGAGAGGTCGTAGTAGTACTTCACCTGCACCCAGGCACGGACATAGGTGCACACGTACGCCGACCGGGACGGCACCCAGGTGGCCGGGTCCTGGTCGCCCTTGGCCTGGTTGACGTTGTCGGTCACGGCGAGGAGCTGGGGGCGGGTGATGTCGTTGGCGAACGCCTGGCGCTGCGAGGTGGTCCACTTGCTCGCGCCGGAGTCCCAGGCCTCGGCCAGCGGGACGAGGTGGTCGATGTCGACGTCGGAGGCGGCGTACCAGGTGGCGCCGTCGTAGGGCGAGTACCAGCTACCGCTGGTGGCCGCGCAGGAGGAGTCGGTGACGACGTTGGAGCCGTCGCGCTTGAGGATGTACTCGCGGGTGTTGCAGGTGCCGCTGATGGTGATCCACGTGGGGAACAGGTCGCGGCTGTAGCCGGTGCGGTTCTCGGCGGCCACCGTGAGCGAGGCGAGGTAGCTGCGGGCGGTGGCGGCGCTGACCGGGGTGGGGAGGGCGGCGGAGGCGGTCGAGCTGTTGAAGAGTCCGACCGAGGCTATGAGTCCGGTAAGAGCGACGAGTATGCTGACGCGTCGACGCGCGTAGACCTTGGGCATGGCAACTTCCTTGTGGGGTGGGGATGTTGGGGCGTGAGCGAGTGAATGCTCGCGGGGGTGCGTTGCCTCCTGGTGTGTGTTCGGTAAGAAGTTAATGACGCGAACATGACACGACAAGGGGACGGGGGAGGCCGGTCGTGTGACCCGCGCCCTTTGGTGTGGGTCGTGCCGTCCCGTACGATGGGCGGCGCAGAAGGGGAGTAGCTCTTCGCCGGACCGTCGACACACTGCTCAGCTCGGCTGAGCCGGCGCCCGGAGGCGGACCTCGACGAGGGGTCGGCCAGCGAGACCTTCGGCAAGCAGTGCACGCCCGTGCCGTACGGCGGCGGGCGATCCGTGTGCTGCCGTGCCGAGGTGTCGCAGCGTTCACAGCACTCTCGGCGGGGCGGCCCCGACCGATTGAGGAACCTTGATCAGCATCACCGTCCTGGCGCTCGTCTTCGGCGTCATCTTCCTGGCCGAGCTGCCGGACAAGACGGCCCTGGCCGGACTCGTCCTCGGCACGCGCTACCGCGCCTCGTACGTCTTCACCGGTGTCGCCGCCGCCTTCACGCTGCACGTCGTGCTCGCCGTCGCGGCGGGCAGCGCGCTGACCCTGCTGCCGCAGCGGCTGGTGCACGCGCTCACGGGGGTGCTGTTCCTGGGCGGTGCGGCGATGCTGCTGCTGAAGAAGGGGGACGACGAGGAGGAGATCCGCAAGCCGGAGGACCAGTCCTTCTGGAAGGTGGCCGGCACCGGCTTCATGCTCATCCTGGTCGCGGAGTTCGGCGACCTGACCCAGATCATGACGGCGAACCTCGCGGCCCGCTACGACGACCCGCTGTCCGTGGGCCTCGGGGCGGTGCTGGGGCTGTGGGCCGTCGCGGGGCTCGGCATCGTGGGCGGCAAGGCGCTGATGAAGCGGGTGCCGCTGGGTCTGATCACGAAGATCGCGGCGCTGGTGATGCTGGCGCTCGGGGCGTGGAGCCTGTACGAGGCCGTGGCCCGGTGACGTCGCCGAGCCCGGCGGGTGTGGCCGGGCGGCGAACGGCCGGTGACGTCTTGGTGGGGGCGCTGGCGGGATCCCGGACAGTTTTGTACCGTGGAGGAACAAAGTGGCTCCCGCCTGCTTCCCCTGACCGGCGGGCGGGGCCGCCTTGTCCCTGCCGGGCGCACCCGTACGCCCCCGCCGCGTCTTGGAGCTGCCGATGACGGCCACCACCGTGCTCACCGCCCGCGCCCTCCTGCTGGACATGGACGGCACCCTCGTCAACTCGGACGCCGTCGTCGAGCGGATCTGGCGCCGCTGGGCCGACCGGCACGGGCTGGACGGCGACGAGGTGATGAAGGTGGTGCACGGGCGGCAGGGGCACGCGTCGATGGCGCTGCTGCTGCCCGGCCGGCCCGTGGAGCAGAACCTGGCGGACAACGCCCGCATGCTCGCCGAGGAGACCGCGGACATGGACGGGGTCGTGGCGGTCCCCGGGGCCCGGGCGTTCCTGGACTCGCTGCGCGGGCTGCCGCACGCGCTGGTGACCTCGGCCGACGTCGCCCTGTCGACCGCGCGGATGGCGGCGGCGGGTCTGGAGCTGCCGCCGGTGCGGATCACCGCCGAGTCGGTCGGCGCGAGCAAGCCCGACCCCGAGGGCTTCCTGAAGGGCGCCGCGGAACTGGGTCTCGACCCGGAGGACTGCGTGGTCTTCGAGGACTCGGGCGCGGGCATCGCGGCGGGTCGCGCCGCGGGGATGCGGGTGGTGGGCGTCGGTCCCAGGGCGGGACTGCACGGGCCGGACGCCCTGGTCCGGGACCTGACCGGGGTGCGGGTGGAGACGGCGGGGGACGGCTCGATCCGGCTCCGCCTGGCCTGACGGCCCCACCGGGGGATTGTGACGACAGCAGCCGTGCGGCGGTGGCCGTGGGCTACGGCTTCGTCGTCTCCGACTCCAGCCTCGTTCTCGTCGCCGTGCCGTACACCCCGGACTCGTCTCCCTTGATGCCCCGGCTGATCTGGTAGCTGCGGACCGCGTTCTCCACCTGGGCGTCGTAGGTGCCGTTCGCGGGGCCCAGGTACAGGCCCACTTGGCGCAGCCGGAGCTGCAGTTCCGTGACGTCCGGGCCCTGGTCGCCGGGGCGGAGGACCGAGGCGCCGCGGTGGGGCTGGGCGTTCGTGCCGGGGGACGCCGTGGCACTGGCCGGCGCGCTCGTCGGCGTGCCGCTGGGCGTCGGCGACGCGGACGGCGTGGGGGACGCGCTCGACGGGGAGGGCGACGGCGACGGGCTCGCGCTCGGCGACGGGCTCCTGCTCGGTGCGGGCGCCGCCACGGACGCCGTGGTCGCCGGGGCCGACGTGCCGTCCGGCGACGGCGACTCCGGCACGCTCGCCCGGATCTCCTGGGGCAGCGCGCCGTCCCGCTTCGGGGGCTCGTAGGAGAACAGCCCGCTCGCGAAGCCCGCCGCAGCCACGACCGTCGCCAGCGCACCGCCCGTGGCCAGCAGGGCGGCGCGCCGTCGGCGCCAGCTCCGCGGCTCGGCGTCCGGGGGAACGGAGGCGGCCTGTTCCTCGACGGAGGGCACGGCCGGCAGAAGCGCCGTCCCGTCCGGAACGGCACCCAACCGTGCCGTCGCCTCCGGGGTTCCCGGTACGGCGGCCGGCCGTGCCGTGGTGTCCGGGGTTCCCGGTACGGCGGTCAACCGTGCCGTCGCCTCCGGGTCTTCCGGTACGGCGGCCGGCCGTGTCATGGCGTCCGGGGTTCCCGGTACGGCGGTCAGCCGTGCCGTCGCGTCCGTCTCCTCCGGTGCAGCAGCGGCGTCCGGGCCTTCCGCCGCGGCACCCGGCCGCGTCGTCGCGTCCGCCGCTCCCGGTACGGCAGCGGCGTCCGGCCCTTCCGGCACGGTCCCCAGCCGTACCGTCTCGTCCCCCAGCTCCACATACGGCCTGATCCGCAGCGGATCGAAGTCCTCCGCCGCAGCCGCCTCCGCCGTGCGCGCCTCCTGGAGTGCCTCGGCCGCCCGTCGGGTGCACCCGCACGACGGCGTGCCGTCCCCGCGCCGCGGCGCCCCGCACTCCGGGCAGGCCTGTCCGTTCGGTCCGTTCACGCGTGGGTCCCCTCCCCGCCGAATTCCAGGAATTATGCAGATCTCCCTCACGGAATCTCCCGGCAGCCCCCGGAATTCCTCCTTCCCATCAGGACTCAACAGGCCATAACGGGTCACACCCACCACGATGAGAGTGCACGATGGACGACAGCGCACCGGAGGTCGTACGACCGTCCACGGGAGGCCTTCATGACGGATGACACCCAGGGCCGGGCGGCGGGAGAGGACACGCGGCCCACGGAGCCGGCCCTACCCGGCGCCGCCGCAGGCACCGGCACCGGCGGCTCCTCCGCCGCACGCCGCACGCCCGGCGGCGACAGCGTGCGCGGCGGCGTCCTCGTCTCCATCGGCGCACTGCTGCTCGGCATGCTTCTGGCCGCCCTCGACCAGACGATCGTCTCCACCGCGCTGCCCACCATCGTCAGCGACCTCGGCGGACTGGAGCACCTGTCCTGGGTGGTCACCGCCTATCTGCTCGCCTCCACCGCGGCCACCCCGCTGTGGGGCAAGCTCGGCGACCAGTACGGCCGCAAGAAGCTGTTCCAGGCCGCGATCGTGCTCTTCCTGATCGGCTCGGCCCTGTGCGGCATGGCGCGCAACATGCCCGAGCTGATCGGCTTCCGGGCCCTGCAGGGTCTCGGCGGCGGCGGGCTCATCGTGCTGTCGATGGCGATCGTCGGCGACATCGTCCCGCCCCGGGAGCGGGGCCGCTACCAGGGTCTTTTCGGCGCCGTCTTCGGAGCCACCAGCGTCCTCGGCCCGCTGCTCGGCGGTCTGTTCACCCAGCACCTGAGCTGGCGCTGGGTCTTCTACGTCAACCTGCCGGTCGGCGTGGTCGCCCTCGCCGTCATCGCCACGGCCCTGCGCATCCCACGGAAGGCCGAACGGCACGTCATCGACTATCTCGGCACCCTCCTCATCGCCTCCGTCGCCACCTGCCTGGTCCTCGTCGCCTCGCTCGGCGGCACCACCTGGGCCTGGGGCTCGCCGCAGATCGCCGGCCTGGCCGCCCTCGGCGCCGTGCTGCTCGTGGCGTTCCTCGCCGTCGAACGCCGCGCCGCCGAGCCCGTCCTGCCGCTGAAGCTGTTCCGCGTCCGCACCTTCACGCTCTCCGCCGTCATCAGCTTCATCGTCGGCTTCGCGATGTTCGGCGCGATGACGTACCTGCCGACGTTCCTGCAGATCGTCCACGGCATCAGCCCCACCCTGTCCGGTGTGCACATGCTGCCGATGGTGGCCGGCATGCTGCTGTCCTCCACCGCCTCCGGACAGATCGTCAGCCGCACCGGCCGCTGGAAGGTGTTCCCGATCGTGGGCACCGCCGTCACCACCATCGGCCTGCTCCTGCTGCACCGGCTCACCGAGAACAGCGGCACCGCCGAGATGAGCGGCTACTTCTTCGTCTTCGGCCTCGGTCTCGGCCTCGTCATGCAGGTGCTCGTGCTGATCGTGCAGAACGCCGTCGCCTACGAGGACCTGGGCGTCGCCACCTCCGGCGCCACCTTCTTCCGCTCCATCGGCGCCTCGTTCGGCGTGGCCGTCTTCGGCACGGTCTTCGCGAACCGCCTCGCCGACAAGCTCGTGGCCGCGCTCGCCGGGCATCCGCTCCCGCCGGGCGTCAGCCCGGGCGCCCTGAAGGCCGACCCGCGCGGCATCGCGGCCCTGCCGCCCGCCGTACGGCCCTCGGTCCTGCACGCGTTCGCCTCCTCCATCACCGACGTCTTCCTCTACGCGGCCCCGGTCGCCCTCCTCGGTTTCGTCCTGGCCTGGTTCCTGCGCGAGGACAGGCTGCGCGGCTCGGTCACGGCACCGGACGTCTCGGAGACCCTGGCGAGCAACCCGGTGCACCGTTCGTCGTACGAGGAGGCAGGCCGCGCACTGTCCCTGCTCGGCTCCCGGGAGGGACGCCGGCAGATCTACGAGAAGATCACCAGGCGGGCCGGGTACGACCTGCTGCCCGCGACGAGCTGGCTGCTGCTGCGGATCAGGAAGTACGGCTGGGCCGAGCCGGCGCTGCTCGCCGAGCGCAGCTCCGTCCCGCTGCACGTCATCCTCGCCGCGGCACGGCAGGTGGAGGAGCGGCGCCTCGCCGTGCGCCAGGGGATCGACCTGGTCCTGACCGAACAGGGCCGCGAGGTGGCCGACCGTCTCGCCGAGGCGCGTGAGGAGTCCCTGGCCGAACTGCTGGGCGACTGGTGGGGCCCCGACCGCCCGACCGACCTGATCAAGCTGGTCCAGGAACTGAACGCGGAGCTGTGCGGCTCGGACGCGGAACGCCCGCACGACGGGTCGCCGCCACCACGGCCGTACGGACGGGCCGTCTGAGGCGCGTTGCGACGGGGCGAACGTGGCCTGCCGCGTACCCGCGCTCAGGTCAGCCGCTTGGCGAACCAGTGCTCCGCGTAGTCGTTGTCGTTGTACGGGGCCGTCTCCTCGTAGCCGAGGCGGGCGTACAGGGTGCGGGCCTCCACCAGGTCGTTGCGGGTGTCGAGGACCATCCTCGCCGCGCCCAGCGCCCGGGCCGCGTCCTCCGCGGCGGTCACCAGGAGCGGGGCCCCGCCCTTGCCGCGTACGTCCGGGTGCACGAAGACCCGCTTGAGCTCGGCCGTCGCGGGATCCATCAGGCGTACGCCCGCGGTGCCGACGGGCTCGCCGTCATACCGGGCGACCAGCAGCCGGCCGCCGGGCGGCGCCAGGTAGTCGCCCGTGTCGGCGGCGATCTCGCGCTCCAGCTCGTCCGGGTCCGTGCGACGCCCCTCGTGCAGCAGGTACCAGCGGTCGCTGACCTCCGTGTAGTACGCCCGCCACAGCGCGGCGGCGACCGGGGAGTCGAAGGGTTCGGGGGCGATGGTCCAGCTCATGCCGAACATTCTCGGGAGGGGCCGACAGGGGCGCGCAAACGAATTACGCGGGCCCTCCGGTCTTCCGGCGGTGCCGGGACCCGGGGCTCGTTTGGGGGCCGCCGTCCGGGCAACCCGGGCGGGAGACGGCCCGCCGGGCCGTGAGACCTGAAGGCAACCCCGGAAGGCACCCATGTCCACAGGCTGGATCATCGCTCTGATCGTGATCGTGATCGTGGCGGCCGCCCTCGCGGGCGCGGCCGCGGTGTCCCCAAGGGCCAGGGGCGCGGTCGGCGGGCGGGGCCTGAAGCGCCGCTTCGGGCCCGAGTACGAGCGGACCGTGGCCCGGCACGACGGCGACACCAAGGCCGCGGAGCGCGAGCTGACCGAGCGGCTGAAGAGGTACGGCGCGTTGCACGAGCACCCGCTGGAGCCGGCCGAGCGCGAACGGTACGCGGCGCGCTGGGCGGCCGCGCAGGAGCGCTTCGTCGACTCCCCGGGTGAGGCGGTGGCCGAAGCGGACCGGCTGCTCGCCGAGCTGGCGGGCGTGCGGGGCTTCCCGGACGGCACGCGCTACGAGGAGCAGCTCGACGCGCTGTCCGTGCACCACGCCCACCACGTCCACGGCTACCGCCGGCTGCACCGGGCCGCACACACCCCGGACACCGGCATCTCCGCGGACGGCTCGGACACCGAGGAGATGCGCGAGGCCATGCTGGAGGCGCGTGCGCTCTTCGAGGACCTGGTGGCACCCCCGCGCCGGCAGTCGGCCGGCCCCACGGAGAAGACGCCCCGGCACGCCGCCGGCAGCACCGGGCAGTCCCGTCTGCCGTGGGCGTTCCACAGGCAGCATGTGAAGGGGAGTTGAGGGTGATGACGGAATGGACACCGGGCGGCGCCGCCGAACGCCCGGAAGCGACGGGGCGTCGGCCCGACACCGGAGAGCCCCGGTCGGCGGCGGAGTTCCGGCCCGAGTCGGGTGAGGGCCGGCCGGGCGCCGAGTTCCGGCCGGAGGCGGGGGAGTCCCCGGTGGCGGGCGAGTACCGGCCCGGGACGGGTGAGCCCCGGTCGGCGGCCGAGTTCCGGCCCGAGACCGCCGAGTCCCGGCCGGCCGCTGCGGGCCCCTCGCGGGAGGCCCGGCTGCTGCCGCGGGACGAGTGCGACAAGTTCGAGCTGCGGTTGCAGCACGCGGTCGGCAGGTTCGTCGACCGGCCCAAGGAGGCCGTGGAGGAGGCGGACCAGGTGGTCCAGGAGGTCGCCTCGCGCCTCGCCGAGGCCGTGACCTCCCGGCGCCGCACCCTGAAGGCGTCCTGGCAGGAGACGGGCGACGCGAGCCACCCGACGGCCGACACGGAACAGCTACGACTGGCGCTGCGGGACTACCGGGCTACGGCGGAGCGGCTGCTGAGCATGTGAGCGGCACCGGCGACCCGGCGAGCGGGGCCGGCCCGGACGACACACCGGGCCGGCCCCGCTTTGTGCGTCACCGTGTCGGTTCGCCGTGGGCGCCTGTCAGCCCGCTCCCGCGCGCCCCTCATGGCGCTCGCGCCACTCCCGGACGACCGCCTCCACGTCGTAGGGCTTCAGGCCCAGCGGAGGGCCCGGCGGCGGCTTGAACATCATGTCGCGGATCTTCGCGTTCAACTGTTCGATCAATCGCCGTGCCACCCGTTCCGACGGCGCCTGGGCGGCCGCCGTCAGCGTGTCCTCCGCCTCCTTGCGCAGGGCCAGCGTCGGCGGCAGGACCGAGATCCCCTCGCGGGCCATCTTGCGCTTGATCCACCACAGGTCGTCGTACGCCGTGTCACTGACCGCCTCAGACGGCTCGCCCGCACCGGGGAGGTTCGCGAACTCTCCTCGTGCCTGGGCGTCACGGATCTGTTTGTCGGCGAACGACTCGAAGCTGACGCCGGGCGGCTTGCGTTCGGTCATGGGTTCATTGTGCGCGAGGTCCCCCGGCGGGGCGATCGGGCGAATTATCATTCCGGCGCGGCACGCCAACGGGGCCGGACCGCAGCACACTTCAACCGCCGCACCCAGAAGGAGCGCACGTGCTCGAACTCACCATGGCCTCGGTCTCCGCGGCGGACGCCGGGGCGACGGCCGGCATGCAGATGGCCGACGCGCCCAGTGAGCCGGGCGCAGTGCTGCGGGTGGGCCGGGACAAGTCCGTGTGCCGGCTGGCGACCCCCGACGACTGGCTGTTCGTCTCCCGGGTCCACCTGGAGTTCCAGTACGCCGCGGACGGCGCCTGGCAGGTCACCTGGCTGCGCGGCTCCCAGCCCGACCCCTCCTCCGAGGTCCTGCTCACCCTCGCCGGACACCCCGCCCAGCCGCTGCCCTACGGCGGCACGGCCAGGCTCCCGCAGGGCGCCTCCGGTGAGCTGGTCATCCAGGACCGCACCGCCCCCCGCAGCGTCAACGTGGGCTTCTACCACGAGGCCTGACGGCCGCCACGGAGTCAGCCCACCACCCGGGCCAGCGCGAACCCGTCGTACCCCTTGCTGCCCACCGTCTGCACCGCTGTCGCGCTCAACCTCGGGTGCGAGCCCATCAGTTCGAGTGCGGCCCGGGTCCCCCGCACGCTCGGGTCCTCGCTGCCCGCGTCGGTGACCTGGCCGCCGCGCACCACGTTGTCGAGGACGATCAGGCTGCCGGGGCGGGTCAGCTTCAGCGCCCACTCGACGTAGTGCGGGTTGTTGACCTTGTCCGCGTCGATGAACACCAGGTCGAACGGCTCCGGCTGCTCCTCGGCCAGCTTGGGCAGCGACTCCAGCGCCGGGCCCACGCGCACCTCCGTGATCCCGTCCAGGCCCGCCCGTTCCAGATTGCGGCGGGCGACCTGGGCGTGCCTGGCCTCGTACTCCAGGGTGATCAGCCGGCCGTCGGCGGGCAGGGCGCGGCCCAGCCAGATCGTGCTGTACCCGCCGAGCGTGCCGATCTCGAGGATGCGGCGCGCCCCCTGGATCCGGGCCAGCAGGTGGAGCAGCTTGCCCTGGTTCGGCGCCACGTTGATGTGCGGCAGGCCCGCCGCGTCGCTGTCCCGCAGGGCCGCGGTGAGCGCCTCGTCCTCGGGGGCGAGCAGGTCCGTGAAGTAGGCGTCGACGTCGTCCCAGAGCTGTTGCGCTGTGGTCATGCACCATGCCTTTCATCCGGCTGGTTAGATGGCCTAACTAGGCTCGCTAACGAATATAGCCAGAGGAGGGTGCCGTGTCAGCGGATTTCCCCCGGTCGGGTGACGGGCCACCCGGTGGAGCGGTGTCACCGACCGGCTGAGCGCGCCTGGACGCCCGGCGGCTCTGCCCGCTTTCCCCGCGAAAACGCCTGCTCCTCGCGCGAACGCCTGCTCCCTCGCGCGAACGCCTCCGCCGCGCCGCCGGACCGAAGTCCCCGGCGGCACGACGGAGGCGCCCGTCGCAGTGGGCCGTATCAGCGCTCCGCGCGCTCCAGCGACGGTGCCGAACCCGGCAGCGGGCGGCCCGCCGACTCCGCCATGAACCACACCGCGGCACCGCCGATCACGGCCGCCGCCATCATGTAGTACGCGGGCATCATCATGTTCCCGGTCGCGCCGATCAGCGCCGTGACCACCAGCGGGGTCGTGCCGCCGAACAGCGACACCGAGACGTTGAAGCCGATGGACAGCGAGCCGTAGCGGACCCGGGTCGGGAAGAGGGCCGGCAGCGCGGACGGCATGGCCGCCGTGAAGCAGACCAGCAGCAGACCCAGCGCGCCCATGCCGAGCGCGACCGCGAGCAGGCTGCCCTGGCGGATCAGCAGGACGGCCGGGACGGACAGGAACAGGAAGCCGGCACAGCCCGCCGCGATCACCGGACGGCGGCCGACACGGTCGGACAGGGCGCCGACGAAGGGCTGCACGATCATCATCAGCGCCATCACGGCGAGCACGACCAGCAGTCCGTGCGTCTCGTCGTACTTCAGCTCACTGGTCAGGTAGCTCGGCATGTACGACAGCAGCATGTAGTCGGTGACGTTGAAGACGAGCACCAGGCCGATGCACAGCAGCAGCGCCTTCCACTGGCCGGTGATCATCTTGCGCAGCGGCACCTTGGGCCGGTTGGTCTCGGCCTTCTCCACCTCGGCCGCGAACGCCGGGGTCTCCTCCAGGCGCAGCCGCAGGTAGAGCCCGATGACGCCCATCGGCCCGGCGATCAGGAACGGGATCCGCCAGCCCCAGGACGCCAGGTCGGCGGAGGACAGCAGCGCGGTCATCAGGGTGACCAGGCCCGCACCGCCGATGTAGCCGGCGAGCGTGCCGAACTCCAGCCAGCTTCCGAGGAAGCCGCGCTTCTTGTCCGGGGCGTACTCGGCGATGAACGTGGAGGCACCCGCGTACTCGCCACCGGTGGAGAAGCCCTGCACCAGCCGGGCCACGAGCAGCAGGACCGGCGCGCCGACGCCGATCGCGGAGTACGACGGGATCAGGCCGATGGAGAACGTGCCGATCGCCATCATGATCATGGTGATGGCGAGCACCTTCTGGCGCCCGATACGGTCGCCGAGCGGTCCGAAGACCATGCCGCCGAGCGGGCGGACCAGGAACGCCGCGGCGAACGCGCCGAAGGTGGACAGCAACTGCGCGGTGGAACTGCCGGACGGGAAGAACACCTTGCCCAGCGTGACCGCGATGTAGCTGTAGACGCCGAAGTCGAACCATTCCATGGCGTTGCCGAGCGCGGCGGCCTGCACGGCCCGCCTCACCAGGGCCGGCTCGGTGACGGTGGCGTCGGGTTTCTTGGGGAAGGGGGTGGAACGGGAAGCGGCAACTGTGGCAGCCGACAAAGGTTCGCTCGCCTACCTTTCGACGGGGACAGGGGCGGGGCCCGCCGTTGTACGGGGCGTGCGTGTGCTGCGTCTCGTACGGCGGACCGGTGATCGGCCGCAGCGGCCGACCGGGCCGGTCAGGGTGGGCCGCGAAGCCACGGGGCGGGGCCGAAAGGCCGGCCGCCGACGGCCGGTACGTCCGGCCACGGGCTGGGCCCTGGGGTCTGGCACGGCGATGGGCCAGGACCAGCTACAGGTACAAGGCTTGCCGCAAAGGCGAGCCGAAAAACGACCATAAGGGAACTTGCCGTCATAGCGGACAGTAGTCGTCCCGCTGCACAGAGCGCGAAAAGGCGCCGTGTCCAGGTCTGACGGCCCCGCCGCGAGCCACCGCCCGCCGCCCGTCCTGTGATCCATCTCGCGCCCTGCGTAGGAACCGGACCGCCCGTACACCCGTCGTCATGCGGACAAAACGGACGCGGACTTCAACTGAGGAGGGAGTCGCCGGGAGCCCTGTGTGGTGCCTGTGAACGGTCGGCTAAGATCGCGAAGTTCATCGCTTCACTGAACGTTCTTTCACGGGGGATCGCGTACATGGGACGGCGCAGTACGTCCGGCTCGGCCCGTCCCGCAGTGCGTCGCAGATATGTGCTGCCGCTCGCGGTGGCGACGGCGGCGGTCGCGACCTTGGGCGTCGCCGCGCTGACCGGCCGCACCTCGGGGACGCCGACGGCTCACGAGCCGCAGAAGACGCCCACCGCCGACTGCTCCGGTACCCGTGTCATCGGGCATCGCGGCTCCCCTCGGCGCGCACCGGAGAACACGATCGCCTCCTTCGAAGCGGCAGCGGCTCACGGAGCCGACTACGTGGAGACCGATGTGCAGGTCACCAAGGACGGCGAGCCGGTCATCATGCACGACCCCACCGTGGACCGCACCACCGACGGCACCGGCCGCATCGACCAGCTCACCGCGCGGCAGGTGTCCCGGCTGACGGTGAAGGGCGGCGGACACGTCCCGACGCTGCGTCAGGCGCTGACCGCCGTCAAGGCCCTGCCGGTTCGGTTCCTCCTGGAGATCAAGGGGCCGCAGACGCCCGCGGTGGTCGACCGGGTCCTCCGGCTGGTCTCCGAGGCCAAAATGACCGACCGCACCGTGGTCCAGTCCTTCGACGAGGACATCGTGCGCCACGTGGCGGCCTCCCCGTACAAGATGAAACCGGCCCTGCTCCGGGACAAGCTCGACGCGGACCCCGTGGCGACGGCGCGGAAGTTCTCCCTCTCCGCGTATGCGGTGAACTTCAACAGCCTCAAGGCGCACCCCGACGTGGTGCGCCGGCTCCACGCGGCCGGTGTCCAGACGTTCGTGTGGACGGTCGACGGCGCCGGCAAATGGAAGCGCGCGACATCGTGGGGCGTCGACGGCGTCATCACCAACACTGCCGATCGGTTCTTCCAGTGGCGGAAAGACCACTGCGCTCCCAAGTGACCGTGGCTGCGCGAGGCGATCCCGCACCGCCTCGATGACGCTGACGTCCGTCTGATCGACGTCTCCCGCGTCGTCCATGAGGCTGGGATTTCGTCAACCGGTGATGTAGATAAGTCAGTTGTTGCGTCCGGTAGATCGCAACAGGCGGTGATCGCGGGTGACTTCGATCGCTCTTCCCGTGATCGTCGACCCCCCTCATGCACAGTGAAAGGCACATGTATGGCGAACAACCGCAGGATGCGCTGCGTCGGACGGATGCTGGCGCTGTCAGCGTCTGCGCTGGGCGTGGTGGCGGCGGTAGCCGTTCCGGCGTCGGCCGATGACCAGCCCACCCGGGCACAGCTCATAGCCGACTGCGACTCCGGCGAAGGGAAGTGCTCCTTCAACGATCCACAGTTGGGGCATGCGTATCTCGGAGACTTCCACCGGGTCTCCGACTCGCTCTACAACTGCAGCACCTCGCCGGCCACCCAGTCGATGACCTGGTCCGACACCGTCGGTTCCACGGATTCGGCGGGCGTATCCGTGACCGCCGGCGGCAAGATAGCGGGAATCATCGACCTCAGCGTAACGGCGACTTACAGTCACACCTGGTCGAGCACGCACTCGGAGTCCAGCTCCGTCAACATGACGGTGAAGCCCGGCGAAGTCGGCTGGATCTCCCGGGCGCAGGTGATGCAGACCGTCTCCGGCACGTGGCAGACCCATTACGACAACCGGAAGTGGGGTCATTACTTCTGGTTCGTCCCCGATGTGATCACCGGGCCTGCCCCGAACGGGACGGACGGTCAGAGCAACGCGGTGGTCGTCAAGTCCAGGAAGATGACCGCTGAGGAGAAGCGGTCCTGCTCCGAGCGCTCCGGTAAGGCCAAGACGTTCGTCGTCCAAGGCTGATCCATCGAGAAGATTCGCGATCTCCCACGGCCCTACCGGATTCCGAACCCGGTAGGGCACGTCGGTGGGTGACGGAGTCGGTCATCGAGCCGTCCGGGGCTCTTGCTTTTGGTGGACTGCGCTCGTCCCACTGCTCCACGAAGGGGCGCGT
This sequence comes from Streptomyces sp. NPDC028331, assembly GCF_055565775.1. Classification (NCBI taxonomy): domain Bacteria; kingdom Bacillati; phylum Actinomycetota; class Actinomycetes; order Kitasatosporales; family Streptomycetaceae; genus Streptomyces; species Streptomyces sp. NPDC028331. The sequence goes on along the minus strand of NZ_JBVHTR010000004.1, from coordinate 401,496 downwards.
GAGCCGACGGAAAGGACAGCTCGACCGCTCGCGGCTTCCCGCCCGCGCGGACGGCCGTCTACTCAGAAACGGCTGTACCGGCCTCGCACTCGAACCACACGGTCTTGCCGCCCGTGCCGTGTGTTTCCACGCCCCACTTGTCGACCACCGCGTCGAGCAGGAGGAGCCCGCGACCGTTCTCGGCCTCCATACGCAACTCAGCAAGCACCGCGGGGCGTTGCTCGCAGCCGTCCGTCACCTCCACCCGGACACCGGCCGCCTGCCGGAGTACCAGCAGTGTGCAGCGCCGGTCGGGAACGTGGCGTACGACGTTGGCGATCAGCTCGGTCACGGCCAGCTCGGCGGCGTCGGCCAGCTCCTCCATCTCCCACTCCTGGACGAACGAGCGGACGATGCGGCGGATGTGCCGCGCCGAGTGCTCGCCGACGGTGAGGTGCATGCGGTACCGGGTGGGGAGGGGGCCCAGGAGGGCAACGGGAATGTAGTCGTTCACACGACGAGCCTGACCTCGCCCGACTACCCTCGGCTACGGATCGGATACAACGGGTCCCGCTGTGGGCCGCGTTGCGTGAAAGGGGGCCGTGCGTGACCCACATCAACGTCCTCGATCCGGGCGCCTCACCGCTCGACTACTACGGCTTCGAGCTGCGCAGGCACCGGGAGGCTGCCGGGCTGACGCAGAAGCAGCTCGGGGACATCGTCAACTACACCGGGTCGCTGGTGGGGCAGATCGAGACGGCGCGGAGGGTTCCGACACCGGAGTTCAGTGAGCGGGTGGATGCCGCCCTGCGGACGGACGGGCTGCTGTCCCGGCTGGTCGAGCTGGTGCTGCGCAGCCAACTTCCCGCGTGGTTCCAGCAGGTGGCGGCACTGGAAGTGCGGGCCGCTGAGATCTGCACCTTCCAGATGGGCATGGTCCACGGCCTTCTCCAGACCGAGGCGTATGCGCGCGCCACGCTGGGCGCACTCGACCGGACCGACCTCGATGACCGGACCGCTGTACGTCTGGCCCGTCAGCGCATCTTTCAGAAAGACGAGCCGCCGGTCTTCTGGCTGATCCTCAGCGAGGCCGCTCTGTACCAGGAGATCGGCGGCCCCGCGGCTATGCGTGGCCAACTGGCTCACCTGTTGTCCTTCGAGGACGACCCCCGGATCAACATCCAGGTGCTGCCGTTCTCGGCCGGAGCGCACGCGGGACTGACAGGCTCATTCAACCTCTACCAGTTCACCAACGATCCGGACATCGTCTACACGGAGAGCTACGGCAGCGGGCATCCGACCGCCAACCCGACCACCGTCAAGGACTGCTCGCTCCGTTACGATCATCTTCGTGCCGCCGCTCTCTCCCTCAGGGACTCGGCGGAGCTGATCCGCGTGATGGAGGAACGCTATGGAGAGCAAGGCGATGCCGGCAGGGATCGAGTGGCGTAAGTCCAGCTACAGCAGTGACCAAGGTGGCGAATGCGTCGAGTGCGCCCCCCTCGGCCCCCTCGCCTGGCGCAAGTCGTCCCATAGCAGTGACCAGGGCGGCGACTGCGTAGAAATCGCCGAAATCCCCTGCGCCACCGTAGCCGTACGCGACTCCAAGACCCCCGCCGGGCCCGTGCTCACCCTCGCACCGGCCGCCTTCTCGGCGTTCGTCTCCTGGGCCGCTACAACCGCTGAATGATCGTCCCGGTCGCCAGCCCACCCCCGGCGCACATCGTCACCAGCGCGAACTCCTTGTCCGCCCGCTCCAGTTCGTGCAGTGCCGTCGTGATGAGCCGCGCCCCGGTGGCGCCCACCGGGTGGCCCAGCGCGATCGCGCCGCCGTTGACGTTCACCTTCTCCAGGTCCTGGTCGAAGACCTGAGCCCAGCTCAGGACCACCGATGCGAACGCCTCGTTGATCTCCACCAGGTCGATGTCCTTCAGGGACATCCCGGCCTTCCCCAGCACCGCCCTGGTCGCGTCGATCGGGCCGTCCAGGTGGAAGTGCGGGTCCGAGCCCACCAGGGCCTGGGCCACGATCCGGGCCCGCGGGCGCAGCTTCAGCGCCCGCGCCATCCGCTTCGACGCCCACATGATCGCGGCCGCACCGTCCGAGATCTGCGAGGAGTTGCCCGCCGTGTGCACCGCCGTCGGCATGATCGGCTTCAGCCGGGACAGCGCCTCCAGCGACGTGTCGCGCAGCCCCTCGTCCCGGTCCACGAGCCGCCACATGCCCAGGCCGGCCCGTTGCTCCTCCTCCGTCGTCGGCACCTGCACGGCGAACGTCTCCCGCTTGAACCGCTCTTCCGACCAGGCGATCGCCGCCCTCTGCTGGGAGGCCAGGCCCAGCGCGTCCACGTTCTCGCGGGTGAGGCCACGGTGGCGGGCGATCCGTTCGGCCGCCTCGAACTGGTTCGGGAGGTCCACGTTCCACTCGTCCGGGAAGGGTTTGCCCGGCCCGTGCTTGGAGCCCGAGCCCAGCGGCACCCGTGACATGGACTCGACGCCGCAGGAGATCCCCACGTCGATCACGCCCGCCGCGACCATGTTGGCCACCATGTGCGACGCCTGCTGGGAGGAGCCGCACTGGCAGTCGACCGTCGTCGCCGCCGTCTCGTAGGGCAGGCCCATGGTCAGCCACGCGGTGCGCGCGGGGTTCATCGACTGCTCACCGGCGTGGGTCACCGTGCCGCCGACGATCTGTTCGACGCAGTCGGCGGGGATGCCGGTGCGGCCGAGGAGTTCGCGGTAGGTCTCGCCCAGCAGGTAGGCGGGGTGCAGATGGGCGAGCGCGCCGCCGCGCTTGCCGATGGGGGTGCGCACGGCTTCGACGATCACGGGTTCCGCGGCCATGGGGGGCTCGTCCTCTCCTCGGTCACCCGCGCGGCGCGGGCGTCCCGGCCCACCCGCCACGCAGAACTAGTACGCGTTCTAGTTCTGTGTGCAGTGTGCTGACAGGGCGTCCGAGGCCGCAAGGGTCGTGCAGCCTCCGGAGTCGTGATCTGTACGAGTCTCGCACGCGATCGGGGCGCCGCACCCCTTGCGGCTTGTAGAACCCGTTACTACCTTCACCGAAAACTGATACACCGTCAGAACGCGAAGAATGGTGGGGGTCACCCATGCCCTGTCCCGCGCTGCCCGACGGGTTCGACTTCACCGATCCCGATCTGCTGCACCACCGCGTGCCCCTGCCGGAGTTCGCCGAACTGCGCCGGGCCGAACCGGTGCGCTGGATAGCCCAGCCGGCCGGGCTCGCGGGCTTCCAGGACGAGGGCTACTGGGCGGTCACCCGGCACGCCGACGTCAAGTACGTCTCCACGCACCCGGAGATCTTCTCCTCGTCCCTCAACACCGCGATCATCCGGTTCAACGAGCACATCGAGCGCGAATCGATCGACGCCCAGCGGCTGATCATGCTGAACATGGACCCGCCCGAGCACACCCGCGTCCGCCAGATCGTCCAGCGCGGCTTCACCCCGCGCGCCATCCGGGCCCTGGAGGAGCGGCTGCGGTCCCGTGCGCGGGCCATCGTGCAGGCCGCCCTCGCCCACGAGGGACCCTTCGACTTCGTCACCCAGGTCGCCTGTGAACTGCCCCTGCAGGCCATCGCGGAGCTGATCGGCATCCCCCAGGACGACCGGGCCAGGATCTTCGACTGGTCCAACAAGATGATCGCGTACGACGACCCCGAGTACGCCATCACCGAGGAGGTCGGCGCCCGGTCGGCCACCGAGATCATCGCGTACGCCATGAACATGGCCGCGGAGCGCAAGCAGTGCCCGGCGAAGGACATCGTGACGACGCTGGTGGCCGCCGAGGACGAGGGAAACCTCAGCTCCGACGAGTTCGGGTTCTTCGTGCTGATGCTGGCCGTCGCCGGCAACGAGACGACCCGCAACGCGATCACCCACGGCATGCACGCCTTCCTCACCCACCCCGGTCAGTGGGACCTTTACAAACGGGAACGGCCGAAGACCGCCGCCGAGGAGATCGTCCGCTGGGCGACCCCGGTCAACGCGTTCCAGCGCACCGCCACCCAGGACACCGAACTCGGCGGCAAACAGATCCGCAAGGGCGACCGGGTGGGGCTGTTCTACTCCTCCGCCAACCACGACCCCGAGGTCTTCGACCGGCCGGACGTCTTCGACATCACCCGCGACCCCAACCCGCACCTCGGCTTCGGCGGCGGAGGCCCGCACTACTGCCTCGGCAAGTCCCTGGCCGTCCTGGAGATCGACCTCATCTTCCAGGCGATCGCCGACGCCATGCCGGACATCAAACCGGCCGGCGACCCGCGCCGCCTGCGGTCGGCCTGGATCAACGGAGTGAAGGAACTCCGGGTCACCGTGGGCTGACGGACCCGGGCCGCCGGCCTCCCGGCGCCGCCGGCCCGCCCCGAGGGAGGCAGGGGCATCCCCCTGCGCCCCGCCCCTGCCTCCCCCGTGCCCCCGGGTCGCGCAACGTCGTCACTCGCGGCCCGACGCCACCACCGCCAGCACGGCCGTCGTCACGGCCGTGAGCAGCAGGGGCCAGCCCAGGCCGTGGTGGATCACCAGCCAGCCGCCGAGCACGGCGCCCGCCAGCAGGCAGGTCGCGGAGGCCGCGCGGCGCCGGGAGCGCCTGCCCGTGCCGCCGGCGAGCCGCGAGTCGGAGGCGAGCCCGGTGAGGGTCGAGGTGAGGACGGTGGTCGTCGTCAGGTCGGGCACCGCCAGCTTCCGTACCGTCGCGTTGCGCACCCCCATCGCGAAGGCCGTCACCGCGATCAGCGTGTACCTGGTCGTGGCGGTGCCCGGCGCGACGAAGGCGACCGCCGACGACGCGCCCAGCAGCACCGCCTCGGCCCCGAGCGTGAGCCGCGCCCAGGCGCGCCGCGACCCGCCGCCGTACCGCCGGCCCGCGCGTCCGCCCGCCACCGCCCCCACCAGGAACGACCCGAGCGAGATCACCGCGTGCGACGTGGAGAAGCCGGGCGCCCCGGCGGCGGCGAAGCCGAGCACCACCACGTTGCCGGTCATGTTCGCCGTGAAGACGTGTCCGAGGCCCAGGTAGCTCACCGCGTCGACGATCCCGCTGATCACGGTCATCGCCAGGAGCGCGGGGACCAGGCGCAGTCCGCGCGTCGCGGGTTCCTCCACCGGCGTGTCAGCGCTCATACGGGCCTCCGGGCAGCGGGACGGGCACGGTGCGGTCAGCCCCACCCCGGACGCGGGGGATTCCCGGATGTCCGGGCGGGCAGGACGTCCGTAGCGTCGGGTTCATGAGTGAGGAGACGCACAAAGACCAAGAAAACCACACCAGTTGGACGGTCAGGCGAGGGCTCGCCGCCGCGGCGGCCCTCCTGCTCGCGGGCCTCGCCGCGGCCCCCGCACTCGCGGCGACGCACACGCCGGAGACGACGGCACCCCGTCGCGGCACCCTCGTCTCGGTTACCCCGGTCGTGTCCCGGGACGCCTCCGGCGTACGGACCTTCCTGGCCGGGCGGCACATCGCCACCGACACGGTGCGGTACGGCGTGAGGGGATACCGGCTGACGTACCGGACCGTCGACCCGCGCGGGAGGCAGACCACCGCGACCGGCCTGCTCACACTGCCCGCCGGTGGCGCGCACCGGCTCGACCTGGTCTCCGACACCCACGGCACGATGGTCTACCGCGGTGACGCCCCCTCCGTGGGCGACGACTTCGGCCGCATCCCCTCCTACCTGAACGCGAGCGCCGGCCGAGCCGTCGCCGCGCCCGACTACCTGGGCCTCGGCGAGGGCCCCGGCCGGCACCCCTACATGGACACCCGCTCCTCCGTCACGGCGTCCGTCGACATGCTGCGCGCGGCCCGCACGGCGGCCGCCCGCCTCGGCCGCCCGCTCACCGGAGACGTCTACGTGACGGGCTTCTCCCAGGGCGGGCAGGTGGCGATGGCGCTCGGGCGCGCGCTGCGGCAGGGCGCCGACCAGACGTTCCGGCTCAAGGCGCTGGCGCCCGTCAGCGGCCCGTACGACCTGGCGGGTCAGGAGGTCCCGGCGCTGTTCGACGGCCGGGTCAACGGCACCAGCGGAGTGCTGTACACCGCGTACTGGCTGGTCGCGCAGAACCGGCTGCACCACCTCTACGACCGGCCGACCGAGGCGTTCCGCGCCCCGTACGCGCAGCGGGTCGGGGCCCTGTTCGACGGCACCCACCCGGACGAGGACGTCGTCGGGGCGCTGCCGCCGAGCGTGGGCGAACTGCTCACGCCCGCCTTCGCCGAGCGGATGCGGCATCCGAGCGGTGCCCTGCGGGCCGCGATGCGTGCGGCCGACGGCACCTGCGACTGGAAGCCGGACGTACCGGTGCGGCTGTACGCGGGGGCGGCCGACACCGATGTGCCGATCGGGAACGCGCGCAGTTGTGCCGCCGCACTGGGCGCGCACGGCGCGCGGGTGCGGCTGGTGAACCAGGGGGCGGTGGACCACTTCGGGTCGGTGGCCGTGTCGGCGCCGCAGGTGGTGCGGTTCTTCGACTCGGTGCGCCGCTGAGCGGACACGCCGCAGGCGGCGGCCCCGGATCCGGGGCCGCCGCCTGCGTGGTCTCGTGGGACCGGCTCGATCAGTACCAGTGGTGGGTGGACCAGAAGTTCCACGCCGCCGCGGGGCTGCCGTAGCGGGAATTCATGTAGTTCAGGCCCCACTTGATCTGGGTCGCCGGGTTGGTCTTCCAGTCGGAGCCGGCGGACGCCATCTTCGAGGCGGGCAGCGCCTGGACCAGGCCGTAGGCGCCGGAGGAGGCGTTGGTGGCGTGGATGTTCCAGCCGCTCTCATGCGAGACGATCTTGTTGAACGCTTCGTACTGCGCCGGGTCCGGGATCATCTGGTGCGCGATCGCCTGAACGGAAGAGGGCGAGGCCGACGCCGACGTGGGGGTGGCGGCCTGGGCGGGCGCCGAGGTGAGCAGCGCGCCGGTGGCGGCGGCGGCCACGGCGGTGGCGGCGATGGCCTTCTTCGGGGAGGCGATGCGGCGGATGAAGGAGACGGTCACAGGAAACCTTTTCGTCGGGGACTCGGGAGCCGCGACATGCCGGAACCACGCGGGGCGCGGTGGGGGGCATGCGTCGGCGCCGCGACCCGGGTGGGTTCGTCGGCGCCTGGCGACGTCATCCAGAGAAGCAGGCCGACGAGATGTCCGCAATGACCCCTTTTACTAGTTGTGGTCGCATCCGCCGGAAACGCCGGGCGTGTGATCTGGCTCTCAAACCCCAGGTCGCGCGGGCAATTAGCGTAGGCATGACATGGTCGTGGATCTACGGCCGGACGTCGTAGGTGACGGTGGTCACGTGGGGCTCGTCACGGTTTGGGTCACGCATGGCCCATAGCGGTTATACGCACAGAAATCGGACACTGTGACCCGTGTCGCACGAACGGCGGTCGTGATGTGACCGGCATCGCAGGCGCCGAGCCCGAATCTCCTGCCGGATCTCAGGATTTCCCAGCCGACGGCAGCCGCGTCGTCGGGCCGCCGAACGGCAGGTGGAGGGTGCGGGAGGCGAGCAGCCAGGTGCCGTCGACCCTGCGGAACGTGTCCTCGTAGTGGCCGACCTGGACCGGTGGGCCGGGCGGAACCATGTCGCCGCGGTAGCCGTCGACGCGGTACGTGGTGAAGTACGAGGTGGCCTCGGCCGTGTCCGCCGACGTCACCGTGACGAGGACGTTGGACATGATCCGGCGCGAGAGCCGGTCGGCGGGGCGGGAGCCGAAGTACTCGCGCAGCGTGTCCCGCCCCTGGAACCGCCGCCCGTCCCCCGGCGCGGGCCACTGCCAGACGCCGTCCTCGGTGAACAGCTCGGCCACGGATGCCGGTTCGCCGAGGTCGAGGCGGCGGACGAAGTCCAGGACGATGCGCTCACAGGCGCGTTCCGCGAGAAGGTGCTCCAGGAGGTCCATGAGCCTTGGTACCAACCGCGGCACAGGCGGTGCCGGCGTTTTTCACACGGCCGCGTACGCCACCGGGTCGCTCCCCGCCACCGCCTCCGCCCGCCCCAGCTTCACCAGCCGGCGCAGATGGGCCTCGGCCTCCGCGACCGCGATGTGCCGTGAGCCGTACGGGATCTGCTCCCAGGGGCGGTTCCACTCCATCCGCTCGGCGAGCTGCCAGGGGGTGAGCGGCGTGGACAGCAGGGTCAGCAGCCCCGTCAATCGCTCCGCGTGGTGCGCCAGCAACTCCCGTACGCGGCCCGGCGCGTCGGTGAACGGGTGCTGGTGGGCCGGCAGCACCTCGGCGGGGCCCAGGCGGCCGACGCGTTCGAGTGAGGCGAGGTAGTCGCCGAGGGGGTCCGTCACCTCCCCCATGCTCTCCACTCCGCCCGAGCCGGGGCGGCCCCCGCCGTCGTCCGGGTCCTCGTACAGGCCGATGTGCGGGGTGATCTCGGGGAGCAGGTGGTCGCCCGAGAACAGGCGGCCGTGGCCCGGGAGCCCGGCCGGATGCTCCTCCTCCAGGTGGAGGCAGACATGGCCGGGCGTGTGCCCCGGCGTCCAGACCGCGCGCAGGCGGCGGCCGGGCAGGTCCAGGAGTTCCCCGGGGACGATCTCCCGGTCGGGCAGCGCCGGGGCGAAGCCCGGCAGGTCCCGGCGGCCGTGCGCGGCGCGCAGCGGAGCCAGGTGTTCCTCGGGGGCGCCGGCCGCGGCCAGCTTGTCGGCCATGTACGCGTACCAGCGCTCCGGACGGGTCTCACGGGTCCGCCGTACGACCGCGGCGTCCGCCGCGTGCATCGCGACCCAGGCGCCGGACGCCTCGCGGACCTTGCCGGACAGGCCGTGGTGGTCGGGGTGGTGGTGGGTGATGACGACGCCGAAGACCTCCGCGGGCGAGGTGCCGCACGCCGCGAGCCCCGCCGCGAGCGCGTCCCAGGAGTCCGGGTCGTCCCAGCCGGTGTCGATCAGCACCGGGCCCCGGTCGGTGTCGAGGACGTGGACGAGCGTGTGGCCGAGGGGGTTGTCCGGGATGGGGACCTTGAAGGACCGTACGCCCCCGCCGTGGTCGTGCGCCTGCGTCATCGGCTCCCCGCCCCGGCTCGTCGTCATCCCGCCTCCGCCCGCCCACGGCCATGGCCCACTATAACTAGAACCGGTTTCACACCAGAACGGCCTGTGGAGGCTCCGTTTCGGCCCCGAGGTCAGGCCGTGGCCTCGACCAGCCGCTTCATGCCGGGCTGGTCGGTCACGCAGCCCACCAGGCCGAGCGCCCGGGCCAGCGCCAGGTCGCGCTCGTCGTTGACGGTCCAGGCCATCACGTCGATGCCGGCGGCGCCGCACTTCTCCACGATGGCGCGGTTGAGCTGGCGCAGTTCCACGCTGACCAGGGTGGAACCGACCTTCTGGGCGCGGCCGACGAAGGTGTCGCGGTGCGCGCTCGGGCCTGCGACCAGCACGGTGCGGGCCTGCGGCAGCAGGTTGTGTATCTCGATCAGCGCCACGTCGTGGAACGACAGCACCGAGACCCGGTCCAGCAGGTCGCGGTCGGTGAGCACCTTGGCCAGCGAGCGGGCGGCGGCCACGTCCTTGATCTCCGCCTGGATCGGCAGCGTCGGCCCGACGGCGTCCAGCACCTCCGCGAACGTGGGGATGCGCTCGCCGAGTCCGGCGTCCAGCTTCTTGAGCTTGCGCAGCTTCTGGTCGGCGATCGGACCGGAGCCGTTCGTCGTGCGGTCCAGGGTGTCGTCGTGCATGACGACCAGCTCGCCGTCCTTGCTCAGGTGCAGGTCCAGTTCGATGCCGTCCAGCCCCTCGCGTTCGGCCCGCAGGAAGGAGCGCAGGGTGTTCTCCGGCTCGGCGGCCATGACACCGCGGTGGCCGATGGTGAAGAAAGACACTCGGTTGCCGTCCTCGTGTAGTGGTCGGGCAGCCGCACGAGTGCCGTACCCCCCGCCGGGTGGCGGGCGACCGCCCGTCGGAGCACCCAGCCTAACGGGCCCCGTCCGGCCGCACGCCCGGCCCGCCTGTACCGCCTCACAAGGGACAGGACCCGCGTGCCGGCACACGCGGGTCCTGCGTCCAGGCGCGCTGTGAAGGCGGGGTGCCCGCCGGATCGGTTCCTGACGGGTCAGCCGGTGCAGCCCGTGACGACGACGGGGCTGCCGGTCCGCCGTCGGCGGGCACGGCCGCTCGTGACGATCGACAGGTGCCCGGGCGGCCGGGGGGCGCAGGTCTGGCCTAGTCGAAGTAGAACTGGTATCAGTTCTGAAATGCCGTCAGGAAACGGCCCCGCCCGGCTCCCGCAGGAGGCACTCGCCATGACCGAGCTCGTGGAACACGGACAGCTGTTCATCGGCGGGGAGTTGACCGACCCCCTGGGTGAGGACGTCATCGAGGTGGTCTCCCCGCACACGGAGGAGGTCATCGGGCGGGTGCCGCACGCATCCCGGGGGGACGTCGACCGGGCCGTCGCCGTGGCGCGCCGCGCCTTCGACGAGGGCCCCTGGCCCCGCATGGCGCTCGACGAGCGGATCGCCGTCGTGACGAGGATCAAGGACGCGATCGCGGTGCGGCACGAGGAGATCGCCCGGGTGATCTCCTCCGAGAACGGCTCCCCGTACTCCTGGAGCGTCCTCGCGCAGGCGCTCGGCGCGATGATGGTGTGGGACGCGGCGATCACGGTCGCCCGGAACTTCACGTACGAGGAGCGGCGGGACGGCGTTCTCGGGAAGATCCTGGTGCGGCGCGAGCCGGTCGGGGTCGTGGCGGCCGTGGTGCCGTGGAACGTGCCGCAGTTCGTCGCCGCCGCCAAGCTCGCGCCCGCGCTGCTCACCGGCTGCACGGTGGTGCTCAAGCCGTCGCCCGAGTCGCCGCTCGACGCGTATCTCCTCGGCGAGATCGCCCGCGAGGCCGGGCTCCCCGAGGGCGTGCTGTCGATCCTGCCCGCCGACCGCGAGGTCAGTGAGTACCTGGTGGGGCATCCAGGGATCGACAAGGTGTCGTTCACCGGCTCGGTCGCGGCCGGCCGGCGGGTCATGGAGGTCGCCGCGCGGAACCTGACGCGCGTGACCCTGGAGCTGGGCGGCAAGTCGGCTGCCGTGGTGCTGCCGGACGCGGACGTGGAGACGACCGTGGCGGGGGTCGTGCCGGCCGCGTGGATGAACAACGGCCAGGCGTGCGTGGCCCAGACCCGCATCCTCGTACCGCGCTCCCGCTACGAGGAGTTCGCCGACGCCTTCGCCGCCGCGGCGAGCGCCCTCGTGGTCGGCGATCCGCTGGACCCCGCCACGCAGGTCGGCCCGCTGGTGGCGCGGCGACAGCAGCAGCGCAACCTCGACTACATCCGCATCGGCCAGGAGGAGGGCGCCAAGGTCCTCACCGGCGGCGGGCGGCCCTCCGGTCTGGAGCGTGGCTGGTACGTGGAGCCGACCCTGTTCGGCGACGTCGACAACTCCATGCGGATCGCCCGCGAGGAGATCTTCGGGCCGGTCGTCTGCCTGCTGCCGTACGGCGACGAGAACGAGGCCCTGAAGATCGCGAACGACTCCGACTACGGGCTGAGCGGCAGCGTGTGGACGGCGGACGTGGAGCACGGCATCGAGGTCGCCCGGCAGGTGCGTACCGGGACGTACTCGGTGAACACCTTCAGCCTCGACATGCTCGGTCCCTTCGGCGGCTACAAGAACTCCGGGCTGGGGCGGGAGTTCGGCCCCGAGGGGTACGGCGAGTACCTCGAGCACAAGATGATCCATCTGCCGGCCGGGTACGAGGAGGCGTAGCCCATGGGCGACCGCTGGCACATCGAGGTCGACCGCTCGGTCTGCATCGGCTCGGCGCAGTGCGTGCACCGGGCGGCCGACGCCTTCCGCCTCGACTCCGCCCGCCAGTCCCACCCCGTCGCGGTGGACGCCGACGCGGGGGAGCAGATCCTTCAGGCGGCGGAGAACTGCCCGGTGGAGGCCATCGCGATCACGGTGGCGGGGAGTGGGGAGCCGGTGTTCCCGCCGGAGGAGTAGGCGAGGCTGCGGTAGGGCGATATGCCCGAAAAAAGTCTAAAAATCATGGCCTGGGGGCTTCCATTTGGGTGGAGAAGTCCTAGTCTGGAAGTTGCCTACGAGGCGAGTGAAGGAAATCAACCGGAGATGCCGACTAGGGCGTGAAGTTTCGGCTTCCGCTGTGGCCGACATCGACGGTCGAAAGACCGGAAGGTCGAGAGACCGGAAGGTCGACCGGAACCCGTCTCGTAGGTCTTTTTCGTGCCCGGGGCCGCCCGCGGCCTCCCCACAGCCGCCCTACGGCCTGCCGTTCCGTGCCCGGCCCTCGTCGTCGATCAGCCGGCACACCGTCTCGATGTCGATCTTGACCTGGGCGATGGAGGCGCGGCCCGACAGCCAGGTGATCAGTGCCGAGTGCCAGGTGTGCTCGATGACCCGCACCACCGAGAGCTGGTCCGGGGTCGGATCGCCGTCCAGGCCCATCGCGTCCAGGATGATCGCCGTCGTCTGCCGGGAGACCTGGTCCACCTCGGGGGAGACGCTGCGGTCCGCGAAGGTCAGGGCGCGCACCATGGCGTCCGCCAGGTGCGGCTCGCGCTGCAGCGCCCGGAAGGCGCGCATCAGGGTCTCCGCGACCCGCTCGGCCGCGGTCCGGCCGGCCGGCGGCTTCTTCCGCAGCGTGCCGTGCATGCGCTCGAGCTGGTCCTGCATGGTGGCGACCAGCAGGTGCACCTTGGACGGGAAGTAGCGGTACAGCGTGCCGAGCGCCACCTGGGCGGACTCCGCCACCTCCCGCATCTGCACCGCGTCGAACCCGCCCCGGCTCGCCAACTGCGCGCTCGTGTGCAGGATCCGTCGGCGGCGTGCCTCCTGCCGCTCGGTGAGCGGAGGTGAGGCGGGCTGCGCCGCCGGTCGCGCGGTACTGGCTGGCACCTTGGCTTCCGCAGGCATGGGTCCCGTCCGTGACAGTCGGTGAGGGCAGGTGATCAGACAGGATGGCAGGGGTGCCGGCCGTGGCGCGAATCACCTGATCCACCGCTCACAGTGGCCCTACCTGCCGGTAGATTCAGAGGCTCTTGAACGATCAAGTCTGTAACTTGTTCTAGATTACCGTCCCGGCGTAGTCTCGCGGGAAACTGCAGGGAAGAAGGGGCCTAGAGTGACCGCTGAGGCCAGGGAGGCGGGCGCCGAGGAGGGTTCTGCCGCCGATGGCGACCGTCCGCTGCGCATCGCGCTCCTGACGTACAAAGGGAACCCGTTCTGCGGCGGTCAGGGCGTGTACGTACGGCACCTCTCGCGTGAGCTGGTCCGGCTCGGTCACCGGGTCGAGGTCATCGGCGCGCAGCCCTACCCCGTGCTCGACGAGGGCGAGGGCCTTCAGGGGCTGTCGCTCACCGAGCTGCCCAGCCTCGACCTGTACCGCCAGCCCGACCCCTTCCGCACCCCGAAGCGCGACGAGTACCGGGACTGGATCGACGCCCTCGAGGTCGCCACGATGTGGACCGGCGGCTTCCCCGAGCCGCTGACGTTCTCCCTGCGCGCCCGCCGCCATCTGCGCGCCCGGCGCGGCGACTTCGACGTCGTGCACGACAACCAGACGCTCGGCTACGGCCTGTTGGGCGACGTGGGCGCGCCGCTGGTGACCACCGTCCACCACCCCATCACCGTGGACCGGCAGCTCGAACTGGACGCGGCCGAGGGCTGGCAGCGGCGGCTGTCCGTACGGCGCTGGTACGCGTTCACGCGCATGCAGAAACGGGTCGCGCGCCGGCTGCCGTCGGTGCTCACCGTCTCCGGCACCTCCCGCCAGGAGATCGTGGACCACCTGGGCGTCGACCGGGACCGCGTCCATGTCGTGCACATCGGCGCCGACACCGACCTGTTCTCGCCGGATGCGTCGGTGCCGCAGGTGCCGGGCCGGATCGTCACCACCTCCAGCGCGGACGTGCCGCTCAAGGGCCTCGTCTTCCTCATCGAGGCGCTCGCCAAGGTGCGGACCGAGCACCCCGGGGCGCATCTCGTCGTGGTCGGCAAGCGCGCCGAGGACGGGCCCGTCGCACAGGCCATCGAGCGGTACGGGCTCGAGGGCGCCGTCGAGTTCGTGAAGGGCATCTCCGACGCGGAGCTGGTCGACCTGGTGCGGTCGGCCGAGGTGGCGTGCGTGCCGTCGCTGTACGAGGGGTTCTCGCTGCCGGCGGCCGAGGCGATGGCGACCGGGACGCCGCTGGTGGCCACCACGGGCGGTGCCATACCGGAGGTCGCGGGCCGCGACGGGGAGACGTGCCTGGCGGTCCCGCCCGGCGACGCGGGCGCGCTGGCCGCCGGGCTGAGCCGGCTGCTGGCCGACCCCGGGCTGCGGGCCCGGCTCGGTGCGGCGGGCCGTGCACGGGTGCTGCGGCACTTCACCTGGGCTAAGGCGGCGGAGGGGACGGTGGCGCGGTACCGCGAGGCCATCGCCCTCAACCGGGCCCGCGATCGCGCCCGCGGGGGCGCTCCCGCGGCACCCGTCGCCCCGTCCCCGGTCACCGCCACCGCCTCCGCGGCCGCCGCCCCCGCCGAAGACATCGTCGTACCCAACCGCGAAAGCAGGGCCACGTGCTGACCGTCGACTTCTCCCGGTTCCCGCTCGCTCCCGGCGACCGTGTGCTGGACCTCGGCTGCGGTGCCGGACGGCACGCGTTCGAGTGTTACCGGCGCGGCGCGCGGGTCGTGGCCCTGGACCGCAACGGCGAGGAGATCCGCGAGGTCGCCAAGTGGTTCGCGGCGATGAAGGAGGCGGGCGAGGCCCCGGCCGGCGCCACCGCCACGGCGATGGAGGGCGACGCGCTGGCCCTGCCCTTCCCGGACGAGTCCTTCGACGTCGTGATCATCTCCGAGGTGATGGAGCACATCCCGGACGACAAGGGCGTCCTCGCCGAGATGGTCCGGGTGCTCAAGCCGGGCGGCCGGATCGCGATCACCGTGCCGCGCTACGGCCCCGAGAAGGTCTGCTGGGCGCTGTCCGACGCCTACCACGAGGTCGAGGGCGGCCACATCCGCATCTACCGGGCCGACGAACTGCTCGCGAAGATACGGGAGGCGGGCCTGAAGCCGTACGGCACCCACCACGCGCACGCGCTGCACTCGCCGTACTGGTGGCTGAAGTGCGCGTTCGGCGTCGACAACGACAAGGCGCTGCCGGTGCGCGCGTACCACAAGCTGCTCGTCTGGGACATCATGAAGAAGCCGCTCGCCACCCGGGTCGCCGAACAGGCGCTGAACCCGCTGATCGGCAAGAGCTTCGTGGCGTACGCGACCAAGCCGCACCTGCCGCCTCTGGCGGAGGGCGCCGAGACCGACGAGACCTCCGAGGCGGCCGCCAAGTGACCACCCCCCGGACAGAACACCTCGTCCTGCCCGGGGTCCTCACCGCCGAGCAGGCCGCCGCGACCGTCGCCGGGATCCTCGCCGTGCAGCGGGAGGACGGCGCCATACCCTGGTTCCGCGGGCACCACCTGGACCCCTGGGACCACGTCGAGGCGGCGATGGCGCTGGACGCGGCCGGGGAGCACACGGCGGCCGAGCGGGCCTACGACTGGCTGGCACGCCACCAGAACGAGGACGGGTCCTGGTACGCGGCCTACGCCGACGGCGACCCGGATCAGGTCACCGACCGCGGCCGGGAGACCAACTTCGTCGCGTACCCGGCCGTCGGGGTCTGGCACCACTACCTGGCGACCGGCGACGACACGTTCCTGGACCGCATGTGGCCGACGGTGCACGCGGCGGTCGAGTTCGTGCTGCGGTTGCAGCAGCCGGGCGGGCAGATCGGCTGGAAGCGGGAGGACGACGGCACGGACGTGGCGGACGCGCTGCTGACCGGGTGCTCGTCCATCCACCACGCGCTGCGCTGCGCGCTCGCGATCGCCGAACAGCGCGAGGAGCCGCAGCCCGACTGGGAGTTGGCGGTGGGCGCGCTGCGGCACGCGATACGCCGGCACCCGGAGCGGTTCCTGGACAAGGACCGTTACTCGATGGACTGGTACTACCCGGTGCTCGGCGGCGCGCTGACGGGCGCGGAGGCCAAGGAGCGCATCGAGGCGGACTGGGACCGTTTCGTCGTGCCCGGCCTCGGCGTGCGCTGCGTGGTCCCCAACCCGTGGGTGACCGGCGGCGAGTCGGCCGAACTCGCCCTGGCCCTGTGGGCGATGGGCGAGTCCGACCGCGCCCTGGAGGTCCTCCAGTCGATCCAGCACCTGCGGGATCCGGAGACGGGCCTGTACTGGACGGGCTACGTCTTCGAGGACGGGGCGATCTGGCCCGAGGAACTCACCACCTGGACGGCCGGCTCGCTGCTGCTCGCCGTGGCCGCCCTGGGCGGCGACGAACCGACCTGCACGGTCTTCGGCGGCGACGCCCTGCCCACGGGCCTGGACACCGACTGCTGCGGATAGCTCCGCTCTGGCGTGGGGACGCCTTCCCGCCCTCCCTGCCGGGGAGGGTGGGGAGGGCGGGTGGCCACCGTGGCTCCGCCTACGGACCGGGTGTCGGCTCTCGCGCCGGGTCGTGTGCCCGGCCTGTAGGCAGGGTGTGGGGGCCCCGGGCGCTCGGCACGGCTGCCCTTGGGCCCGGTGGGGGCCGTTGCGCTCAGCGGCAGCGTTCAGTGGCGGTGGATGCGGTTGGCGATGGCGTGGCCCACGAAGAGGTAGACGACGGCGGCCAGGCCGTAGCCCGCGACCACCCGCGCCCACGCCTCGTGGAACGTGAACAGGTCGTGGGACCAGCCCGCCAGCCATGCCGCCGCGTCGTGGACGAACTGCACCAGGTCGTTGGCGGGGTTCGCGTTCAGCAGGTACATCAGGATCCACAGGCCCAGGATGACGGCCATGATGTCCGCGATCACGGCGATGACCGTACCGGCCTGATTCGCACCGTTGCGATATCGAGGGGACATGTCCTCCGGGTTGCCCGGCGAATCCCGGTCAAACTCGTGGAGGTTCGGCGCGGGCCCCGGGCAGGCGGGGTCACTCGTTCGGCACGCCCGGGCGGCAAGGCCGCCCGACGTGGGTGAAGCTGTCGGTGGATCAGTCGGCTTCCCGGCCCCGGAGGCTCCCGTGCTCGCACCGATACGCTCTGCCAAGCTCTTCGAGCAGGGGATGCCCCCATGCGCGGTGGCGCTCGTCCTCTGCTCCGTGCTGTTCACCGGTGCCGCCGCCTGCGGTGACGGGAGCCTCGCGCAGCAGGCGGCCCTCTACATCGCCGTCCCCACGCCCACCCCGACCACCCCGGCGCAGCGGCAGAAGCTCGCCAGGACCCGGTTCGCGGCGAACGCGGGGCTCGCGGCCGGGGCGGTCCGCGAGTGGATCGTGAAGCCGTGGAAGGCCGGTACGTTCAAGAAGGGCGCCGAGGGACGCAGAACCGCCCTGGCCAAGGCCGGCCTCGCCGGCACCTTCGCGCACAGCCGGCTCGCGGCCGCCGCCCGCGACGCCCAGGGCGACCCCGCGCTGGCCAGGGTCCTCGCCCCGCTTGCGCCCGGCATCGACGGGCTCAAGGACCTGCCCTCCCGCCTCCGCAAGGGCGACGAGCCGGCCGCGGCGTCCTACGCCGGTCTCGTCGACCAGGTGAAGGCCGCGGCCAGGAAAGCGGGCGTCCCCGTCCGCGACCAGCTCCCGTCCGCCGCGCAGCTCGCACGCGGCTGACGGGGTCAACGGGGCACCGCCGTGCAGCGCTCCGCGGCGGTGCCCTGCCTCCTTTTCGCCTACTTCTCGTTCAGCTCGGCCAGCACCCGCAGCGTGTGCGGGTCCGGCGCCGTCACCAGCAGGTCCGTCACCGGGCCGGTGCGCCACAACTCCAGCCGTTCCGCGATGCGTTCGCGCGGCCCGACGAGCGAGATCTCGTCGGCGAAGGCGTCCGGCACCGCCAGCACCGCCTCCTCCCGCCGTCCCTGAAGGAACAGCCGCTGGATCCGCCGCGCCTCCGCCTCGTAGCCCATGCGGGCCATCAGATCGGCGTGGAAATTGCGGGCCGCGTGCCCCATCCCGCCGATGTAGAAGCCGAGCATCGCCTTCACCGGCAGCAGCCCTTCGGCGACGTCGTCGCAGACCTTCACCCGGGCCATGGGGGCGACGACGAACCCCTCGCGCAGGTCGGTCAGCTCCGCCCCGTACACCTCCGGACGGGTCGGCGACCAGTACAGCGGCAGCCAGCCGTCCGCGATCCGCACCGTCTGCGCCACGTTCTTCGGACCCTCCGCGCCCAGCAGGACGGGCAGGTCGGCGCGCAGCGGGTGCGTGATCGGCTTCAGGGGCTTGCCCAGGCCGGTGCCGTCCGGGCCCGGGTAGGGCAGGGGGTGGAAACGGCCCTCCAGCTCCACCGGCGCCTCACGGCGCAGCACTCGCCGCACGACCTCGACGTACTCCCGGGTCGCGGTGAGCGGTGAGCTCGGGAACGGGCGCCCGTACCAGCCCTCCACCACCTGCGGCCCCGACAGGCCGAGCCCCAGCATCATGCGCCCGCCCGAGAGATGGTCCAGGGTGAGCGCGTGCATCGCGGTCGTGGTGGGGGAGCGGGCCGCCATCTGCGCGACCGCCGTGCCCAGCTTGATGCGTGTCGTCCGCGCGGCGATCCAGGTGAGCGGCGTGAACGCGTCCGACCCCCAGGACTCGGCGGTCCACACCGAGTGGTAGCCGAGCCGTTCCGCCTCCCGCGCCAGCGTGACCTGGTCCGCCGCGGGGCCGCGGCCCCAGTAGCCGAGCGCGAGTCCGAGCCGCATGCCGCCGCCTCCCCGACCCTCTGCTGACGGTCCGTCAGATCTGTGGAGTGGCTGCGACTGTACGGCAACGGCCCCCCGCCCGGAAGGGCGAGGGGCCGTACGGGGCAGGGGCTCAGCCGCGCTGGATACCGCTCGTGTCCTGCAGCACGCCCCGGCGGCCGTCCTGCGTCTGCGCCACCAGGGCCGGACCGCGCTGCTCGACGGCCAGGTACCAGGTGCCGGGCGCCAGTTCGGCGATCGGCGTGGGCGAGCCGTCCTCCGGGAACAGCGGGCGCGGCACCGGCACCGCGAACCAGAACGGCGAGAAGTCGGCGGCGGGAACCGTCTGCTGCGGCTGCTGCGCGCCGAACGGCTGGCCCTGCTGCGGCTGACCGCCGAACGGCGACTGCTGCGCGCCCGGGTAGCCGTACCCGCCCTGCGGCTGCGCACCGTAGGGCTGGGGAGCGGCGGGCTTGGGGGCCGGGACGAGGGCGGCCTGCAGGGCCGGGACCAGCGGCGTGGCGATGGCCGCAGCGGCCATGACAATCGTGGCGACCAGGCCGAG
This sequence comes from Streptomyces sp. NPDC028331, assembly GCF_055565775.1. NCBI lineage: Bacteria > Bacillati > Actinomycetota > Actinomycetes > Kitasatosporales > Streptomycetaceae > Streptomyces > Streptomyces sp. NPDC028331. The sequence continues at coordinate 382,298 of NZ_JBVHTR010000004.1, read as the reverse complement.
GATCAGGCCGGTGCCGGCGCTGACGCTGCTGGCCCCACCGAGGTTGTCGACACCGCCGATCGGGTCGAAGACGTTGCCGAGCGCGCTCCAGGCGGCGAAGACGGTGAAGGCGACGCCGAACTGGCCGAGGTCGAGACCCGCGACCTTGGGCACCTGCGGCAGGCCGTGGGCGACGACGACCAGCGCCGCGCCGATGATGCCGGCCAGGAAGACGCTCAGCAGCAGCGGTCCGCTGGCCCAGGCGCTGGGGATGTCCGCGCTGCTGGGAGCCCCGTCGATCGAGTAGATGTCGAGGAACGACGCGATGAACAGCAATACCGCTGCTCCGATCACCACGCCGTCGCCTCTCGTGAGGGAGCGGATATTCACTTCGGGTCCTTCGTCTGTCGTCTCGTCGTCGGTGGAGGCGTCGCTGTCACCATGTCGACCTCGGGCCGCGGTGCGAAGCGCGGGGGTGACCCCTCATCGTAGGGAGACACTATCGTCAGCCCGGCCTGGGTGTCCGCCGGGTCGGAGACGATGATCGCTACCCGCGCAGGAAACTCACGATTCCCTCAGAGATTCCCTGCGCCGCCTTCTGCCGCCACGAGCCGCTGGTCAGCAGTGCCGCGTCCGTGCTGTCGCGCATGTTGCCGCACTCGATGAAGACCTTGGGAACCGTTGACAGATTGAGACCGCCGAGATCGCTCCGTACGACGAGGCCGGTGCCGGCGCCCACGTAGTTGGCGGGCGCACTGCCGGTGACGCGGGCGAAGCCGCCCTCCACGCGTTCGCCGAGGTCGCGGGAGGGGCCGACGATGGCACGGGTGTCCGCGGCGCCCTTGTGCACCGAGGCCGGCAGGATGACGTGGAAGCCGCGGTCGCCCTGGGGCGCGCCGTCCGCGTGGATGGAGATCGCCGCGTCCGCGTGCGCCTCGTTGCCGATCCGCGCCCGCTCGTCCACGCAGGGGCCCCACGACCGGTCCCCGTCCTGCGTGAACTTCACCGTGGCACCCTGCTGCTCCAGCAGCGTGCGCAGCCGGCGCGCCACGTCCAGGGTGAACCGGGCCTCGGTGTAACCGGAGTTGGTGGACGTGCCGGTGGTGTCGCACTCCTTGGAGTTGGTGCCGATGTCGACCTGGCGATTGATCTCGGCCGTGTGGTCGACGTTGCCGGGGTTGTGCCCGGGGTCGATGACGACGACCTTGCCCGCGAGGGACCCCGCACCGGACCGGGCGGTGGACGACGTGGCCGGCTGCCCGCCGCTGTCCGCCCCGCCGGCCGGAGAGACCGGGGAGCCCGGCGCGGCGGCGGACGGCGCGGTCCCCGCGGACCTGGTCGTGGGCGCCCTGCCCCCCGGCCCGCCGCCGGTGTCGGCCACGGCCTCGTAGACCAGCCAGCCGAGCAGCGCCGCAGGCACCAGCGCGGCCACCGCGACGGTCAGCGGCCCACGTCGACGACGGCGGGGCTCGGGGGCATCGAAGTCCGGTCCTGCGTACGACATGCCTGCCACCTTAGAGCCTCGAACACAATGGGCGTCCGATCAGCTCGCGGCGTCTGGTGCGTGCGATCGCAAGGCGCCGGGAGGTCCTCGTAGCGGAGCTACTGGGACCTTTCGGCAACGCCGCGAGCGTGCGTGCCAGGCGTCGCGAGCCGGGCGCCCATTGTGTTCGGGGCTCTTAGGGGGCTGCCGCGTGCCCCGCAGGCCACCTGGGCCGTCCGTGTCCGCCACGGGAGGGTCGAACTCGACCGCCCCCGCCCGCCCCGACCGGGCCGTCGGCCCGCGCGGACGGGGTCCTCCGTGCTCCGGTGCGCCCACCGGAGCCGGGGCGTCTCCGGCCGGGAGGGCGTCGTAGAGTCGTGGGGTGGCATTCATGAGCACCCCGCACTGCTGCTTCCTGTGATCGGAAGGTGTTGAGGGCGACGCCGGACGGCGCCGCCCTCCTCGGTGTGCCCGCCGCGTGAACCCCCTTTCCGGAACCGCCCGTTCCAGGGGCGGTGACTCTCTGAGCGCGCGTGCAGGCACGGTCCCTTCCCTTCGCCGTTGCCAGGAGTGCCTTGTGCCCGTGTCGCCTCCCCCCTCCCTCGAATTCGTCCTGGACCTGCTGCGCTGCCCGACGTGCCGTACGCGCCGCCTGCACCCCGACCGCGGTGCGCTGCGCTGCCCGGCGGGTCACACCTTCGACATCGCCCGTCACGGCTACGTCAGCCTGCTGACGGGGACCCGTGCCACCAGTGGCGACGACGCGCCCATGGTCCAGGCCCGGGACCGGTTCCTCGCCACCGGCAGGTACGCGCCCGTCCACCGGGCCGTGGCCGGCCTGGTGGGCGACCCCCTGCCAGGTCGGGGAACGGTGGTGGACGTCGGGTGCGGTACGGGCTACTACCTCGCCGGTGTGCTCGACCGGTTGCCCGGCGCCCGTGGCCTGGGGCTGGACACGTCGGCGCGCGCACTGCGCTCGGCGGCGCGAGCCCATGAACGGGCCGCCGCCGCGGCCTGGGACGTCTTCCGTCCCTTCCCACTGGCCGACGGGGTGGCCGATGTCGTGCTGAACGTGTTCGCCCCGCGCAACCCGGCCGAGTTCCACCGGGTGCTCCGCCCGACCGGCCGGTTGATCGTGGTACGCCCCACCGGGCGGCACCTGGCCGAGCTGCGCGGCCGGGTGCCTGCGATGATCACGGTCGACCCGGCCAAGGAACAGCGCCTGCACCGGGCGCTGGACCCCTTCTTCGAGGCCGCCGTGACCGAACAGGTCGAGTACCCCACGTCCCTGACCAGGCCGGAGGCCCTGGACCTGGTGGGGATGACGCCGAGCGCACGCCACGTGAGCCGTGCGGACACCGGCGATGACGGCGTCCTGCCCGAGCAGGTCACCGTCTCCGTGCTGGCCACCGCCTACCGCGTGCGCCGCAGGACGCGCAGTGAGCCGGTCGCCGAGGTCTCCGTGAACTCTCCGGACTGAAGGGCCCTGAGATAGACGCGGTACGGGGCCTGGCCGGTGAACTCGTCCTCCGGATCCGGGAACACGTCGTGGATGACGAGGAGGCCGCCCCGGGCCACATGCGGAGCCCAGCCCTCGTAGTCGGCGGTCGCATGCTCGTCGGTGTGGCCGCCGTCGATGAACACGAGGCCGAGCGGGGCGTTCCACACCTCGGCCACCTGCGGCGAACGGCCCACGAGCGCGATCACATGGTCCTCCAGGCCCGCCCTGTGCAGGGTGCGCCGGAAGGTGGGCAGCGTGTCCATCAGGCCGACCTCGGGGTCGACCGTCTCCGGGTCGTGGTAGTCCCAGCCCGGCTGCTGCTCCTCGCTGCCGCGGTGGTGGTCCACGGTGAGGGCCGGGACCCCGGCGGCGCGGGCCGCGTCGGCGAGCAGGATCGTGGACCGGCCGCAGTACGTGCCGACCTCCAGCAGCGGCAGCCCGAGCCGCCCCGCCTCGACGGCGGCCTCGTACAGCGCGAGCCCCTCGTGCCGCGGCATGAACCCCTTCGCGGCCTCGAACGCGGCCAGGATGTCGAGTTGGGGCGCCGCGGGCATGGGGGCGTCCTTTCGGTCGTACGAACGTGTGGGCGCCCTATGCTGCCGCACCCCCCGCCGGCGTGGCGACGGGGGGTGCGGCAGCGGCCCACGGTCGGCACACCGTGGGCGCGTTCAGCGACGTGTCGGTGGCGTTGCCGCCATGGCCTGGTGGGACGGCTCCCGGGCGGGGATGTCCGCGGGCCGGGTCAGCGGGCCGCGGCGCAGCAGCGCTCGCCGAGCCGGCCGCTCGCGAAGTCGTCGGCCCGCTCGGCGATTCGGGTGTGTCAGGCTTCCGCAGCCGCGACCGGCTCGCCCGGGAGCGACAGGTCCAGGTCGACCGGGCGGTCGTCGCCCGAGTGGGTGGCCGACGAGGCGACCGGCGCGTGCCCCGCGGCCCGGGCGGCCAGGACGTACGGGCCCTGGGCCGGCACGGTCAGCGTGTAGCTGCCGTCCTCCTCGCTCAGCGTGGCGCCCGCCTGGCGGCCCCGGCGGTCGATCAGCGTGACCTTGGCGCGGGCGACCGGCGTGCCCTCGGCGTCCAGGACCCGGCCGCGGAAACCGCGCAGCACTGCTTCGGCGCGCTCCAGGTTCGCGTCCTCCTCGCTGCTGGCGCGGAGCCGGGAGTGGGCCGCGGGGCGGCGGCCGGGCAGGAAGAGGGCGAGCAGCAGGCCGAGGGCGACCGCGGCCGTGGCGATCAGGAAGGACACCCGGAAGCCGTGCATGGTCGGGATCGCGAGACCCTGCACATGGTTCGCGGTGTTGGCGAGCACCATGCCGATGACGGCGCTGGAGACCGATGTGCCGATGGACCGCATCAGGGTGTTCAGGCCGTTGGCCGCGCCCGTCTCCGAGGCCGGGACCGCGCCGACGATCAGGGCGGGCAGCGAGGAGTAGGCGAGGCCGATGCCGGCGCCCAGGACCACCGAGGTGATCACGGTCTGCCAGGCGGCGTCCATCAGGCCGAGGCCGCCGCCGTAGCCGATGGCTATGACCAGCAGGCCGATGATCAGGGTGACCTTGGGGCCGTAGCGGGCGGACAGGCGGGCGTAGACCGGCGCCGTGAACATCATCGTCAGGCCCAGCGGAGCCACGCACAGGCCCGCGACGACCATGGACTGGCCCAGGCCGTAGCCGGTCGCGGTGGGAAGCTGGAGGAGCTGCGGCAGGACGAGCGAGACGACGTAGAAGCTGACGCCGACCATGATCGAGGCGAGGTTGGTGAGCAGCACCTCGCGGCGGGCGGTGGTGCGCAGGTCCACCAGCGGCGCGGTGAGGCGCAGTTCCAGCACGCCCCACAGCAGCAGGACCACGACGGACGCGGCGAACAGGCCCAGCGTGGTGCCGGACGACCAGCCCCAGTCGCTGCCCTTGGTGATGGGCAGCAGGAGCAGCACCAGACCGGCGGACAGGCCGAGCGCGCCCAGCACGTCGAAGGAGCCCTTCGCGCGCATCGGGGACTCGGGTACGGCGAGGAGGGTGAGGACGATGGAGAGGGCGCCGAGTCCGGCGGAGCCGTAGAACAGGGCGTGCCAGTTCGTGTGCTGGGCGACCAGGGCGGCGGCGGGCAGGGCGAGGCCGCCGCCGACGCCGATCGAGGAGCTCATCAGTGCCATGGCGGAGCCGAGCCGCTCGCGGGGCAGCATGTCACGCATCAGTCCGATGCCGAGCGGGATGGCGCCCATCGCGAAGCCCTGGAGCGTACGGCCGACGATCATCGGCATCAGGGCGCTGGTGACGGCGCTGACCAGGGCGCCGACCACCATCACGGCCAGGCTGGTGAGCAGCATGCGCCGCTTGCCGTACAGGTCGCCGAGACGGCCCATGATCGGGGTGGCCACGGCGCCGGAGAGGAGGGTGGAGGTCAGGACCCAGGTGGCGTTGCTGGGCGCGGTGTGCAGCAGCTGGGGCAGATCCTTGATGACCGGGACGAGCAGCGTCTGCATCACCGCGACCACGATGCCCGCGAAGGCGAGCACCGGCACGATCGCGCCGGACGGCCTTGGTGCGGGCTGGTCGGTCGTTGGGTGCGTCATGGATCGGGGCCTCCGGGCCTGTTCGGTTCGTGCGGAACGGGTCGCTCGGGAGAAGTGGGAGCCGAGCGGATAAGTGCTGGGTAAACCACGTATGCACAGGCAACTATTCCGATGCTTCGGCGTACTAACGAATCCTTGACCGAGCCATGGGTTTCTGACCTGCTGTCAGGGAACGTCGTACGTCCCGGGGCCGAGGCGGGGTGGGGCGAAATCCCGATGCGGACGGCGCGGCCGGGTTGGGAGCATGGCGCGCATGCTGCGAGCCGCCGAACACACCGCGCCCATCCGCCGTACCGCGCCCCCCACCTGGGTGGTGGTCGCGCTCGCGTGCGCCGGGCAGTTCCTCGTCGTGCTCGACGTGTCCGTGGTCAATGTGGCGCTGCCGTCGATGCGCGCCGACCTCGGGCTGAGCGCGGAAGGGCTGCAGTGGGTGGTGAACGCGTACGCGATCGCCTTCGCCGGGTTCATGCTGCTCGGCGGGCGGGCCGGGGACCTGTACGGGCGCAAGCGGATGTTCCTCATAGGGCTCGCCCTGTTCGCGGCCGCCTCCCTCGCCGGCGGACTGGCCCGGCACGGCTGGGAGCTGCTGGCCGCACGGTCGGCGCAGGGGCTCGGGGCGGCGGTGCTCGCGCCCTCGACGCTGACGCTGCTCACCGCCGCGGTCCCGGAGGGGGCCGCACGCGCGCGGGCCATCGCGACGTGGTCCGCGGTGGGCGCCGGGGGCGGTGCGGCGGGCGGACTCGTCGGGGGGCTGCTGGTGGACGGGCTGTCGTGGCGCTGGGTGCTGCTGATCAACGTGCCGGTCGGCGCGGTGGTCCTCGCCGGGTCGGCGCGGTGGCTGGTGGAGAGTCGTGCGGGGAACCGGCGGCGTCTGGACCTGCCGGGCGCCCTGCTGGTGACGGCGGGACTCGGCACGCTCGCCTACGGGATCGTGCAGACGGAGGCGGAGGGCTGGACGGCGGCGGCGACGCTGGTGCCGCTCGCCGCGGGAGTCGCGCTCATCGGGCTGTTCCTGGCGGTGGAAGCGCGGGCGAAGGCCCCGTTGATGCCGCTGAAGCTGCTGCGGGTGCGGTCGGTGTCCGCGGCGAACGCGGCCATGTTCGTCACGGGCTCCGCGATGTTCTGCATGTGGTTCTTCATGACGCTGTACGCGCAGAACGTGCTCGGCTACTCGCCCCTGGACGCCGGGCTCGCCCTGGTGCCCAGCTCGCTGGCCGTGGTGCTCGGCTCGAAGGTCGCGCCGCCGGTGATGCGGACCGTGGGGGCGCGGAACCTGGCGGTGCTCGGGACGCTGATCGCGGCGGCCGGGTTCGGCTGGCAGTCGACGATGACGGCGGACGGCTCGTACCCGACCTCGATCATGTTCCCCGGCATCCTGATGATGCTGGGCGCGGGCCTGGCGGGGACCCCGCTCGCCGCGCTCGCGACCTCGGGGGCGGCGCCGGGGGACGCCGGGCTGGTGTCGGGGCTCATCAACACCTCGCGCACGATGGGCGGTTCCCTCGGCCTGGCGGTGATGTCCACGATCGCGGCGACGCGCACCGGAGGACGCGGCTCGGCGGACGCGCTGACGCAGGGGTACGCGGAGGCGTTCCGCACGAGCGGCTGGGTGCTGCTGGCGGGGGCGGTGCTGATGCTGGCGTGGCTGCCGCGGACGCCGTCCCGCCGGGGGTGACGGTTCAGTGCCTGCCGCGGACGCCGTCCCGCCGGGGGTGACGGATCAGAGCCACCCCTGCTGACGCGCCTCCCGCACCGCCTCCGTGCGGTTGCGGGTGCCGGTCTTGCCGATGGCGGAGGAGAGGTAGTTGCGGACCGTCGACTCCGAGAGGTGGAGCCTGGCGGCGATGTCGGCGACCGTCGCCCCGTCCACGGAGGCCTTCAGCACGTCGCACTCGCGGGCGGTCAGCGGACTGGGGCCGGCGCTCAGGGCCGCCGCGGCCAGGGCCGGGTCGACGACCGTTTCACCGGTGAGCACCCGCCGGATCGCCGCGGCCAGCTCCTCCACCGGCCCGTCCTTGACCAGGAAACCGGCGGCGCCCGCCTCCATGGCACGGCGCAGATAGCCGGGGCGCCCGAAGGTGGTGAGGATCAGCACCCGGCAGTACGGAGCCTGCTCCCGCAGCTCGGCCGCCGCGTCCAGGCCGCTCCTTCCCGGCAGTTCGATGTCCAGCAGCGCCACGTCCGGGCGATGGACCAGCACGGCGTCCACGATCGCATCACCCGCCGCGACCTGCGCGACGACCTCGATGTCCGCCTCCATGCCGAGCAGCAGCGCGAGGGCGCCGCGCATCATGCCCTGATCCTCGGCGAGCAGTACCCGGATGCATTTCGTCGGCCGCTGATCGGGGGGCATCTCGTTCACGGGCCAAGCGTACGGGCGGCAGGCCGGGCCCGGGCGCACACGGCCAACTCCACGACGGCGTAGGGCGATCCGGCGATCCGGCCGTGCGACGACCCGGCGATCAAAGACTCTTCCTTGTTCCGTGCCGCGAGTCTTGACGGATTCTGACCGTGGTCAAACAATCGGCTCGGCATTCAGGGAACTCCTTTGCAATTCCTGTGCCATGCCCATCCCCATGTCCACTCCATGTCCACTCCGGGCCGACTCCCCAAGATGTTCGGAATTTCGAAAGAGAACAGGTTCGGCATTTCGACCGAACATTGTCCGGTATTTCGAATGGATTCCGTGCGGCCCCACCGGAACGGAAGAGGTACACCGTGTCCCCCACGCCCACGCCCCCGCGACCGCAGCGCCGCGGAAGCGCGGTCCTGTCCGCGCTGGCCGCGTTCGTGACCGTGGTCGTGCTCGCCCTCGGCCTCTCGGTCGGCGCCGGCGCGCCCCGGGCCGCCGCCGCGGGCTCGCTCCCGTGCGACATCTACGCCGCCGCCGGCACCCCCTGCGTCGCCGCGCACAGCCTCGTCAGGGCGCTCTACTCCTCGTACAACGGCCCGCTCTACCAGGTGAAGCGCGCCTCGGACGGCGCGACGACGAACATCGGCCTGCTGGCGGCCGGCGGATACGCCAACGCCGCCGCCCAGGACTCCTTCTGCTCCGGCACGACCTGCATCATCACCGAGATCTACGACCAGTCCTCCCGCCACAACGACCTCACCGTCGAGGGCGCCGGCGGAGCCGGCGCGGCCGACGTCGGCGCGCCCGCGGACGCGCTGCCGGTGACCGTCGGCGGGCACCAGGTCTACGGCCTGGAGATCTCCGCCGGCATGGGCTACCGGGACAACTCCACCTCCGGTGTCGCGGTCAACGGGCAGGCCGAGGGGATGTACATGGTCACCTCCGGCACCCATGTCAACGGACGCTGCTGCTTCGACTACGGCAACGCCGAGACGAACAACAAGGACACCGGCAACGGCCACATGGACGCCATCAACTTCGGCACCGAGTGCTGGTTCTCGCCGTGCTACGGGAAGGGCCCCTGGGTCCAGGCCGACCTGGAGAACGGCCTGTTCCAGTCGGATTCCGGCTACAGCAAGAACTCCTCGAACACCGGCACGGGACCCCTTCCCTTCGTGACCGCGCTACTGAAGAACAACGGCCAGAACCATTTCGCGCTGAAATACGGCAATGCCCAGTCCGGCGGTCTCACGACCACCTATTCCGGCGGTGAACCCACCGTCAACGGCGGCGGCTACTCGCCGATGCACCAGGAGGGCGCGATCGTCCTCGGAACCGGCGGCGACAACAGCAACGGCTCCATCGGTTCCTTCTTCGAGGGCGTGATGACCTCCGGCATCCCGACCGACGCGGCCGACGACTCCGTGCAGGCGAACATCGTCTCCGTCGGCTACGGCGGCGCGACCGGGTCCACCGGCTCCCTGACCCCCGGTTCGGAGATCTCGCTGCGCGCCACGACCTCCTGCTGCACCGGTGACTACATCCGCCACCAGAACGACGCGGCGGTCATCTCGTCGATCACGTCCAGCAGTTCGAGCCTCGACAAGAACGACGCCACCTGGATCGTCCGCCGGGGCCTCGCGAGCAGCTCCTGCGTCTCCTTCGAGTCCAGGAACTACCCGGGCGACTTCCTGCGGCACTACAACTTCCAGCTCTACCGCCAGCCCATGGACGGCACCGCGCAGTTCAGAGCCGACGCCACGTTCTGCCCCCAGACCGGCAAGAGCGGCACCGGGACGTCGTTCGCCTCGTACAACTACCCGAGCAAATACCTCCGCCACTACGACTACAACGTCTACATCGCGAGCAACGGCGGCTCGAACACCTGGGACAGCGCCACGTCGTGGAGTGACGACGTGAGCTGGGTGGTCAGTCAGCCCTGGGCGCCGTGACCGCCGGGGACAGCGGCTGAGGGGGCGGCTGAACGGGCGGAGCGGAATCCACCGGGAGTTCCGCGGTGACCGTGAAGCCGCCCCGCGGCGACGGACCGGCCCGCAGGGACCCGCCCGCCGCCGCGAGCCGCTCCGTCAGCCCCTTCAGGCCGGTCCCGCCGACACCCGCCGGGGCCGGCTCGGCGGGTGCCCCGCCGCCGTTGTCCGCGACCGTCAGCCGGACGCGCTCCGAGCTCCCGTCGACGGTGATCTCGCAGCGGGTCGCGCCGCTGTACCGCACGGCGTTGGTGACCGCCTCGCGCACCACCCAGCCCAGCAGCGCCTCGGTCTGCGACACCAGGGGAGGACCGGAACGCCGCACGACGGGTTCGATGCCGGCGGCGGTCAGGGCCGAGCGGGCCCGGTCCAGTTCCGTGCCGAGGCTCCCCTCGCGGTAGCCGGTGACCGCCTCGCGGATCTCGGTGAGCGCCTGCCGGCCGACGGACTCGATGTCCGTGACCTGCGCAAGCGCCGCCTGAAGATCGCGGGGGGCGAGTCTGCGGGCCGCCTCCGACTTCACGACGATCACCGACAGGGTGTGGCCGAGCAGGTCGTGCAGATCGCGCGAGAACCGCAGACGTTCCTGCTCCACCGCGCGGCGGGCCAGTTCCTCGCGGGCGGCGCGCAGTTCCCGTACGGCCTCGGACAGCGACAGGATCGCGGCGGTCACCATCGTCGACAGGAACGTGCCGTAGGCGATGTTGAGTCCGTCCCAGCCCTCGTGCAGGCCGGAGACGACACCGGCGACCGCGGTGAGGGCGAGGCCCGTCCTGCCCAGCCACGGGCCGCGCACGACCGCTCCCGTCGCGAGGCCCAGCAGGGGGAAGAACAGCAGCCAGTTGTCGCCGTACCCGATGGCCAGACCGAAGGTCACCACACCCATCAGGACCAGCGCCGCCCGCGTGGACCGGGCCTGACGCTTCTGTTTGTCGAAGGCCCGGAACGCCACGTAGATGTAGCAGGTGTTGAAGGTGAACAGGCCCAGACCGCCGATCCACGCGTCGGGGGTCCTGCCCTGGAACAGGTTGGAGAAGGCGCCCATCCCCATCAGCAGCCAGGGCAGCAGGGAGAATCCGGTGGGCGGCGGCCCCGGGTTCTCGGGCATCGTCCCGGCCTTCCGGGCGGCCTTCTGCTCGGCCTTGAACCGCTCCTTGTCCTCTTTCCACGTCTGCCGCGCCTGCTGCCAGGCATCCACCTGGCACGAGACGCTTCGCATCCAGGACATGTCCCCGATCCCCCGTTCAGATGGTCCCCGCACTCCTGCGGTAGGACAGCACAGCGTACGAACCGAACACCAGGAGCCAGGCCCCCGCGACGAGCAGCGCGGCGAACGCCGGGGCGTGCCCGTCCGCGACCGACGTGCCGAGCTGGGCGATGCGGTACGTCGGGGTGTACGCGGACAGCGAGCGCAGCCAGCCGGGGAACAGGGCGACCGGGAACCACAGGCCGCCGAGCACCGCCAGCCCCAGGTTGCAGATCATGTTCGCCACGCCGGTGGTCTGCGCGGTCAGCCGGTAGCCGTTGCCCAGGCCGAGCAGGGTGAAGGGGAGCGAGCCGAGCCACAGCAGCAGCGCAGTCGCCGCCCACTGCCAGGCCGCCAGCCGTACGCCGTTGACCAGACCGCCCGCCGCGAGGACCGCGACGATCGCGGGCAGCACCGTCACCGTACCGGTCAGCGCCCGGCCCATGACGACCTGGCGCGGGGTCATCGGGGTCACCCTGAGCTGCCGCAGCCAGCCCACGGCCCGGTCCTCGGCCACCCCGCCCCCGGTGCTCAGCGCCGAGCCGACCGCGCCGTACGCGGCCATGCCCACCATCGACGCCGTCCTCCAACCACCGTCGTTCTCGCCGATGTTGGTGAACAGCAGGTACATCATCACCGGCATCGCGATCCCGCCGATCACGAAGCCCGCGTCGCGCAGGGTCCGGCGCACCTCGAGCCGCAGATAGTCCCACATCACACCGTCTCCGTCTCACGTGAGGTCAGGGCGAGGAACGCGTCGTCCAGCGAGGCCGGCACGACCTCCAGGCCCCGTATCGCGTCCAGTCCGGCCAGGGCGATCACCGTCGCGTCGGAGTCGTCCGTGCGCAGCAGCGCCCGGTTCCCGCGCACCTCCACCGACCGCACGCCGGGCAGCAGCTCCAGGCCCGCAGTGCCGCGCCCCGCCAGGTCGAAGGAGACCAGGTTGCCGCCGGCCGCCCGCCTGAGCTGCTCGCCCGTGCCGTCCGCGACGACCCGGCCGCGGTCGACGACGACGATCCGGTCGGCGTGCGCGTCCGCCTCCTGGAGGTAGTGCGTGGAGAACAGGACGGTGTGCCCGCGCCGCGCGTAGGCCCGCATCGAGTCCCAGAAGGCGTGCCGCGCCTCCACGTCCAGCGCGGCGGTCGGCTCGTCCAGCACGAGCAGCGAGGGGTTCCCGGCGAGCGCCACCGCGAACCGCACCCGCTGGGTCTGGCCGCCGGAGAGCCGGTCCACGCGCCGCCCCGCCAGATCCGCGATCCCGGCCAGTTCCAGCGCCCGGGCGACGGACATCGGGTCGGGGTAGCGTCCGGCCACGAAGGAGACCAGCTCGCGGACGGTGACCCGGGGGACCGCCCGCGCCTCCTGGAGCATGGCGCCCACCCGGCCGGCGCGCACGGCCTGCTCCGGGGGCGCGCCGAAGACCTCGACCGCCCCCTCGTCCGGCTCGTTCAGGCCGAGCAGCAGCGAGATCGCCGTCGACTTGCCGGCGCCGTTGCGGCCGAGCAGCGCGACCGTCTCGCCGTGTTCCATCCGCAGGTCGATGCCGTCCACGGCGCGCACGGCGCCGTAGGTCTTGACCGCCCCCGTGAAGGACACCGCCGGCGGTGTCCCGGTCGTCTTCATCATGCGTACGACGCTACGGGGGCTGCGGTACCGCCCGGCAGATGTCTTTGTCAGCGATCCGGCAGTACAAATGTCCCGGCCCAACCGACATGCCTCCCCCGGCCGCCAACCGACCTGCCTCCCCCCGGGGCCCCGCTGACCCGCCGCCCATCGAGCTGACACGACGTCAGGAGCCTTCACAACGCGGGACCGCTCGGCTATACAGGGTCCCGCTGGACTGGAACGCGTTTCAGTTCTGCCCGTGACGACCTCGGTGCGGCCGACGGTGCGGACGGCCGCGCCGAGGTCTCGACCGTCAGGAGCCCCATGCCCATCGACGCAGCCAAGGCCCTCGCGGCCGAACCCCGGACCGGCGAGATCACCTGGACCGCCAAGGACGTGCAGCTCTACCACCTCGGCATCGGCGCCGGCATCCCCGCCACCGACCCCGACGAACTGCGCTACACCCTGGAGTCCCGGCTGCACGTCCTGCCCGCCTTCGCCACCGTCGCCGGCGCCGGCTCCCCGGGCGTGATCAGCTCTCTGGCCATGCCCGGCGTGGACGTCGACCTCGCCCGCGTCCTGCACGGCGGGCAGTCGCTGACGATCCACCGCCCGATCCCGGCCGAGGGCACGGCGAGGGCCACCGGCCGGATCGCCGCGGTGTACGACAAGGGCACGGCCGCCGTCCTCGTCATGCGCACCGAGGTCGCCGACGCCGAGGGCCCGCTGTGGACCAACGACGCCCAGATCTTCGTACGGGGAGAGGGCGGCTGGGGCGGCGACCGCGGCCCCTCCACCCGGCTGGACGCGCCCACCGGGGAGCCCGACAAGGTCGTCGAACGGCCGATCCGCGAGGACCAGGCCCTGCTCTACCGCCTCTCCGGCGACTGGAACCCGCTGCACGCCGACCCGGAGTTCGCCAAGCTCGCCGGCTTCGAGCGGCCCATCCTGCACGGACTGTGCACCTACGGCATGACGCTCAAGGCCGTGGTCGACACGCTGCTCGGCGGTGACGTGACCCGGGTGCGCTCCTACGCCACGCGGTTCGCCGGGGTGGTGTACCCGGGCGAGACCCTCCGCATCCGCATGTGGCGCCAGGGGGAGCAGGGAGCACGGGGGGTGGTGCGGGTGACGGTGGGCGCGGTCGAGCGGGACGACGCGCCGGTCCTCGCCGACACGGTCGTCGAACACTCTTGAGCCACCCAGCCGTCTGAGCCACCCAGCCATCTAGCCACCCAGCCGTCGAGCGGTCCCGGGCCGCCGAGCCCGGGCATCGAGCCTCCGAGGGGAGCCGCACCATGCGCGCAGCCGTACTGCACGAGATCGGCCAGGACAAGCTGGAGGTCCACGACGACGTCGAGGCGACGGGCTTCGGCCCCGGCAGGGTCAGGATCCGGGTGCGCGCCACCGGGCTGTGCCACTCGGACCTGTCCGCCATGAGCGGCGTCCTGCCGCAGCCGGGGCCGTTCGTGCCCGGCCACGAAGGCGCGGGGGAGGTGCTCGAGGCCGGCGAGGGCGTGAGCCATGTGAAGCCGGGGGACAGGGTGGTCGTGTGCTGGCTGCCCGCCTGCGGCACCTGTCCCGCCTGCCGGCGCGGCCAGACCGAACTGTGCCTGGCCGGGTTCATGAACGCGGGCACCCCCAACTTCCGGCGCCCCGGCGGTGACGTCTTCGGCTTCGCGGGCACCGGCACCTTCGCCGAGGAGGTCGTCGTCGACGCCCGCTGCGCCGTCCCGATCCCGGACGACGTGCCGTTCGACATCGCCGCGCTCATCGGCTGCGGGGTGACCACCGGACTCGGGGCGGTTCTCAACACCGCCGACCTCCAGGCCGGTTCGTCGGTGGCGGTCATCGGCTGCGGAGGCGTCGGCATCTCCGCGGTCCAGGGCGCACGGCTCAAGGGCGCCGCCGAGATCGTCGCCGTGGACCCGGTGGCCTCGCGCCGCGACGCGGCGCTGCGGTTCGGCGCCACCAGGGCCGTGTCCCCCGACGCACTGCCCGACGCGAAGCAGCAGGTCACCGGCGGTGAGGGCTTCGACTACGTCTTCGAGGTCGTGGGCAGGTCGGCCACGGCCCGGACCGCGTACGAGAACACCCGCCGCGGCGGCACGCTCGTGGTGGTCGGCGCCGGGGCCATGGACGACTTCCTCCAGCTCAACATGTTCGAGCTGTTCTTCGACGAGAAGCGGATCCTGCCGTCCCTGTACGGCGGCGGGGACGTCCGGCGTTCCTACGAGCGCACCATCGCGCTGTGGCGCGCCGGGCGCATCGACCTGGCGGGCCTGATCACGCACCGGGTGCCGCTCGCCGACATCAACGAGGCACTGGACCAGATGCGGACGGGGACGGCCCTGCGTACGTGCATCGAGACCTGAACCTCATCCGAGCCACCTGGACCACCTGAACCACCTGAGCTGTTTGAACCAGGTGGACCACCTGAACCACGCCTGAACCTCCCTGCGGCGAGAGGACGTTCATGTCACTGCCACTCGAGGGACGCGCCGCCGTCGTCACGGGCGCCGGCCGGGGACTGGGCCGGGCCGAGGCACTGGAACTCGCCCGGCTCGGCGCGGCCGTCGTCGTCAACGACTACGGGCAGCCGGAGAGGGACGGGTCGGGGGAGGCCTCGACAGCCCCGGCCGAGGCGGTCGCCGCCGAGATCCGCGCGGCCGGCGGCCGGGCCGTCGCCCACACCGGAGACGTGTCCGACTTCCGGCAGGCCCGTGAACTGGTCGAGTCGGCCGTCGAGGAGTTCGGCCGGCTGGACATCCTCGTGAACAACGCGGGCATCCTGCGCGACCGCATGGTCTTCTCGATGTCCGAGGAGGAGTGGGACGCGGTGATCCGGGTCCACCTCAAAGGCCACTTCAACACCACCCGCTTCGCCGCCGCGCACTGGCGGGCCCGCTCCAAGGCGGCGGACCGGCCGGTGTACGGGCGGATCGTCAACACCTCCTCGGAGGCGTTCCTGGCGGGCTCGGCCGGGCAGCCCAACTACGCGGCGGCGAAGGGCGGAATCGTCGGCCTGACCACGTCGACGGCGCTCGCCCTCGCCAAGTACGGCGTCACCGCGAACGTGATCTGCCCGCGCGCCCGCACCCGCATGACCGAGGACGTGTTCGCCGGCCTGGAACCCCCGGACGACGGCCTCGACCCGCTCGCCCCCGAGCATGTCGCGCCCCTCGTCGGCTATCTGGCCTCACCCGCGGCCGCGCAGGTCAACGGACAGCTCTTCGTCGTGCACGGCGGCATGGTGGCGATCGTCGAACGGCCGCGGGTGGCGGCGAAGTTCGACACGAAACAGGACGCCTTCACCTACGACGAACTCGACGCGCTGCTGACCCCGCACTACGCCGAGCGGCCGGCGGGCGAGACGTTCGCGGCGGTGGAGGTGCTGGGGTTGCGGCACGACGGGGCGTCGGGGCGCCGGGACCGCTGAAGGGGTCGATGAGGGCCTGTGTGCGACGGCCCCGCCCGTCGTGGGACGGGCGGGGCCGAACAGACGCGGCAGCCGGCCGGGTTGCGGCGGCTGGCGGACCGTCACGTGGTGCTACCGGGACCGCTTCAGGCCGCCGTACCGGTCTGCTCCTGCTGCCCGGAGGGCTTGCGGTGCCGGCCGTGCGGCGCCGCCTCCTGGTCCTCCACGGAGACCGGGCCGCGGTGCTTGCCGTGCCCCGGGATCTCCTGGACCTCGGCAGCGAGAGGCTGGGTGGTGATGGTGTCGCTCATAGGAAGTGTTCACCCCGTCAAAACATGATCCTTCGTACAGCCGGGCGAGTCTAACGGGCGGCGACGACAGCCGTACCGGGGGCCGGGGGTGTCGTGCCGCGGCTGCCGCCCTGGCCCTGCGCGTGCCCGGGAAGCCCGTCCTTACTCCCCGCCGACACCTGTCTTTTACGGATCCACACGACCGGGGCCGGTGCCGCCTCCGCGCGCCGTGGCGACAGCGCCTGCTGCAACGTGACCGGCCGTGCCGCCGCCGGGTCCGCAGGCCGCGGAACCGGCCGTTCGCCCGTCTCCCGCGCCGGGGCGGCCTCCGCCGCCCGGGGCACCTCCAGCCGCGCCACCCCGCACCGCACCGTCCCCGTCGCGTACGGCAGCCGCAGCACACCGTCCCGTGTCCACAGCCCGGCACCCGCCAACCATCCCGTCGGCGCCGCGAGTTGATGGACCCTGCGGTCCGCGGGGCGCCACACCCCGACCCAGCTTCCGGCCGGCCCGTCGATGCGCAGCGCCACCGCGCAGCTCTCCGGTGTCAGCGCCTGCCCCGGCTGGATGGCGAACGGCGTCGCGGGGCGGTCCAGCCGCAGGCACTCGGGGAACCGCACCGGCAGTGTGCTCCCCAACACCCCCCAGCCGAGCCGCTCCCGGCCCGGTGAGGGTGCGTCCGAGCGGATCAGCAGCAGCCCGCTGTCCGGGTCCGCGAGCAGCAGCCGATCGTTGCTGCCCTCGGCGATCTGCAGCAGCGGCGACACCTCGCCGTCCCGCGCGAGATCCACCACCACCGTCTTGGTGGGGCCCCCGTCCGGCGGTGTGCGGTCCACGGCCAGCAGCCGGCCCGCGCGGTCCAGCCACACCCCGCCCGAACACCGGCCCGGCACCCGGGCCACCCGCTCCGGCCCCCTGGCGCCGCCCGCCACCAGCCACACCGCGGTCGCCGCCCGATCCACCTCCAGCGCGAACGCGCGGTCGCCGGTCGGCGCGGGCGGCAGCAGCCTCAGCCGGGTCCCCTCCGCGGGGCACTCCACCGCGCCCAGCAGCCGCTCCCCGGTGCCCGGGCCGGCCGGGTACAGCAGCGAGAACGTGTGGCGCCCGGCCGCGACGCGGTGGATCAGCACCCGCCCGTCGGCCAGCGGCTGCACTTCGGTGCCGGGCTCCTCGGGCTGGTCGACGGGCAGCGGTACGGCGTACGGTTCCGGGCCGTCCAGGGTCCAGCGCTCCGGGAACCAGGACCCGCCGTCCAGGGCGAGACGGGCCGCGTAGGCACCGTCCGCGGTGATCACGCATCCGGGCGCGGGCACCCCTTCCGGGCCGTTCGCCGTGGCGGTTGTGAAGGCACAGGCCGTCATCGTTCGGTCACCTCCGGCGACGAAGCTAGTTTTCGTACGCACAGGCGTGGAATCCCCGGGCCGTCGCTTCACACGTAAGGGTGTCCGTCCCCGGATTCCTGTGAATAAACAGGGGCGGTTGTGCTGCACGAGGGGGCGCGCGTACCGCCAACTCACCACCCTGGTAGGGCCGGACGACGAGCCGGGCGGTGGGCGGGTGCGATCGGGCGATGCGAGGGGCCGGGCGACGAGCCGGCCCGTCCCGGTCCCTCCCGCCGCCCGCCGGAACGAGCCGACCCGCGACCGGTGGGGCACCGCCCCGGGCCAGGTAGCCTTTCCCCCGTGCCCCGTCTGTCTGAAGTCATCGCCGCGCTGGAGACCCTGTGGCCCGCCGAGCGGGCCGAGTCCTGGGATGCGGTCGGCACGGTCGTCGGCGACCCCGACCAGGAGATCTCCCGGGTCCTCTTCGCCGTCGACCCCGTCCAGGAGATCGTCGACGAGGCGGTGAAGCTGGGCGCCGACCTGCTGGTCACCCACCACCCGCTCTATCTGCGCGGTACGACCACGGTGGCGGCCTCCACCTTCAAGGGCCGCGTGGTGCACACCCTCATCAAGAACGACATCGCGCTGCACGTCGCCCACACCAACGCAGACACCGCCGACCCGGGCGTCAGCGACGCACTCGCCGGCGCGCTGGACCTCAGGGTCGTACGCCCCCTGGTGCCCGACGCCACCGACCCGGAGGGCCGGCGCGGACTGGGCCGCGTCTGCGAACTGGACCACCCGCTGACCGTCCGCGAGCTGGCCGCCCGCGCCGCCGAGCGGCTGCCCGCCACCGCGCAGGGCATCCGCGTCGCCGGCGATCCCGAGGCGGTGGTCCGCTCGGTCGCCGTCAGCGGCGGATCCGGCGACAGCCTCTTCGACGCCGTCCGCGCGGCCGGCGTCGACGTCTTCCTCACCGCGGACCTGCGCCACCACCCGGCGTCCGAGGCCCGCGCCCACAGTCCTCTCGCGCTGCTCGACGCGGCGCACTGGGCCACCGAGTGGCCCTGGTGCGAGCTGGCAGCCGCCCAGCTCGACGAGATCTCCGACCGGCACGGATGGGACCTGCGCGTCCACGTCTCGAAAACGGTCACCGACCCCTGGACCGCCCACGCGGCGTCCTCCGCCACCACTAGCGCAACGGGAGCCCCCAACTGAACGCCGCGCCCGCCGACCAGATCCGCCTCCTCGACGTCCAGGACCTCGACGTACGCCTGCAGCAGCTCGCGCACAGGCGGAGGTCCCTGCCCGAGCACGCCGAGATCGAGTCGCTGACCAAGGACCACACGCAGCTCCGCGACCTGCTGGTGGCCGCGCAGACCGAGGAGAGCGACTGCGCCCGCGAGCAGACCAAGGCCGAGCAGGACGTGGACCAGGTGCGGCAGCGCGCCGCCCGCGACCAGCAGCGCCTCGACTCCGGCGCGGTCACCTCGCCGAAGGACCTGGAGAACCTCCAGCACGAGATCGCCTCGCTCGCCAAGCGGCAGGGCGACCTGGAGGACGTCGTCCTCGAGGTGATGGAGCGCCGCGAGGCCGCGCAGGAGCGGATCGCGGAGCTGACCGAGCGCGTCGCCTCGGTCCAGGCGAAGATCGACGCCGCCACGGCCCGCCGGGACGCCGCCTTCGAGGAGATCGACGGCGAGGCCGCCTCGGTGACCAAGGAGCGCGAGGTCGTCGCGGCCTCGGTGCCCGCCGACCTGCTCAAGCTCTACGACAAGCTGCGCGAGCAGCAGGGCGGCATCGGCGCGGCCAAGCTGTACCAGCGCACCTGCCAGGGCTGCCGGCAGGAGCTCGCGATCACCGAGCTGAGCGAGATCCGCTCGGCGGCGCCCGACACGGTGGTGCGCTGCGAGAACTGCCGCCGGATCCTGGTGCGGACGGCGGAGTCGGGCCTGTAGCCCCGGGGCACCAGGCGTACCGAGAGGCGACGAGAGTCGAGTAAGAGGCGTACGGCGTGCGGGAGTTCATCGTCGAGGCGGACGGCGGTTCCCGGGGCAACCCGGGGCCCGCGGGCTACGGCTCCGTGGTGCGCGACGCGGGCAGCGGCGAGACGCTCGTGGAACGGGCCGAGTTCATCGGCACGGCCACGAACAACGTCGCCGAGTACCGGGGACTGCTGGCCGGGCTGCGTGCGGCCCATGCGCTGGACCCGGGCGCGCGGGTACGGGTGCGGATGGACTCCAAGCTGGTCGTGGAGCAGATGTCGGGCCGCTGGAAGATCAAGCACCCGGCGATGAGACCCCTGGCGATGGAGGCGGCCGCGGTCTTCCCGGCCGGGCAGGTCACCTACGAGTGGATCCCGCGCGAGCAGAACAAGCACGCGGACCGGCTCGCCAACGAGGCGATGGACGCCGGGGCGCGGGGCGAGCGCTGGGAACCGCCGACGCACGGCGCGACGGCCACTGAACCGACCGCCCCCGAACCGGCCGCCCCCCAATCGACCGTCCCAGAACCGACCGCCCCAGAACTGACGGCCTCAGAACCGACGACCCCCGAACCGGCAGGCCCGCCGGGCGACGCGGCCGCGGGCGCCGCACGGGCGAGGGCGGCTCTGGCGGCGCCCACCGGCGCCGCGGCTTCTGCGTCGGCCCCCAGGCGGTCCGCGGAGCGGGAGGCGGCCGACCTCAGGGCCGCCCGTAACGTCGCCTCCGCGCCGCCGCCCGACCTCGGCACCCCTACGACCCTCGTGCTGCTGCGGCACGGCGAGACGCCGCTGACCTCGCAGAAGCGGTTCTCCGGCAGCGGGGGCAGCGACCCGTCCCTGTCCGAAGCGGGCCGGGAGCAGGCCGAGAGGGTCGCGGCGGTGCTCGCCCGCCGCGGCACGATCCAGGTCGTCGTGTCGTCCCCTCTGGCCCGCGCCCGGGAGACCGCCGGGATCGTCGCCGCCCGCCTCGGCCTCGACGTGACCCTCGACGAGGGGCTGCGCGAGACCGACTTCGGCGCCTGGGAGGGTCTCACCTTCGCCGAGGTCCGCGAGCGGTACCCGGACGACATGAACGCCTGGCTGACCGACCCGGAGGCCGCACCCACCGGCGGCGGTGAGAGCTTCGCGGCCGTCGCACGCCGGGTCGCCGTCGCGCGGGACAAGCTGCTCGCCTCCCACGCGGGCCGCACCGTCCTGGTCGTCTCCCATGTGACGCCCGTCAAGACCCTGGTCCGGCTCGCCCTCGGCGCACCCCCCGAGGCCCTGTTCCGCATGGAGCTGTCGGCCGCGTCCCTGTCCGCGGTGGCGTACTACGCCGACGGCAACGCCGCCCTCCGCCTCCTCAACGACACGTCCCACCTGCGCTGACCGGACGCCGCAGCCCCGCCGCCTCCCGGGCGAGGCCCTCGATCCGCGCCCAGTCCCGTCCGGCGATCGCGTCCTCGGGCACCATCCACGTTCCGCCGACGCAGCCGACGTTGGGAAGGCCGAGGTACTCCGGGGCGTTCGCCGGGCCGATGCCCCCCGTCGGGCAGAAGCGGGCCTGGGGGAGCGGCCCCGCGAGCGACTTCAGGAACGCCGTGCCGCCCGCCACCTGCGCCGGGAAGAACTTCATCTCCCGCACGCCGCGTTCGAGGAGCGCCACGACCTCCGACGCCGTCGACACCCCCGGCAGGAACGGCACACCCGAGTCCTGCATCGCCGCCAGCAGCGCCTCCGTCCACCCGGGACTGACCAGGAAGCGCGCACCGGCCGCCACACAGTCGGCCACCTGCCCCGGCGTGATGACGGTCCCGGCCCCCACCACCGCGCCCGCGACCTGCCCCGCCACCGCCCGGATCGCCTCGAGTCCGGCCGGGGTGCGCAGCGTCACCTCGATCGCGGGCAGCCCGCCGGCCACCAGGGCCCGCGCGAGCGGCACCGCGTCGGCGACGTCCTGGACGACGACCACGGGGATGACGGGAGCGAGATCGAGCACCGGGTGGCCTTCGCGCACCGGGTGGGCGGGGGACGGCGCGGAGGGCGCGGGGGAGGGCAACGGCGAGGTCATGGCCGTCATCCTGCCCACGGCGGGCAACATACGCAAAGGCTGTTGCACATGTTGCAATGTTCCTGGGTGGAGTGGGACAGGTGGCCGTAGTGGCCATAGTGGCAGTAGTGGCCGTGCTCGCCGTAGTGGCCGTAGTGCGCCGAGCGGGGATCAGTGGATCTCGGTCACCACCACATCCAGCGCCCACGGCTTCCCCGCCCGGCCCGGTGCCTCGGCCTCCACCGCGTATCCCAGGTCCCGCAGCGCCTCGACGAGTTCCGCCGGGTCCCTCGGCGCGGCCCCGGCCGTCAGCAGGGCGCGGACGATCCGCCCCTTGGTCGCCTTGTTGAAGTGGCTCACGACCGACCGCTTCTCCACCCCGTCCACGACCTGGGAGTGCAGCACCCGCACGGTCGCCGTACGCCCGGCCACCTCGCCCTTGGGCTTCCACGCGGCCGCGTACGCGGAGGACCGCAGGTCGAGCACCAGACCGTCACCGGCCGCCTCGGGCAGAACGGAGGCCATCGGCGTGCGCCAGTACGCGCCCAGCGCCCCGAGCCCGGGCAGCTTCACGCCCATCGAGCAGCGGTACGAGGGGATGCGGTCCGTGACGCGGACGGCACCCCACAGCCCGGAGAAGACGAGCAGGGACCTGGCCGCGCGCCGCTTGGCCGCGGTGTCGAGGGAGGCCAGGCCCAGGGCGTCGTAGAGCACACCGGTGTAGATCTCCCCGGCGGGCCGCGCCCCCGCGCTCCGCAGCCCGGCGTTCTTGGCGACCTCCCCGCGCAGGCCCTCGCTGAGTCGGAGCACCTGGCTCGCCTTCTCCTCGTCCCCGGCGCACAGCTCGACCAACTCGGCCAGCACGGCCTCCCGCGCGGCGGTGAGCCCGGGCAGCGACAGCGACTCCAGCTTCAGCGGAGCGCCGCGTCCGGAGGACGCCTTGCCTTCGGAGGGCGGCAACAGGACGAGCACGGGTTTCTCCTCGAACCGGGTGGTGGGGCCTGCGCCAGGTTACGGGGTCAGGGGATCGGGGTGCCGTTCGCGGAGCGCCGCCACCAGCCGATCCGGCTCCTGGGCGTGGAAGCGGATCACACGGACGTCCCGGCGCCGGCCCAGCAGGGAGACGTGGGTGACGGGCGTGTCGAGTTCGAGGGTCACCGTCGTCTGCGCCCCCACGGGCAGGTCCAGTTCGCCCTCGCGCGGCTCGTGGGAGGTGCGCAATTCGCGCCGGACCGCCCCGATGTGCTCCAAGGGAACGCTCAGGTCGACGTGGGCGGCCCGGCGCAGCCGCAACGCGGTGGGGGTCAGGACGTGCGGACGGCTCACCGACGCCGCGTGCAGGCCGACGACCATCAGCACGGTGTAGACGTCCAGAACGAGGGTGATCGCGTGCGCCACCGGCCAGTCCCGCAGCAGTACGGCCGTACCGGCCGCCTCCACCACGCACACGAACGCCAGCCCGAACAGCAACGCGCCCTCCCCGCGCGCGTACCCGTACGCACACCCCTCGCGCGTGCCGTTCGTACGGCGCGCCGCCCAGAGCCAGATGCTCGCCAGCAGCCGGAGTTCGTGCCGCAGCAGCGCGTACGGGATCCGGGTCCTCGATCCTCCGGAACCGGCCGTCATTCCCGGCCGTCCCCAGTGCGCCGGTCCTCTTCGGCCTGCCGGTCCTCTTCGGCCTGCCGGTCCTCCTCGGCCCGCCGATCCTCCTCGGCCCGCTGGTCCTCCCCGGTGCACCGGCCCTCCCCGGCCTGTCGCAGGGCGCGGCGGATCGCCTCCGCCTGGGCCGGGGACATGTCGGCGTACAGCGCCCGCAGAAAGCCGTGGTCGTGGTCGACGCCCCCCTCCGGGACCAGCCCGTCGGGCAGGCAGGCGACGACCGCGCGGACCGCCTCGTCCACGCGCGGGTCGTCCGGGCCGGCGTCCGCCAGCGTGTCGAGCAGGGCGTACGCCTCCCGCGCCCGCTCCACGGCGCCCGCGTCACCGAACGCGCCCCCCAGTGCGGCCCTCAGCCGCTCCTGGTCCTCCGGCCCGGCCGCCGTCTCGATCAGCGCCATCACCTCACGGTCCTTGGCCGCCATGGGGGACTCCACGAAGGCCTCCATCCCGGCGAACAGCTCGGCCAGCTCGGGGGAGACCGGGCCCTCGGCGGGCACGCCCCGCTCGCGGAGCGTGCGCAGCCGGGAGCGGCGTTCGCGGATCGCCGCCTCCTGACGGGCCAGGTCGTCGTCCAACTCGGCCAGCACCTCGGCGAGATCGCGGCCGGCGTCGTCCGCGAGGACGTCCCGCACCTCCGCGAGCCCGAGGCCCAGCTCGGTCAGCCGCCGGATCCGGGCCAGGGCGACGGCGTGGCGCAGGCCGTAGTCGCGGTAGCCGTTGGCAAGCCGGTCGGGTTCGGGCAGCAGCCCGAGGTGGTGGTAGTGCCGCACGGTCCGCGTGGTGACGCCGGCGACCGCGGCGAGTTCTCCGATCCGCATGGGATCAGTACAGACGTTGACGCCGCGGCAGGGTCAAGACCTTTCCCCGTCGGGCCCCTTGACGGCTAACACTGTTAGCCGTAGCGTCGTGGCTAACGGCGTTAGCTCGACGCCCGACCGGCCTCAGGAGGCAGTCATGAGCACGGCCACCATCGCGTCCCCCCACACCGCCCGCCCCACCCGCTCGCCCGTCACCGTCCTGCGCCGCACGGCCTGGCTCGCGAACGCCCTCTTCTGGTCCGCCTTCGCCGTCCTCGAAGCCGTCAACCACGGCTGGACCGCCGGCACCCTCGCCCTGGTCTTCCTCGTCCTGCCCGACCTGACCTTCCTGGTGGCCCTCGACCAGGCACCCCGCATGGCCAAGGGACAGCTCGCGCCCCGCGCGGTGCCGTACTACAACGCCCTGCACCGGGCGCTGGTCCCGCTCGCCCTCATGGCCCTCTACACGGTCACCCCCATCGCCTGGGCCCCCGCCTTCGCGGCCCTGTGCGGCTGGCTCGCCCACATCTCGTACGATCGCGCCTTCGGCTACGGACTGCGCACGAAGGAGGGCTTCCAGCGTGGCTGACCGTCCCACCCCGACCGCCGGGGCGCACCTGTCGCCCCGGGCACGGGAGATCGTCGCGGCGGCCCGGACCCTCCTGGAGGAGTCCGGGCCCGCCGCGCTCACCATGCGCACCCTCGCCGACCACCTCGGCATCAAGGCCCCCTCCCTCTACAAGCACTTCCCCGACAAGCACGCCGTCGAGGTCGAGCTGATCGCCCAGATGCTCGACGAGTCGGCCGAGGCTCTGGAGGCCGCCGAGGCCCGCGCCCCCGGCTCGCTCCAGGCACTGGCGGAGGCGTACCGGACGTACGCCCTCACCCACCCCCACCTGTACCGCCTGGCCACCGAACGCCCCCTGCCCCGCGCCGCACTGCCCCCCGGCCTGGAGGACCGTGCCGCCCTGCCCCTGCTGCGCGCCTGCGCCGGCGACCTCGACCTGGCCCGCTCCACCTGGGCCTTCGCCCACGGCATGGTGATCCTGGAGATCCACGGCCGGTTTCCCGACGACGCGGACCTGGAGGCGGCGTGGAAACGGGGTCTCGAGGCACTGCACCGCGCCGACGTCGTGACAGGGTCGAGCGAGCGGCCCGGCGCCTGACGACCGTCGTGAACGTGTGCCACGATCGAGGGAACGGTTCCCGATCTCACGGGCCAGGTGATCAGCCGATGTCCCATTCTGGCGAGCGACCGAAGGAGGGGCGTGACATGACCGCCATGGCCCATGAGCCGCTCACGCAGGAAGAGGTCCTGCTGGAGGGCTTTCTCGCCCTGGACACCCCGGAGGGATTCCGGGCGGAGCTGATCGAGGGTGAGATCGTCGTGACACCGCCGCCGGACGGGGACCACGAGGACTACATCGGGCTGATCGTGAACCAGGTGATCAGGCGTTCCCGGACCGCCATGCAGTTCTCCGGAAACAAGGGGCTCAAGCTGCAGAGCGGAGGCGGTTGCCCGAAGGATCACGTGATCCCGGACGGCACGTTCGCTCCCTTGGAACTGCGGCTCTATCGGGGCGCCGACCCCTGGATGCCCTGCGACGGCGTCGCCATGGTCCTCGAGGTGACGTCCACCAAGCCCAAGGCCGACCGTGAGGCCAAACGCCGGTGCTACGCCCGCGGTGGCATCCCCCTCTACCTGCTCGTCGACCGCGAAGCTTCCTCGACCACCCTGTTCGGCGACCCCGAGAAGGACGACTACCGCGAGCACTGCACCCGCCCCCTCGGCAAACCGCTCGCCCTCCCCGAGCCCTTCGCCTTCGACCTGGACACCGGCGACTTCCTCTGATCCCATCGAGCCGGGGGTGCGGGATGGGCGTACGGGAACAGGCCACGTGGACCAGGGCACGGCTCGGCGCCGGCGGCCCGCCCCTAGACCTCCTCACCGCCTGCTTCGACCAGCACCGCTACGCCCCGCACGCCCACGAGCAGTTCACCATCGGCGTCTGTGTCGGCGGCTCCGAGGTCATCGACTACCGCGGCGGCCACATCCGCACCGGCCCCGGCACCATCGTCGTCCTCGACCCCGGCGAGACCCACACCGGCGCCCCCGCCACCACCACCGACGGCTACGCCTACCGCGCCCTGTACGCCGACCCCGCGCTGCTCGCCGACGGCATCCTCGGCGGCCTGCCGCACTTCCGCGAACCGCTCCTCGACGACCCCGAACTGGTCGCCGCCCTGCGCGCCACCCACACCGAACTCAGCGCCTGCCCCGACCCCCTCGAGGCCGAGTCCCGCCTCCCATGGCTGCTCACGGCCCTCGCCCGCCGCCACTCCACGGCCCGGCCGACGTCCGACACGATCCCCGGCGCCGCCTCGATCGCCCACACCGTCCGCGACCGCCTCGCCGACGAACTCCTCGCCCCGCCCTCCCTGGCCGCCCTGGCCGCCGACCTGGGCATGTCCCGCTACCAGTTGCTGCGCGCCTTCCGCACCGAGATGGGCCTGCCGCCGTACGCCTGGCTGGCCCAGTACCGCGTGACCAGGGCCCGCGGCCTGCTGGAGGCAGGCCTGCGCCCGGCGGACGTCGCGCCGCTCGTGGGCTTCGCCGACCAGGCGCACCTGACGCGCTGGTTCCGTCGCGTGCTCGGGGTGACCCCGGCGGCGTACCGCAACAGCGTTCAAGACGCGGCGTCGTGACCGGGCCCAAACTCACCGCATGACTGCACGAGGCTGGTTCCTCTTCTCCCTCATGGGAGTGATCTGGGGCATCCCCTACCTGATGATCAAAGTGGCGGTGGACGCCGTGTCCCCCACCATGGTGGTGTTCACCCGCTGCGCACTGGGCGCCGCGCTCCTGCTCCCGTTCGCTATACGGCAAGGGGGCCTGCCCCGGGTCCTGCGGACCCACTGGCGCCCCATGCTGGCCTTCGCGTGCATCGAGATCATGGGCCCCTGGCTCACGCTCACCGACGCCGAACGGCACCTGTCCAGCTCCACGGCGGGCCTGCTGATCGCGGGCGTCCCGATCGTGGGCGTGGTCGCGGCCCGGCTGTTCGGCGACACGGAACGACTGGGCCTACGACGGCTGGCGGGCCTGGCGGTGGGCCTGGCCGGCGTCGGCGTCCTCACCGCACCCCACCTGACCGGCGGCGACGCCCGCTCCCTGGCCGAGGTACTGCTGACGGTCCTCGGCTACGCGACCGCCCCGCTGATAGCCGCCCGGCACCTGAAGGACGTCCCGTCCCTCCAGCTCACGGCACCCTGCCTGACGCTGGCGGCCCTGGTCTACGCCCCCGCGGCGGCGGCCGCGTGGCCGACCACGGTCCCCTCGGCCCAGGTCCTGGCCGCGCTGGCCGGCCTGGGCGTCATCTGCACGGCGGTCGCCTTCGTGGCCTTCCTGGAACTGATCAAGGAGGCAGGCCCCACCCGCGCGACGGTGATCACGTACGTCAACCCGGCGATCGCGGTGGCGGCGGGCGCGGCCCTGCTGGACGAGCCCCTGACGGCAGGCATCATGATCGCCTTCGCGCTGATCCTGGCAGGCTCGGTGCTCGCGACGGCGGGCCCGACCGTGGCACCGGCACCGGCACCGGAGGGGGAGCCGCGCCGGGTACCATGGTCCACACGGCAGACGAGCCGGGCGGACGGCCGCGTGGAGTCCCCCTGACGGGGGCGCTCCCCGAGGAACGTCCGGGCTCCACAGGGCAGGGTGGTGGCTAACGGCCACCCGGGGTGACCCGCGGGACAGTGCCACAGAAAGCAAACCGCCGGGGACCTCGGTCCTCGGTAAGGGTGAAACGGTGGTGTAAGAGACCACCAGTGCCCAGGGCGACCTGGGCAGCTAGGTAAACCCCACCCGGAGCAAGGTCAAAAGGAGCGCTGTGAAAGGCGCTCTGCGCGGACGCTCGAGGGCTGCCCGCCCGAGTCCGCGGGTAGACCGCACGAGACCGGCGGCAACGCCGGCCCTAGATGGATGGCCGTCGCCCCAGGCTCCGCGAGGAGCCCGGGGAACAGAACCCGGCGTACAGCCCGACTCGTCTGCCGCTCCTGCGGCTTTGCCTGAGAAAGGGCCTCTGACCTGCGTCGGAGGCCCTCCCTCCAGCCTGTGAGGGCGGGCCCCAGGCGCGAGAGCGAGGCTGTAGCCGTCAATCTGCCGCGCTGAGCGCGTCGGCCTCCAACCGGAGCAGGCCGCCGTCCTGCGGACGTATGACCTCCGTCGGCGGATCCACCCGCCGGAACAGCGTGCCCGTGTCCGAGTGTGAACGGACTGTCACGCATTCGCCGTTAGGGGAGTGGGAGGCATGCCCAGACGGTCTTGCCCGAGGGCGGGTACGGGGCGCTGCCCCAGCGGGTCGCGAGGGCTTCCACGAGGAGCAGGCCGCGGCCGGAATCGGCGGTCGGGTCGCAGAAGGCGGTCGTGCTCGGTAGGGCCGGGCGGTCGCCTCGGGGGTCCGTGACCTCGATTCGGAGGGTGTCCGGGTCCGGGGCGTCGAGGCGGAGCGTCAGGCGGAAACAGCGGCCGGTCACTCGGCCGTGCGTGACCGCGTTCGCTGACAGTTCGGCTACCACCAGGGCGGCGGAGTCAATGGCCGTGCAGGAGGGTGGCCATCCCCATTGGGTGAGTTGCTGCACTGTCAGCAGACGGGCCAGGCGGGCGCCTCGGGGCGTGGCGCTGAGGAGCTGGGTGAAGCGCCGGGTGGAGATCTCTGACTTCATGTCACCGAGCGTGGCCGGGGCGCTCTAGCCTGACCAGGGAATCCTTCGGTACGGAGGGTGTGTGTACCGGTGCGGACCGTGTTCGGTACCGGTGTCGGCCGTGACCTGTGAGGGGGGTAGGCGGTGTCGGAGGCGCAGGAGCCGTACGACGAGGGCGAGCTCAGCGGTGACCTGATGCGGGCCGTCGGCAAGCAGGTCAAGTTGCTCCGGGAGCGGGCCGGGCTCACGCAGAAGGAGTTGGGGGACCGGCTCGGGTACAGCGAGGACCTGGTCTCGTCGCTGGAGAGGGGGAGGCGTACGCCGCAGCGGGAGTTCCTGGAGGCGGCGGATGAACTTCTCGGGGCCGGGGGGTTGTTGAGGGCCACGATCGAGGATGTTGAGAGGGCCAAGGCGAAGGCGAGGGTTCGCCATCCGGCGTGGTTCAGGGATTATGCGCGGTTGGAGTCGAGCGCGGTTGAGATCAACTTCTTCAGCATGGTCACGGTGCCGGGTCTGCTGCAGACAGAGGACTACGCGCGAGTCACATTCAGTGTGCGACAGCCGCTATGGGCTGAGGAGACCATCGAGCAGCGTGTGGCCGCTCGGATGGCTCGCCAAGAGATCCTTACTCACTGGCCGCCACCCATCGTCACGGCAGTCATCGACGAGGCTGTTCTGCGACGTGAGATTGGCGGGACGAAGGTCCAGCAGGAGCAGCTACGGCACCTGGTGAACGTCGGGCGGTTGCGCAGCACCACGTTGCAGGTTCTGCCGTTGGGCTGCGACGAGAACCCCGGCGTGGACGGACCTTTCGTTCTCCTGACGCCCAAGGGAAAGCCGCAGGTCGGCTACCTGGAGGTGCAAGGTGCCAGCCATTTGATCACTGACCCGGAAGAAGTGCGTATGCTGGCCGCACGGTATGGAGCCATCCGTGGGCAGGCTCTCACGCCAGGCGAGTCCCTTGCCCTGATGGTCAAACTGTTGGGAGAGCGATGAGTACTGACACCACCTCGCCCGAACTCGCCTGGTTCAAGAGCAGTTACAGCGGTGGCGAAGGCGGCGAATGCCTGGAGGCCGCCGCAACGCCCACCACCGTGCACGTCCGCGACTCCAAGGTCCCCGCCCGCGCCCAACTGAGGTTCCCGCGTTCCGAGTGGGCTGCCTTCGTACGGTTCGCCGTCGAACGCTGACCCGTCACGCAGTGAGCCGGAGCCGGCAGGACGCACAGGCGGTCGTGGTCCGGGTACCCGGAATGTGAGAAGCGGGCGTCCGCACCGCACCTCGTAGGAGACCACCATGGACCTCCTCGAAGAAGCCCCCCACCGCTTCCGCATCGAACGGCATGGTGACATGCGCGTCCCGGGTGTCGTCTTCGCCTCCCGGGGGCTGCTGCGTGATGCCGAGCAGGCTCTGGAGCAGGTCGTCAATGTGGCGACGTTGCCCGGGATCGTCGGCGCCTCGTACGCCATGCCCGACATCCACTGGGGTTACGGGTTTCCCATCGGTGGTGTCGCGGCGACCGACGTCGGCGACGGGGGTGTGGTGTCGCCGGGTGGGGTGGGGTTCGACATCTCCTGTGGGGTGCGGCTGCTGGCTGCTGATTGCGATCGGGAGGGGCTCAGGGGCGCCCTCGACGCGGTCATGGACGGGCTCGACCGGGCCGTTCCGCGCGGTGCCGGGCCCGGTGGTGTGTGGCGGCTCAGCGGTGGGGAGCTGGAGCGGGTGCTGGAGGGCGGGGCCCGTTATGCCGTGGAGCAGGGGCACGGGGAGGAACGGGATCTTGTCCGGTGCGAGGACCGGGGAGCGGTACTCGACGCCGATGTCGGGCAGGTCGGCGGGCGGGCCCGGGAGCGGGGGCTCGGGCAGGTGGGGAGTCTCGGGTCGGCCAATCACTTCCTTGAGGTGCAGCAGGTCGCCGAGGTGTACGACCAGGCGGCTGCGGGCGCCTTCGGGATCGCCCTCGGGCAGGTCACCGTGATGATCCACTGCGGGTCGCGCGGGCTCGGGCACCAGATCTGTACCGATCACGTGCGGGCGATGGACCGGGCCATGGCGCGGTACGGCATCTCCGTGCCCGACCGGCAGCTTGCCTGCACTCCGGTGGACTCGCCGGAGGGGCGGGCGTATCTGGGGGCGATGGCCGCCGCCGCCAACTACGGGCGCGCCAACCGTCAGCTCCTCACCGAAGCCGCTCGTCGGGTCTTCCGTCGCGCCGCGAACGTCCGGCTGTCCCTCGTGTACGACGTGTCGCACAACCTCGCCAAGCTCGAGACCCATGAGGTGGGCGGGCGGCGGCGTCGGTTGTGCGTGCACCGCAAGGGGGCCACTCGGGCGTTTCCGCCCGGCGACCCCGATCTTCCCGAGGACCTCCGCCCTCAGGGACAGCCCGTGCTCATTCCCGGGACCATGGGCACTGCCTCTTACGTCCTGGCCGGGGTGGCCGGGGGAGGTGCCTTCTTCTCCACCTGCCACGGTGCGGGGCGCAGGATGAGCCGGCACCAGGCCGCCCGCACGATCACTGGGAGGGAGCTGCGGGCCAGGCTCGAGCGGGACGGCATCGCGGCTCGGCCGCTCTCCTGGCGCGGGCTCGCCGAAGAGGCTCCGGAGGCGTACAAGGACGTCGGGGAGGTCGTGGCGGCGAGTGAGAGTGCCGGACTGTGCCGGATCGTGGCCCGTCTGGTGCCGCTCGGGGTCGTCAAAGGCTGACCCGGCTCCTGCTGTGCGTTTGTCTCAGCCGGCCCGGTCCCTGTCGTGCGTTTGTCTCGGCCGGCCCCGACTCTGCTGCGCATCTGTCTCAGTCGGCCCCGGCCCCTACCTGCACGTACGTCTGTCTCACACGTCCACGATCGCCGTGCACGACCAGCCGTACGGGTCCGGGCCCATGTGCAGGCCGTGCCACGACACGCCCTTCGGTACGGCGCCGGTGATCTCCACGTCCGACAGTCCGGTGACCGTCAGCCGCACCTCCAGCCCCTCGTCGTCGGACTCGGCCTCCACGTCCACGGGCACCTGGCCGTGGACCTCCAGCCGGTAGACGACCTCCTCCAGCAGCGCGGCCAGCAGATCGTCGTCGTCGTTCTCGGCCAGCCGTACGCGCTCCACGGCGGTGGGTCGTGCCGTGGACAGGTCCGCGAAGCAGTCCACAAGACCGGACGCCGCCTCCGCCAGGCAGCTCTCCCGGCTCACTCCCCAGGCCTCGATGCGCACATCGGCGGTGTGCGGCACCGTCCGGTGGCCGCTCGCGCCCTGCCGACGCATCGACCTGTCGTCGTCCGTGTCGCCGACCATGCCCATCGTGTGCCCGTCTGGACCGCGCTCAATCGGCCGGAGCCAAGACCCCGGGGTGCCGAGCAGCCCCGGGGTCTCACGGAGAGGTGGTTCGCCCCGCCTCAGCCCGTGGCGAGTACGGCGCGCTCCTTTCCGCCGTCGTCCGGCTGCGCCGCGTTCTCCTCCGCCGTACGTCCCCGCAGTGCCGTCACCACCAGCAGTGCCGAGAACAGGGCGGCCGAGCCGCACACCACGAAGCCGATCGAGTAGCCGTGGCCGAGCGCGTCCAGGGCGTAGGAGCGGGCCGCGCCGGGCGGGGAGGCGGGGGGTACCGAGTTGAGGGCGAGCGGGCCGCCCTCCTTCAGCACCTCGTGTGCCGCCGCCTTGGACTCCGCGCTCAGCGAGGACGAGGCGGTCAGCGAGGAGGTCACCCGGGTCGCGGCCTGGCTCAGCGCCACCGCGCCGATGACGGCCGGGCCCAGCGTGAAGCCGAAGTCGCGCAGCAGGTTGGTGGCCGCGCTCGCCATGCCCGCGAGCGGCACCGGGACCGTGTTGACGGCCGTCGCGGTGATCGACGACACCGTGAACGCGAAGCCGATGCCGACCAGCCCCAGCGGCAGGATGAGGGACGTCAGGTTCTCGTCGCCCACGTCCAGTCCCGCCGCGAGGAAGTCGCCCGCCGCGATCAGCGCCAGGCCGGCGGTGAGGAGCGCCCGGGCGGGCAGCCGGTGCAGCAGCCGCGAGGTCAGCGGGGTGAGGACCGGGGTGATGGCGTTGAGCAGCAGGAACGCGAACGCCGTGCGCATCGGGCTCTGGTGCTGGATCGGACCGAGCCGGATGCTGGCCGCGTACGCCGTGCCCAGGAAGCTGAACATGCCCACGACCGCGACGACCGAGGCGATCGCGAAGGAGCGGTTGCGGAACAGGTCCAGGCGCAGGAGCGGGGAGCGGGCTCGGCTCTCGGCGTAGACGAACAGGCCCACGAAGACCGCCGCGATCACGAACGCCACGACCACCGGGGTCGAGCCCCAACCGTCCGTCGGCCCCTGGATGACGGCGTACAGCAGTGCGAAGAGGCCGACGCCGATGGTGATCTGGCCGCCGACGTCGAGCGAGCGGCCCTCCGGGGCCCGGGAGTCGGTGGCGAGCCAGAGGCTCACCAGCGCGCTGATCGCGGCCAGGACCGCGACCACCACGAACGCCGAGCGCCACGAGCCGTAGGTGCCGGTGATGCCGCCGAGCAGCGGGGCGAGGAAGCCGCCCGCGGAGAGGCTGGAGGCCCATACGGCGATGGCGCGGGCCCGCTGGGGGCCGGTGTGCGTACCGGCCGCGATCATGGCGAGCGAGGTGGGGAAGAGCGCGGCGGCGCCCAGACCGGCCAGCGCCTGGCCCACCCAGAGCTGGTGGATGCCGGAGGCGCTCGCGGCGACGACCTCACCCGCGCACAGCAGCGCCGCGCCGCCGACCAGCAGCCGTTTGCGGCCGAAGAGGTCGCCGAGGACGCCGAAGGACAGTTCGAGGACGGCCACGGGGAGGAGGAACGCGTCCGAGATCCACGTGAGCTGGGAGCCGACGGGGTGCAGGTGCTCCTGGAACAGGCCGTTGAGCGTGGCCGGCATCGCGAGGCCGATCTGGGCCAGGCAGACGGCGAGACAGCCGGCGACGAGCGTGCCGATCGGGAGGGAGGCGGACGAGGAAGCGGAGGTGGTGGACGGGGGAGAGGAAGCGGACGCGGCAGCGGGTGTGTCGGACATGAGCGGGTCCCAACGTCAGTGGTGGGTGTGGTGCAAGGTGCCGGGGCGCGGGGCCACGGGGAGCGGGGCGCGAGGGTCGGGCCGCGAGTGCGGCGGTGCGTCAGTGGTGGGTGGGGTGTGCCGGGCGGTCGCGGCCGGCCGTCAGGCGGGCCGGGCGGTACGGGATGTACGCCGCCCCGTCCAGGCCCAGCGCGGTCGCCGACCGCTGGAGCGCGGCCGGGGTCGCCGCGTCGTCCCAGTGGCCGGTGGCGACGCGGTGCTCCAGCGCGTGCAGGGCGGCCACCGTCTCGGCCGTGGTGAACGCGCAGTGGCCCTGCCGCTGGACGTAGGCCTGCCGCAGCAGCGCCCCGTCCCCGGCGGCGCGCACCCGGTCGCCGAACCGCCGTTCCTGCTGGACCGGGACCAGGTTGTCGGCGACGGTGTGCACGTCCAGCAGCGGCACGCCGAGGCTCTGACCGGCGGAGGAGGTGCGCTGCGCGGCGCGTACGGCGGCCGGGTCGGCGGTGATCGCGGCGCCCGCCGTCAGGGACGTGAGGTCGGCGCCCAGGTCCAGGCCGGCCGCCCGGTACAGGGCGCGGACCTGCGGGGCGTGCTCGGAACCGGCGAGCAGGCGGGCGTAGTCGACGCCCTTGTTCCAGGAGTTGTTGCCTCCGGCAGACTGCTCGATGGCGTACCGGCCGCCCTCGACGAAGGAGAGGATGCCCTGCGCGAACCACGCGTACTGCTGCTGCTCCTGCCCTGACCAGTCCGTCGGCGCGGGGGCGGTCTCGCCGGGCGCCCATGCCGGCAGGTTCAGGAAGGCGGCGGCCAGCGCGATCCGGGCGCGGCCCTGCGGGGTGGCCTGGGCGGCGGTGACGGCGTCGGTGAGCTTCTTGGCGGTGGCGGCCGCGTCGGCGGCGGAGCCGAAGCGGACCAGACCCACGTCCTGCCCGGGCAGGAGCAGGCGGGCGATGGTGTACTCGGCGTCGAGCTGGTAGTTGTCCAGGTCCGTGGCGCCCGCCACCAGGCCGCACAGGCCGAGCGCGCCGTCGACGCGGCCGGCCCCGTCGCGGGCGATCTGCGCGTTGACGAGCCCGCCCATGGACTGGCCGACGGACAGCGTGCGCCGCGGTGTGCCGATCTTCGCTGTGACCGCGCCGAGCGTGGCGAACTGGTCGCGTTCGGCGCTGTTGAGGGCCCACATCGAGCCATGGGGGTCGTACGACGACCCGGCCATCGCATAGCCCTCGGCGAGCAGCTCGGTGCGTACGGCGTCGGAGGGGGCGTCCTGGGCGACGGTCGGGCCGAAGCCGTGGCTGAACAGCAGCAGGGTGCCGTTCCAGCGGGCGGGGACGTCCGCGATCCAAGTGGCGCCGTCGGCGAGGGTGCCGGTGAGGTGGGTGGCCCCCGGGTCCGCCTGCGCGGCCGGCGCGGGCAGGGCGGCGGTCAGGGTCGCGGACGCCACCGTGGCCAGGGCGGCGAGGGCGATCCGGAGTCGGGTACGGGGACGAGGGCGGGCGGCGCGCATGCGTCGGCTCCTGTCTGACGGCTCGGGAGCGGGGACCGTGCGATTGCTCAGTTGCTTAGTTGCTCGGTGCTGAGTGCTCAGTGCGCGGTGCTCGATCGCTCGGTGCCCGATCGCTCGGTTGCGCTCAATTGCTCAGTGCACTGAACGTCAGGGAATGTAGGGCTGTTTTCTTGCGGGCGTCAATGGAGTGCACAACATCACTTCGCGAAGCGGCGCCCGGGGCGACGAGCCGCATGTGCGTTACTCAGCCGTTCCGGCGCGACGAGCCCGCAGGCGCGCTACTCCGCCGGCACCGTCTCGATCAGCCGCCGCGCCGCGTCCCTGGCCGGTGCGTCCAGCAGGGCGTGGACCGCGCGGAACGTCTCCTCGGCGCCGACCGCGGGCCAGT
The DNA here is from genome assembly GCF_055565775.1 of Streptomyces sp. NPDC028331. Lineage (NCBI taxonomy): Bacteria > Bacillati > Actinomycetota > Actinomycetes > Kitasatosporales > Streptomycetaceae > Streptomyces > Streptomyces sp. NPDC028331. The sequence goes on along the minus strand of NZ_JBVHTR010000004.1, from coordinate 346,455 downwards.
CCGCCGGCAGGTGCTGTACGGGCAGCCGGGGGTCGCTGCGGATCACCTGCAACCACTCGGAGGTCAGCCGCAGCCGCAGCGCCAGCGCGTCCTCCGAGGTGATGTCCGCGCCGCCCGACGCGAACGGCCGCCAGGACGCCTCGAACTCCCGGTAACGGGCGGCCAGTTCCTCCAGGTCCCAGGTCTCGTCGATCATTCCGGCGATGTCCGTGCCGGTGTCCGCCCGGGCCCGGAAGACCTTCACGTGCGCGGCGAGCCCCAGCTCGGCCACGATCCCGGCGACGTCCACCTCGCCGGGCGCGATCCACAGCCCGCTGAACAGGGCCCCGAACCCCGCCCAGGTGAGCTGCGACCGCAGATCGTGCCGCTGGCGCTGCCAGGACTCCGGGAGTGAGAAGCCGAGCATGGTCCAGGTGCCGTCCCAGTCCCGGTTGACCGCGCCCGCCTTCCAGATGCGCCGCTCCCCGTCGCGCAGGATCGCCTCCGAGCGGTCGGTGAGGCCGACGTACGTCCGCCGCCCCTCGCGGCGGCGGGACAGCAGGCCGCGGGCGACCATGCGGGTGAGGGTGGACCGGGTGGCCTGCTCGCCGACCCCGGCGCGACGGAACACCTCGATGACGCTCCCCGTGTACACGCACACCCCGCGGCCCAGCACCTCGTCGCCGAGGAAGCTGAGCAGGAGGGACTGGGGGCGAAGGGCCGGGGTGGTCACCCGGACACAGTACGAGGCCGCGTCATGTCTGACACATTCTCACTCGGTGGAGCGCCCGGACGAACGCCCGGAGGAATGCCCTGAGGAGCGCCCGGAGGAATGCCCTGAGGAGCGCCCGGACGAAACGCCCGGGCGGGTGCTCGAACGAACGCCCGGATCATGAGCCCAGCGAGCGCGCCCTGACCCCCTCCAGATGCGCCATGAACACCTCGCGCGCCCGAGGGTTCAGCGTGCGCAGTGCCACCAGCGCCGTGATCACCACGTCGCACAGCTCCGCCTGCACGTCCTCCCAACTGTGCGAGGTGCCCTTGCGCGGGTTCTGGCCCGTCGCGCCGATCACCGCCTGTGCGACCTCGCCGACCTCCTCCGACAGCTTCAGCACGCGCAGCAGCAACTCCTGCGTGCCGTCGTGCGCACGGTTCGCGTCCAGCCACGCGTGCAGCCGGTCGATCGACTCCCAGAAATCCGACTGCCAGAGGTCCGCGGACGTCACCTGTTCGGTCATGCCCGCAGACTGCCATGCTGCGGCCGTCCTCGGAGCGCCACCCCTCCAAGCGCCACTCCTCCGAGCGCCACCCCTCGGAGCGCCACTCCTCCGAGCGCCACGCCTGGGAGCGCTACTCCTCGAACAGCGCCTCCTGCTCGCCCTCCGTCTTCTGCCGCAGTCGCTTGGCCCGCGCCCCGATCACCAGCGCCGCCCCCGCCGCCGTCGCCGCGAACGCCGCCGGAACCATCCAGTCCCGGTTGAAGGCGTGACCGGACAGCGCGTCCACGGAGAGCCGGCCCGGTCCCGTGACCGCCAGGCTCGCCGCCGTCAGGCCGAGGGACACCGGGTACTCCAGACCGCCGCTCTGGGCGAAGAACCCCTGCGGGGCGTGCACGGCCGCGGCGCCCGCCATCCCGCCGGCCACCGCGGCGCCCGCCGCCGGGGTGGCGAGGCCCAGCGCCAGCAGGGTGCCGCCGCCCGCCTCCACCAGTCCCGAGGCCAGCGCGTTCTGCTTGCCCGGCCGATAGCCCACGGACTCCATCCACTGCCCGGTGCCCTGGAGCCCGCCCCCGCCGAACCAGCCGAACAGCTTCTGCGCGCCGTGCGCCGCCAGCACCGCGCCCGTGCCCAGCCTGAGCAGCAGCAGCCCCACGTCACGTCGGTCGAAACAGGTCACGGTCACTCCCCTGGCAGGCAACAGGAACAGTCCCCTCCGCGTTCCCACCGTCCCACCCCTCACACCGGCCGACCTGTTCACGACGCCGTTCGGGTGGGCGCACGGCGGGGCCGGTCCTGACGCGAGGCGCGGGCGGCCTCCGCGAAAGGGCTTGCCCTCGTGTGCACTCCAACTCCTACGGTCCTCGGCATGGAGAGCTTGGAGCACGTCAGGACACTGGGAAGAAGCGGTATCCGGGTCAGCGCCCTCGGCTTCGGCTGCTGGGCCATCGGCGGTGAGTGGGCGTCCCCCGACGGACAGCCCCTGGGCTGGGGGAAGGTCGACGACGAGGAGTCCGTACGGGCGATACGGCGCGCCCTCGACCTCGGTGTCACCTTCTTCGACACGGCCGACGCCTACGGCACCGGCCACAGCGAGCGGATCCTCGCGCGCGCCCTCGGCAAACGGCGCGACGACGTCGTCATCGCCACCAAGTGGGGCAACCTCATCGACGAGGAACGCAAGCTGCTCACCGGCAGCGACGACTCACCGGCGTACGCCCGCCGCGCACTGACCGCCTCCCTGCGCCGCCTGGACACCGACCACATCGACCTCTACCAGCTTCACCTCTCCGACGCGGACCCCGAGCGCGCGGCCGAACTCCGGGACATCTGCGAGGAGTTCGTACGGGAGGGGCTGATCCGCGCCTACGCGTGGAGCACCGACGACCCCGCGCGCGCCGCCGTGTTCGCCGAGGGGGAGCACTGCACGGCCGTCCAGCACCGTCTGAACATCCTCCAGGACGCGCCCGAACTCCTCGCCCTGTGCGAGGCGTCGAACCTCGCGAGCATCAACCGCAGCCCGCTCGCCATGGGGCTGCTGACCGGCAAGCACACCCCCGGGCGCGCCCTGGAGGCCGGTGACATCCGCAACGCCCCGCCCGCGTGGCTGCCGGGCTTCACCGAGGGCGGGGGCGCCGACGCCGAGTGGCTGCGGCGCGTCGAAGCGCTCCGGGACGTCCTCACCAGCGGCGGCCGTACGCTCGCCCAGGGCGCCCTCGCCTGGATCTGGGCCCGCAGCCCGCTCACCGTGCCCATCCCGGGCTTCCGTTCGGTCGCCCAGGCCGAGGAGAACGCGGGCGCCCTGGAGAAGGGGCCGCTCACCGCCGCGCAACTGGCCGAGGTGGACCGGATCCTCGGGAGGTGAGCGCCCTCTGACGGCCGCTCACCGGGGTGCGTTCACAGGGGCGGGGGAGGCCTTTCAGCCGTTCTGGGTAAGAAATGCGTGAGGGGCGGGAAGGGCGCCCGGGGCCACATTTCCGTAAGACGGCGCATTCCTGGGACGTTGACGGTGTGATTCCGGGAAACTCCTGGTGAGCGATGTGTCCTGCGTCACGGAGTTTCCCGGACATGACCCGGACTTTGCTGTTCCTTTATCAGTCTGCCGTGTGTCGGCGGGGATTCGCTCTGTACCGTCCCGGGGTGCATTTCTCCTCTCCGCTTTCCCCGCCCGACGCGCGGTCCCGGTACGGCGCGCGGTCCCCGCACGACGGACGGCTGTCCCCGCACGAGGCGCGGCTGTCCCGGCGGGCCCTGCTCGGGCTGGCCGCCGCCGCGCCGCTGGCCCTGGCGGCACCCGCGCCCGCGTCCGCGTCCGAGGTCCCGGCCATCGGCGGCGAACGACTGGGCCTGGCCGGTGTCCAGGTGCAGGGCGCCGCCGCGCTGCCGAAGAAGCTCACCGCCCGCTCCTGGCTCGTCGCCGACCACGACAGCGGCGAGGTGCTCGCCGCGTGCGACGCGCACCGGCGGCTCGCCCCCGCCTCCACGCTGAAGATGCTGTTCGCGGACACCGTGCTGAAGAAGTTCGAGCGGACCCGGACGTACACGGTGACCGACGCCGACCTCGCGGACATCCCCGCCGGGTCCAGCCTCGTCGGCATCAAGCCCGGGATCACGTACACCGTCGAGCAGTTGTGGCTCGGCGTCTTCCTGCGCTCCGGCAACGACGCCGTCCACGTCCTCAGCCACATGAACGGCGGGATCGCGAAGACCATCGCCGAGATGCAGGCCAAGGCGGACGATCTGCAGGCCCTCGACACCCATGTGGCCAGTCCCGACGGCTTCGACCACCCCGGGCAGCTCTCCTCCGCGTACGACCTCACGCTGTTCGCCCGCGACGGCCTCAGGAACGCGGACTTCCGCGGCTACTGCTCGACCCGGATCGCGAACTTCCCGGCGGGCGGGAAGAAGACCTTCCAGATGCAGAACACCGACCGCCTGCTGACCGGTGCCTGGGGTCTTGGCACGTACAAGGGCCTCATCGGCGTCAAGAACGGGTACACCAGCAACGCGGGCAACACCTTCACCGGCGCCGCCACGCGCGGCGGACGCACCCTCCTCGTGACCGTCATGCACCCCGAGCCCGGCGGCAACGGCGTCTACCAGGAGACCGCCTCCCTGCTCGACTGGGGCTTCGCGCACGCCGGGAAGGTCCGGCCCGTGGGCACCCTGGTGGAGCCGGTCAGCGAGGGCGGGGCGAGGGCGACGCCCGCGCCCGGGCGGCAGGCGTCCCGTGGGGCGGCCGGCGCGTCGCACGGCGGTCCACCGTGGGGGCTGATCGGCGGGGCCGGGGGAGCGGCGGCGCTGCTGGCCGGCGGGGTCTACGCGCTGCGCGGGCGAGGGCGGCGCAAAGCCGCCGCCGAGGACGGCCGCCACCGGAGTTGAGGCGGGGCGAAGCAAGGGCAGCCGTTCCGCGGTCCGGCGCGTACCCCGCGGTCCCACGCGAGGTCCACCCCCTTCCGGACCACGGAACGGCTGCCACCCCCCCTGGTGTGGCCTGTGGAATACCGGTGCTCCAAATGTGAAGCTCCGGTGTAGGCGGGTTCAGCGTAAGCCCGTCATGTGCGCGGATGGTGCGGAGTCTTCAATTCCGTTTGTGGAAGTTGAGTTGTCGACAAAAAGGCGCCCGAGGCGCCGGATCCGTCCGCCGCGGCCCGCGTCCGGCATCGCCGCCGCCGTCGGCGGCACCGGCACGGTCGCGAACTGCACGTTCGCCTCCAGCGGCAGCTCCGTCATGGGCCGCACGGTGCGCGCCACGTCGACCACGTCCAGCACGGGCTCGACCGCCACCTCCCCGTTCGCCCCGAGGACTCCACGTGGGCGTGTCCGCCCCTCGGTACACCGCCTCGTCCGGCCCGTGGAAGCTGAGAACATAAGGGGCGCACGTACGACGAGGAGGAGCACATGCCCGAGCGTGGCCGAACCACGCACGACCGGAAGCAGCCGCACAGCCACATAGCCGATCCGGAGGCCGCAGCGCCCGGCGCCGCACCGCACACCCGGGCCGCCCTGCGCCGCACCGGTCTGCTGGTCACCTTCCTGCTCGGCGCCCTCACCGCCACGCCTCCGCTCGCCATGGACATGTACCTCCCGTCCCTGCCGGAGGTCACCAGGTCCCTGCACGCGCCGGCCGCGACCGTGCAGCTCACCCTCACCGGCTGCCTCGCGGGCATGGCGCTCGGCCAGCTCCTGGTCGGCCCCATGAGCGACAAGTGGGGGCGTCGCCGCCCGCTGCTCACGGGCCTCGCCGTGTACGTCCTCGCCACCATGCTGTGCGCCCTGGCCCCCTCGGTGGAGGCGCTGGTCGCGTTCCGGCTGGTGCAGGGGCTCGCGGGCGCGGCCGGGATCGTCATCGCCCGGGCCGTCGTCCGCGACCTGTACGACGGCATGGCCATGGCCCGCTTCTTCTCCACCCTCATGCTGATCTCCGGGGTGGCGCCGATCGTCGCGCCGCTCATCGGCGGCCAGATCCTGCGCGTCACGGACTGGCGGGGCGTGTTCGTGGTCCTCACGTTCGTCGGGATCGCGCTCACCGCGCTGGTGTGGGTGCGCCTGCCCGAGACGCTCGAGCCGGCCGACCGGCACGGCGGGGGAGTGGCCGCCGCCCTGCGCTCCATGCGGACGCTGCTGGCCGACCGCGTCTTCACCGGCTACACCATCGCGGGCGGCTTCGCCTTCGCCGCGCTGTTCGCGTACGTCTCCGCGTCCCCGTTCGTGATCCAGGAGATCTACGGCGCCTCCCCCCAGACCTTCAGCCTGCTGTTCGGCCTCAACTCGGTCGGCCTGGTCGTCGCCGGGCAGGTCAACGGCAAGATCCTGGTCGGCCGGGTCAGCCTCGACAAGGTCCTCGCAGTCGGCCTCACGGTCGTCACCCTCGCCGCGACCGCACTGCTGCTGATGGCGACGGGCGCCCTCGGCGACGTCGGTCTCGCACCGGTCGCCGCCACCCTGTTCGTGCTGATGTCCGCGATGGGCATCACCCTGCCCAACACCCAGGCGCTCGCCCTGATGCGCACCCGGCACAACGCCGGATCCGCGTCCGCGCTCCTCGGCACCACCTCGTTCCTCATCGGCGCGGTCGCCTCGCCGCTCGTCGGGGTCGCCGGCGAGCACACCGCCGTCCCGATGGCCGTCGTCCAACTGGCGGCGGCCCTGGTGGCGGTCGCCTGCTTCGTGGCACTGTGCCGTCCCTGGAACGCACGCGCGGGCGCGGAGGGCGGGAACACCCTTCGCTCGAACGCGGCCGAGAACTTGGGAGCAGAGAGCTGAGCGCACCGAGACTGCGCGTCGACACCCCGGAGAAGGCCGGGCTCGACGCGGAGCACCTGCGTCTTCTCGTACGCGAGGTCCACGCCGCCGTCACCGGGGAGCGCCCCTGGGCGGCCGGCGCCGTGGTGGTCGCCGGGCGCGGACCGGTGATCGCCGTGGAGCACGCGGCGGGCTGGGCGGTCCGCTACGCCGCCTACGACGCCCGGGCCGACCGGGGCGTGGAGCTGCCGCGGCAGGAGCGGGTGCCGATGACCGTGGACACGCCCTTCGATCTGGCCTCCCTGACCAAGCTGTTCACGGCGGTCGCCGCGGTGCAGCAACTGGAGCGGGGCACGCTCGGCATCGACGCGCGCGTGGGGGCGTACCTGCCGGAGTTCCGGGCGGCGGCGGACGCGGGGATCACCGTACGGCACCTGCTCACCCACACCTCCGGGCTGCGGCCCGAACTCCCGTTGTACGACTGCGCGTCGCACGAGGAGCGGCTGGCGCTGCTGCGCGCGGAGGCACCGGTGGGTGCGCCCGGCACGTACTGCTACTCGGACCTCAACCTCCTGCTGCTGCAGTACGTCCTGGAACGCGTCACCGGCCGCACCCTCGACGCGCTCGTGCGCGACGGGATCACCCGGCCGCTGGGGATGACGGCGACGGGTTTCGGGCCGTGCCCGGACGCGGCGGCCACGGAGGACCAGCGGCGGCCGTGGGCCAAGGCGGACCGGGGGATGGTGCGGGGCCGCGTCCACGACGAGAACGCGTGGGCGCTCGGCGGAGTGGCCGGGCACGCGGGCCTGTTCTCGACGGGGCGGGACCTGGCGGTCTTCTGCCGCACACTGCTGGCCGGCGGCTCCTACGGGACGGCACGCATCCTGGGCCCCGACTTCGTCGAGCTGATGCTGACCCCGCCGGGCCTGGGCTTCGCGGTGGACCAGCCGTGGTTCATGGGCGAGCTGGCGGGCCGGGGCGCGGCGGGCCACACCGGCTTCACGGGCACATCACTGGTCCTGGACCCGGCGACGGACACCTTCCTGGTCCTCCTGGCGAACACCGTCCACCCGCGCCGCCGCACCCCGGACAACGGCCCACGGGCACGGGCGGCGGACCGGCTGGCCCGGGCGGTGCGGGCGTGAGCGGCGCTCTCCGGGGGCAGGGGCGACGCAGGGCCACTGCTCTGCGTCGCCCCTCCAGGGCCGTTCCTCCCTGGAGGGGCGTGCTCAGAAGCCGCCGTTGAGGTCGTACCAGTTGCGGTTCCACACCTGGTACTTGGCGAAGGATCCGTTGCCGTTGCCCGCGTAGACCCGTAGCTCGTCCGCCGTCACCGAGGCGTCGGGGTTCCGGTAACCGTCCTGAGTGGCGGCGACCAGGTCGTTGCGGCCGTCACCGTCGACGTCGCCTACGCCGAGGAAGGTGGACATCTGGCCCCAGCCGCCGCCGATGAGCTTCCGGGCGCCGAAGGAGCCGTGTCCGTTGCCGGGGTACAGCCACAGGTTGCCCGAGGTGTCACGGGCGAGGAGGTCGCCGTGGCGATCGCCGTTGAGGTCGCCCGGTGCGGTCAGGGCGTTCATGGACTTCCAGCCGCCGCCCAGGGATGTGCGGGCGGCGAAGGTGCCGTGGCCGGTGCCGGCGTACAGCCACAGGGTGCCGGCGGAGTCACGGGCCAGCAGGTCGCCGCGTCCGTCGCCGTTCAGGTCACCGGTGGCGGTGATGGTGGCCATCGACTTCCAGCCCCCGCCGAGGTCCTTGCGTGTGCCGAACCCGCCCCGGCCGGTGCCCGGGTAGACCCACAGCTCGCCGGAGGAGTCGCGGGCGACCAGGTCTTCGGTGCCGTCGCCGGTGAGGTCGCCGTGCCGGGTCAGGGCGGTCATGGAGTTCCAGCCGCCGCCGATCAACGTGCCGTCCCCGGTGCCGGAGACGAACCAGAGCCGGCCGCTTCGGTCCCGGGAGAGCAGGTCCGCGCGGCCGTCACCGTTCAGGTCACCGAATCCGGCGGCGCTCTGGGCGGGCTCCGCGTACCACCCGGCGTAGGGCGGACTGCTGCACTCCCGCTCGTTGGGCACGATCTTGATGGAGCTGATCGCCTTGTCGAGGCTCGAGTCGGAGTCCGTGTAGCCGTTGTCCGGTGGGTCGGCGAAGTAGGTGCCGCCGTAGTTCGGGTCGGTGTAGAGGCAGGAAATGCTGGACGTGCGGTTCCAGTAGGAGCGGATCCTGTTGTCCCACGTGCCCATCGTGGGCATGTCGGAGCGGGTCTTCATCATGGAGCCCGTCTCGCTCGTACCGGTCCATCCGCACAGGTAGCCGGACGGGCAAGCGCTCGCCGACGTGGTGGCGGCCTGCGCGGGTGCGGTGAGCGGCACCGCCACCAGCGCCGTGCTCCCCGCAGCCACCAGCAGTCGTATGAGGCGTCTGTTCACGTAGGTCCCTTCTGGGGGCTCTCCCTGGAGATCGAACAGGGCCAGCGCACTGTACGCCTCTGCCATGGGCGCATCTGAGGCGGCGGCCGTCTCGGCGGTCAGTACTCGGAGGGCCCGGGGTCTCCGTCGTCCGGCGGAAGCCGTCAGCGGATCGCCGCTCTCGTGAATGAGTACCGCTCTTCGAAGCGAGCACCGCTCACCGCCCTAGAATCGCCACGTGAACGCCCCCGACTCCCCAGCCGACGCTCTCCGTGCCGCCCTGTCCCGGCTGCTCGACGGGCTTCCGTCACGGCAGGCCGGTCAGGCCGTGGAACGGCTGATCGCCAACTACCGGGGGCGGACCCCGACCGACGCGCCCGTGCTGCGCGACCGCTCCGACGTGGTCGCCTACGCCGCGTACCGGATGCCCGCCACGTTCGAGGCGGTGTGCGCGGCGCTCGACGCCTTCGCGGCCGCCGCCCCCGGCTGGACGCCGGCGAGCCATGTGGACATCGGCGGTGGGACCGGCGCCGCCACCTGGGCCGTGAGCGCCACCTGGGGCGGGGAGCGTCCGGTCGCCGTGCTCGACTGGGCCGAGCCCGCGCTGGCGCTCGGCCGGGAGATCGCCGAGGCCAACCCGGCGCTCAAGGTCGCCGAGTGGCGCCGCTCTCGTATCGGAGCGGCGCTCACCATAGAGAGCGCCGATCTCGTCACGGTCTCCTACGTCCTCGGCGAGCTCACCGAAGCCGACCGCGCCGCCGTCGTGGACACCGCGGCCGCCGCCGCCCAGGCCGTCGTGATCGTCGAACCCGGCACCCCCGACGGCTACAGCCGCGTCATCGACGCGCGCGACCGACTGATCCGCGCCGGCTTCCACGTCGCCGCGCCCTGCCCGCACAGCGCCGCCTGCCCCATCGTCCCCGGCGAGGACTGGTGCCACTTCTCGGCCAGGGTCAGCCGTTCCTCACTGCACCGCCAGGTCAAGGGCGGCTCGCTGCCGTACGAGGACGAGAAGTTCAGCTACGTCGCCGCGAGCCGATTCCCGGTGCTCCCCGCCGCCTCCCGCGTGGTCCGGCGCCCGCAGATCCGCAAGGGCCAGGTGCTCCTCGACCTGTGCGGCCCGGACGAGTCCCTGCACCGCGCCACGGTCACCAAACGCCACGGACCGCTCTACAGGGCCGCCCGCGACGCGGATTGGGGCGATGCCTGGCCTCCGCCTTCCGGTGATGCCGGCGGACAGACCGGATGAAATCCCGCGATATCCCCTGATGGCGGCCCTGAGTTGGGATCGCCCGGTTGCCCCGGGCCCACCCCGGTGGGCAGCTCCGGTCACCCGTCGCGCAGGATGGTGGGACCATAGGGCATGCTGTCGGGACCACAGCAGCGAGGCGAGGGGATAGATGAGCGCAGACTTCGGCCGCCGCGCGAGCGTGCAGGGCAGGATCTCCCAGTGGCTGCGCGGACGACGTCCCGCCCGTCTCGAGGAGGACGCCGGCGACGGCGGCCGTGAGGCGATGCTGCTGGCTGCCGCCGCGGCCGGGTTGCCCCTCGCCCCCGCCGCGCACCCCGTCGGCTACCGCTGTTCCTGCGACCGCGTCGGCTGTCCCACGCCCGCCCGGCACCCCGTCTCCTTCGCCTGGCAGACGCAGTCCACCACCGACCGGGCGCAGATCGAGCGATGGGCCCGGCACGAGCCGCGGGCCAACTTCATCACCGCCACCGGGATGGTGCACGACGTGCTCGACGTCCCGCGCGAGGCCGGCGAGGAGGCCCTGGACCGGCTGCTCGCCTCCGGTGTCGAGGTGGGCCCCGTCGCCACCACCGGGGACGGCCGCATGCTGTTCTTCACGCTGACCCGCGGCACGCCCGAGGACGAGGACGAGTGGTGGCCGTGCGAACTGGACTGCCACCCCGAGACCATGGACGAGCACCCGGGGCTGCGGTGGCACTGCCGGGGGTCGTATGTGCTGGTGCCCCCGGCGCGGTTGCCGGGGGACCTGACGGTCGAGTGGGTCCGGGGTCCCGAGCACGCGCTGCCGGATCCCCTGAGCCTGCTCGAGGTGCTCACCGACGCGTGCGCGCGGTACGCCGGGAGCGAGAGCGAGTTGGCGGGCTGGCCGCACCGGGGCTGAGCCCCGGCTGCGACCGCCGTCACCGACGTCACTCCCCCTTGGCCCCCGTCAGCCCCTCCACCCGGCTCACGAACTTCACGCGGCCCTTCACCGGGTCCAGCACCGCCTGGTTCGATACGTACTCCAGGGTCAGGGACTGCTTGACCTCCCCGGTCAGCAGCGCCTTGGTGTTCGGGTCGGTGAGGTTGATGTTCACGCCCTGCGCGGCCGTCTGTTTCTCGTAGTGGTGTGTGGCGAAGAACACCAGCGCGCCGCCGTCCGTGGTGCGCAACCCCACCGGGGCGTAGTCGCCGTTGGTCAGCGACTCGTCGATGTACTGCCGGGCCAGTCCCGGCTTGGTCGCGTTCTCCAGCCGGGTGGCCCGCCACTGCGAGGTGTGCGGGCCCGGCGCGAACGCGTCCCCGCCGCTCTGCAGGTAGGTCGCGTAGGCGGTGCTGAGCTTCCGGGGCTGGACGGCGAGCGCCGGATCGTCCGCGGGCACGGGCTCGGCCCAGCCGTCCTTGTCCGTCTTGAACGCGGGCACGTCGCCGGGCGCGAGGATCGTCAGATACGACACCGCCCACACCTTGCTCGCGTCGGAGCGGGTGAACACGAGCAGCCAATGGGCGTCCGCGCTGCCCTTGTTGGCGCGGGTGTCGGCGACGAACCAGCGCGGCCAGCCGGCCTTCGCGGGGATGACGAACCTGGCGTCGGTCAGCTTCAGCGGCACATGGGCGGGGTTGCCGCCCGGGTTGGTCCGGTGGCCGGCCTCCAGTTTGCCGCCGTCGATGGCGCCGAGCGCACCGGTGACCCGGCCGGCGTCCTGGGACCGGTCGTACGTCTTGTCCGCCTTGTTGTAGGCGGTGAGGAAGTCCTTCAGCGCGCGGGCCGCCTCGGCGCGTGTCGCCGTCGGTACGACCTCCCGCTCGCCGTGCACCACGACGCAGCCGCTCGCCGTCATGGACAGAACCGTCACCGCCGCCGTTGCCAGGGCGAACCGGCCTGGACTACGCAGCGTTCGAGGGCTGCGATCCCCGCGCTCCCTGCTCATCAGTGACCTTCACCTTCCCCTTTCCGGAGGCGAACCCTACCGGGGACAGGAAAAGCGCGAGCGTCGGGACCAAGTACAGCAGCCACACCGTGACCTGAAGGACCGTCGGATCGGGCTGGAAGTTGAACACGCCCTTCAGCAGCGTGCCGTACCAGCTGTCCGGCGGAACGGTGCCGCTGATGTCGAAGGCGAGGCTCGTCAGGCCCGGGATCCAGCCGGCCTCCTGCAGGTCGTGGAAGCCGTAGGCGAGCACGCCCGCGGCGACGACGACCAGCAGGCCGCCGGTCCAGGTGAAGAACTTCGCCAGGTTGATCCTCAGGGCGCCGCGGTAGAACAGCCAGCCCAGGAAGACGGCCGTCGCGAGGCCCAGGGCGACGCCGACGAGGGGGCGCGGGGTGCCGTCGCTCGCCGCGTGCACCGACGCCCACACGAACAGCGCGGTCTCCAGCCCCTCGCGGCCCACGGCGAGGAACGCGGTGGCGACCAGCGCGCCCGTGCCCATCGCCAGGGCCGCGTCCAGCTTGCCGTGCAGTTCGGACCGCAGATGCCGGGCCGTGCGCCGCATCCAGAAGACCATCCACGTCACCAGGCCCACCGCGAGGATCGACAGGGAGCCGCCGAGCGCCTCCTGCGCCTGGAACGTCAGCTCCTGGGAGCCGAACTCGAGGACGCAGCCGAAGCCGAGCGCGAGGGCGACCGCGATGCCGATACCGGTCCAGATCGGCCTCAGCGCGTCGCGGCGGCCGGTCTTGACCAGGTAGGCGATCAGGATGCAGACGACGAGGCTCGCCTCCAGCCCCTCGCGCAGGCCGATCAGATAGTTGGAGAACACGGGTCAGGCCTCCTCGGACAGCAGGGTGCGGCCCCACCAGTCGCCCGAGTCCCGGACGCCGGGAGGGATGGCGAAGACCGCCGAACCCACGTGCTGGATGTACTCGTTGAGCGCGTCGTGCGCCGCCAGCCTGCGCTGGAGCGGGATGAACCCCTTGCGGGGGTCGCGCTGGTAGGCCAGGAAGAACAGGCCCGCGTCGAGGCGGCCGAGGCCGTCGGTGCCGTCCGTGAAGGAGTAACCCCGGCGCAGGATGGTGATGCCCCCGTTGGAGTCGGGGTGGGCGAGACGGACGTGTGCGTCGGGCTTCATCGCCTTCAGGAACGGCTCGTCGTGCTCCTTGGCCCTGCCGGCCGGTGCGCCCTCGCGCTTGTCCCGGCCGAAGACGTCCTCCTGCTCCTGCAGCGAGGTCCGGTCCCACGTCTCGACGTTCATGCGGATCCGCCGGGCGACCAGATACGAGCCGCCGGTCATCCACGCCGGCCCGTCCCCGTCGCCGACCCACACGAACTTCTTCAGCCGGTCGGTCTCCGTGCCCGCGATGTTGCGGGTGCCGTCCTTGAACCCGAAGAGGTTGCGCGGCGTCTGGGCGTCGGGGGTCGTCGAGGACGTCTTGCCGAAGCCGAGCTGGGACCAGCGCACGGCGACCTTGCCGAAGCCGATGCGGGCCAGGTTGCGGATGGCGTGCACGGCGACCTGCGGGTCGTCCGCGCAGGCCTGGATGCACAGATCGCCGCCCGTGCGGGAGCCGTCCAGGTTGTCGCCGGGGAACTTCGGCAGGTCGACCAGCGCCTCGGGCCGCTTGCCCGTCAGGCCGAACCTGTCGAAGAACGACGGCCCGAAGCCGATCGTCAGGGTCAGCCGCGAGGGTTTGAGGCCCAGCGCCTCCCCGGTGTCGTCCGGGGGCGCCTCGGCGAGTCCGCCGTACGCGCCCTCACCGACGGCCTGCCCGGCCGTCATCCGGCGCGCGGCGGCCGTCCACTCCTTCAGCATCTCTACGAACGCGGCCCGGTCGTCGGTCTTCACGTCGAACGCGGCGAAGTGCAGCCGGTCCTGCACGGGCGTGGCGATGCCCGCCTGGTGCGCGCCGTGGAACTCCACCGCGCCGCCCGCCTCGGCGGCGGCCGGATCCGCGTCGCCGCCCGCGCCCGCAGCCGCCACCGCACCGCCGGCCACGGCGGCACCGAGCGCGAGCCCGGCGCCGGTCCAGCCGATCAGCGCCCGGCGCGACGGACGGGTCCCCTGGGTGTCGGTCATGTGCTCCGCCCCCCTGTTCACTTCACGACCGCGGCGGCGAGCTTGGAGAGCGGCTCGGCGAGGGCGTTCACCGCGTCCGAGAGCTCCTTGCGCTGTGCCTCCGTGACCTTGTCGTAGGAGACGAAGTCGTACGAGGCGCTGTCCGGGCGGTACTTGTCCAGCAGGGCGTTCAGCGCCGAGAACTGCCGGTCCAGTTCCTTGGCCAGCGCCGGGTCGTTCTTCGACGCGACCGGCTTCAGCAGCTCGTACGCCTTCTGCGCACCCTCCACGTTGCCCTTGAAGTCGACCAGGTCGGTGTGGGCGTAGCGGTCCTCCTCGCCGGTGACCTTGCCGGTGGCGACCTCGTCGAGGAGTTCCTTGGCGCCGTTGGCCATGGAGGTCGGGGTGATCTCGGCCTTGCCGACCCGGCCCTGCCAGTCCTCCAGGTCGGTGACGAGCCGGTCGGCGAGGGTCTTCTCCTCGGCGCCGATCCTCTTGTCCTGCCAGAGCGCCTTCTCCAGGCGGTGCCAGCCGGTCCACTTCTGGCCGGCCTCCAGGCCGTCCTCGCGGACGTCGACCTTCGGGTCGATGTCGCCGAAGGACTCGGCGACCGGCTCGGTGCGCTCCCAGCCGAGGCGGGAGACCGCGTATGCCTTCTTCGCAGCGTCCAGGTCCCCGTCCTTGACGGCCCCGACGAAGGTCCGGACGCGCGGAAGGGTCTCGTCGGCCTGTTCCTGGACGTAGGCGCGGTAGTCGGCGACGGCCTTGTCCAGTTCAGGGTCGCGCCGGGTGGTCCCGCCGCCGGTCGCCTTGACGTCCTGCCGAATGCCCTTGCCCTTCATGCCGGGCTTGCACGCGATCCGGTAGTCGCCGGCCTTGACCTCGGCGGTGACCTTCTGACGGGTGCCGGGACCTATGTTCTCGCGCTCGGCGACGACCCGGTCGTCCGGGAAGAGCACGTAGACCTCGGTGACCTTCGAGCCCTTGTTCTCGATGGCGAGCTCGACGTGTCCGGCCGGGAACTGCGTCTTGGACAGTTTGCACGCGTCGTCCGTCGCGGTCACGGTGATCACGCGGTCGCCGTCCTCGGCGCTGCTCTTCTCCGTGCAGGCCGTGACGGCGGTCAGGGCCGCGACGGTGGCGACGGCGGCAAACAGGCGGACGGCTCGCATGCAGGCTCCATGGAGATGCGGTTTGGTGAGGCTTGCCTAATTTACCTGAGCCTTACTCGTGCTATACCCGGCTTGACCGTGATTCAGGTCTCATCGGGACGCCGCGCGGGGTGATGCTTGAATGCCGGGGTGACTGACTACGACGTGCTGCGGGTCTTCTGCGGGCCCGGCGGCGGCTACGGCAACGAACTCGGCGTCGTCCGGGACGGTTCGCTGATCCCCGAGCCGGACGAGCGGCAGGCGTTCGCCGCCAAACTGGGCTTCAGCGAGACCGTGTTCGTCGACGACCCCGAGCGCGGGGTCATCGACATCTACACGCCCACGCTGCGGCTGCCGTTCGCCGGGCACCCCTGCGTGGGCACCGCCTGGCTGCTGGACCTGCCGGAACTCGTCACCCCCGCCGGCGTCGTGGGAGCACGCCTGGACGGCGAGTTCAGCTGGATCGAGGCCCGCCCGGAGTGGGCGCCCCCGCGCACGCTGCGGCAGTACGCGACGGCGGCCGAGGTGGACGGGCTGCCCGTGCCACCGCCGGGGGAGTGGCTTTACGCCTGGGCGTGGGAGGACGAGGCGGCGGGCCGCGTGCGCGCCCGCGCCTTCCCTGGTCGCGACGACGGTATCGACGAGGACGAGGCGACGGGCGCGGCGGCGCTCCTGCTCACCGCCCGACTCGGCCGCGCGCTCAACATCCGCCAGGGAGCAGGCTCACAGATCCTGACGGCACCGCAGCCGGAGGGGTGGGTGGAGGTCGGGGGCAGGGTGTTCCTGGAGCGCTGAGACGGCCGATGCCCCCGGACCGCGCCGGCTACGGCGGCGTGAGACGACGCGTGCCGGCTACGGCAGCGTGAGGATCTCCGCTCCCGTGTCCGTGACGACCAGAGTGTGCTCGAACTGCGCCGTCCGCTTGCGGTCCTTGGTCACGACCGTCCACCCGTCGTCCCACATGTCGTACTCGTACGTGCCGAGGGTGAGCATGGGCTCGATGGTGAACGTCATGCCGGGCTGCATCACCGTGGTCGCGTGCGGGCTGTCGTAGTGCGGGATGATCAGCCCTGAGTGGAACGACGAGTTGATCCCGTGACCGGTGAAGTCCCGCACGACCCCGTACCCGAACCGCTTCGCGTACGACTCGATGACGCGGCCGATGACGTTGATCTGACGGCCCGGCCGCACGGCCTTGATGGCGCGCTCGAGGGACTCGCGGGTGCGCTCGACGAGCAGCCGGGACTCCTCGTCCACGTCGCCGACCAGGTAGGTGGCGTTGGTGTCGCCGTGGACGCCGCCGATGTACGCCGTCACGTCGAGGTTGATGATGTCGCCGTCGCGCAGGACCGTGGAGTCCGGGATGCCGTGGCAGATGACCTCGTTGATCGAGGTGCACAGCGACTTGGGGAACCCGCGGTAGCCCAGGGTCGACGGATAGGCGCCGTGGTCGCACATGTACTCGTGGGCGACCCGGTCCAGCTCGTCCGTGGTCACGCCCGGGGCGATGATCTTCGCGGCCTCGGCCATCGCCCGCGCCGCGATCCGCCCGGCGACGCGCATCGCCTCGACGGTCTCGGGAGTCTGCACCTCCGGCCCGGTGTACGGGGTCGGCGCCGGTTTGCCGACGTACTCGGGGCGGCGGATGTTTCCGGGCACGGAACGGGTGGGAGACAGCTCTCCTGGTACGAGCAGCGACTGGCCAGACATGCCAGCGAGTGTATCCAGCGGTCGTGCGGGACCATGGCCGTGGTGAAAGGAGCTTCTGCGATGGCGCTGTTCAGGAAGCGGACGGTGGGGAAGCCGGGCGAGTGGTACTACTGCCTGGTCCATCAGAAGGTCGAGGAGGGCCCGGAGTGCCCGGCGAAGGACCGCTTCGGCCCGTACGCGTCCCGTCAGGAGGCGGAACACGCGATGGAGACGGCACGGGAGCGGAACGTCGAGTGGGAGACGGACCCGCGCTGGCACGACGCGCCACCGGCGGCCGAACGGGAGGAAGACTGAGCCGGGCGTCCGGCGGCGCCCCAGCGCCCCCACCTCTGCCGCCGCCCGGCGGAGATCCCCGGCCCACCCGCCCGGCAGGGCGGGTGGGTGCTGCTCGCCCCGCCCGGCGCAGCCCTTGGCGGGAACCGAATCCCGGCCGCCGGCCCGGCCCGCCCGTGCGTGCCGCCCGGAGGCGTACCGCGTGCTCGTGCGTGCGGGCGTCGTAGCGCGTCAGGGCCGGGAGGCATACGGCCGGAGCGGTCACCGCCCCCGTGCACAGCAGGCCGCCGCCCCACCGGTGCGGTGCCCTGGGCAACCGGTTCTCCCGGCCGCTACCACCTGGCCGGCGGCGGCTGCGTGAGGTGGTCCGCCAGCCGGGACAGACGGTCCCGGAAGCGGCGCCGGCCCCGCGGATCCGGCAGCCGGTTCTCCCCGGCCGCCGCGCTCACCAGGTGCTGCACCGTGTCCAGATCGAGGTCCGTGTCCGCCGGGACCGACAGCGACTCGTGCGCCAGCGCCGTCAGGTCCCGGTCCCCGGCGTCCAGCGCCAGCACCGTCGCCCCGGCCCGCCGCGCGTCATGGACCCGCTCCAGCAGCCCCGCCCCCGGCGCGGCGGGCGACACCACCAGCAGCGTCTCCCCGCGCCGCGCCGCCGAGAGCCGCCCCAGGCCCACCGCCAGGTGCGCCGGGTCGGAGGCCCGCGCCGCGTGCCGCACCAGCGTCGGGGACAGCTCCGGCGTCCCCGACCAGGCCGCCTCGTCGACCAGGTGCGCCGCCAGGTGCCACGGCTCGTACTCCTCGGTGCCCACGAGCAGCAGCCCGCCCCCGTGCGACACGACGGACCCGCGCAGCGTCCCGGCGAACCGGCGCGTGGTGACCGGCCACTCGGTCCCGGCGAGCACTTCCCGAAGCAAGGCGACCCGTACGGCGTCCATACGCCGGCATCCTGCCGCAGACGGCCCCCCGGCAACGGCGGTTCCCCCGGAATTCGCCCGACCCGGGCACGGACCCGGGCAGGATTCGCACCCGGACCCGGACCATGGGGCACACCAGCACCGCCGCTCACCGCCACCCGCCCTCCGAACGCGCACCTCCCGCCGATCCCGCGACGCCCCTCACCTGAGCGGCGGGACCGGCCGGGGCGCACGTAGAGTCGGCCCATGACCTCTACCGACAGTGCACCCAAGGCCCCCGCCAAGGACCCCTGGGACCTCCCCGACGTCTCCGGACACGTCGTCGGCGTGCTCGGCGGCACCGGGCCGCAGGGCAAGGGCCTCGCCTACCGGCTCGCCCGGGCCGGACAGAAGGTGATCATCGGCTCCCGTGCCGCGGAGCGCGCCCGGACCGCCGCCGAGGAGATCGGCCACGGTGTCGAGGGCGCCGACAACGCCGAGACCGCGCGGCGCAGCGACATCGTGATCGTCGCCGTGCCGTGGGAGGGCCACGGCCCGCTGCTGACGTCGCTGCGCGAGGAGCTGGCCGGCAAGCTCGTCGTCGACTGCGTCAACCCGCTCGGCTTCGACAAGAAGGGCGCCTACGCCCTCAGGCCGGAGGAGGGCAGCGCAGCCGAGCAGGCCGCCGCGCTGCTGCCGGAGTCGCGGGTCACCGCCGCCTTCCACCACCTGTCCGCCGTGCTCCTGGAGGACCCGGAGATCGAGCAGATCGACACGGACGTCATGGTCCTCGGCGAGGAGCGGGCCGATGTGGAGATCGTACAGGCGCTGGCCGGACGCATCCCCGGCATGCGCGGCGTCTTCGCGGGCCGGCTGCGCAACGCCCACCAGGTGGAGTCGCTGGTGGCGAACCTGATCTCCGTCAACCGGCGGTACAAGGCACACGCCGGTCTCCGGATCACGGACGTATGACCTGTATGACCTGATGGGGGACACTGGTCGGCGAAGCAGTCCGAGTGTTCCGGGTGCTCCGAGTGCTCGACGAGTCCGAGCAGTCCGAGCAGTCCGAGCAGTGTCCCCCGACAGGAGAGCCGATCCCATGCCCCGCCTCGCCCTCTACGCCCTCGCCGTCTGCGTCCTCGCCGTGGCCGCGGCCGTCGTCTCCTTCGTCCAGGGCAGTTGGCTCGGCATCGTGTGGATCCTGCTCGCCGGCGTGTCGTCCAACATGACCTGGTACTACGTCAGGCGCGGCCGGGCGGAGCGGGCAGCGCGGGCGAAGTCCGTCACGGGCTGACCGAGCAGAACTCGTTGCTGCCCTGCCAGAAGCGGTACAGCTCCTGACCGCAGTACTGGTCGAAGCCGCCGATGCCCAGGCCGTTCAGGATGGTGTCGATCACGTCGAAGAACGCGTTGTTGACGGACGGCACCCACAGCAGCGCGAACAGGAACAGCAGGCCGAACGGCGCGAAGGGCTCCACCTGGCGCCGGACGCTGTACGGCAGCCAGGGCTCGAGAATGCCGTAGCCGTCCACGCCGGGCACCGGCAGGAAGTTCAGGATCGCGGCCGTCACCTGCAGCAGCGCGAGGAACGCGAGGGCGAACCGGAAGTCCCGGGGCACCCCGTCCAGCGCGTGCAGCCAGAACGGCGCCGTGCACACCGCCGCGAACAGCACGTTCGTCAGCGGGCCCGCCGCCGAGATCAGGCTGTGCCGCCAGCGGCCCCGGATCCGGCCCCGCTCGATGAACACCGCGCCGCCCGGCAGACCGATCCCGCCCATGATCACGAAGACCACCGGCAGCACGATGCTCAGCAGGGCGTGGGTGTACTTCAGCGGATTCAGCGTGAGGTAGCCCTTCGCGCCGACCGAGATGTCGCCGCTGTGCAGGGCGGTGCGGGCGTGCGCGTACTCGTGCAGGCACAGGGAGACGACCCAGGCGGCCGTCACGAACAGGAACACGGCGACGCCGGGCTGCTCGGCGAACCCGCTCCAGGTGGCCCAGCCCGTGACCGCCGTCACGGCCAGGATCCCGACGAACACGGGACTGATCCTGCGGTCACTGCGCCGGGCGGCGGCGGTGGTCATGGGGCTCCCTGATCTCGGTACACACATGGGCGACGGCCCGACCGTACCGGGCGTACGGGGAGAACGTCTCGCCGGAGGGGCCCGGTTCCGGGGGCCGGCCGCCGAGCCGGTCTCCTGCAGGCGTACGTGGTGCAGGGCCGTGGTGAAGAACGGCACGGCGTACACGCCCTGGGCCGAGTCCGGTCACCACCAGGGGCACTCGTCGCGTTCCTTGCCCCCGGCGGCGTGGTTCGGCCCCCGGTACCGGTTGCACCGCTCGGTCCCGAGGCCGCGAAAAAACCTCAGGAATCCTTCCGCCCGACAGTTTCGCGCGGGCGCCGCCCGCGGGGCTGGGACCTGGGCGAGGACGCGGGGGTCGTGTCGTGTCCTTCCCGGTGGACTGGTCCTTCCCGGTGGACTGGGCGCGAGGGCAGCCGATACGCAGGGAACAGGCCGAGAGCAGCGAGGGCGGCCAGGACCAGCAGGGCAGGGCTCATGGTAGAAACAGCGGGCCCGGTCGCGCCGGCTGCGACGGCGATGCCGAGGGTCGGCCCGATGTTCATGGCGGTCTGCTTGAGTCCGCCGACGACCCCGGCGTACCCGGGCGGCGCGTCGCCGACGACGGTCCCGGTGGCAGTGACCATCACCGTGGCGAAACCGGCACCGATGACGGCGAAGGCGGCGGTCATGGCCATCCACGGGCTGGCCGGACCGAGCCGGGACAGCTCCCCGATGCCGGCCGAGACGAGGACCGTACCGGCGATCGCGGTGCGGCGCGCACCGTACCGGCGCAGTGCGGCGGCCGCGGCCGGTGCGCCGAGGACCATGAGCGCGGTCAGCGGAAGGACGCGCAGACCGCTGGCGAGCGGGTCGAGGCGGAGTGTGTCCTGGAGGTAGAACGTGGCCCTGAACAGTGCGCCGAACAGGCCGGCGTTGGTGATCAGCAGGATCGCCGTCGACGCCGTCACCGGTGTGGAACGTGCCACGGCCGGCGGAACGATGGGGTGCGTGGTGCGGCGTTCGTGCCGGGCGAGGACCGCTGCGACGCCTGTGACGGTGAGGAGTTCGAGCAGCGTCGGCAGGGAGGCCCACCCCCGCGCGGGTACGTCGGCCAGGGCGTGAACGAGGACTGCCAGTCCGATCGCGAGCAGGCCGGCACTGGTGAGGTTGACCTGCGAAGAGGTGGCACGTTCAGGTGTCGGCGTCCGCACCGCGACGACGAGAGCGGCGATGGCGAACGCGATGGGCACGTTGACCCAGAACACGGCGCGCCAGCCCAGATGCGCCACGAGAGCACCGCCGAGGACCGGACCGGATCCCGCCGCCACTGCGATGGCACTGGTGCGGATGGCGATGGGCGTGCCGAGCCGGTCCGCGGGATACGCCAGCCGCAGCAGCGCGAGCGTCGAAGGCTGCAGGAGCGCGCCGAATCCACCCTGCAGCGCGCGCAGGACGATCACCCAGCCGACGGTCGGCGCGAGGGCGATCCCGGCGGAGGCGGCCCCGAAGCCGAGGACGCCGACGAGCATCAGGCGCTGATGCCCGTACCGGTCCCCGAGGCGCCCGGCGATGACGAGCAACGCGGCCACCGCGACCAGATAGCCGGTGCTCGTCCACTGGATCTGCGCCATGCTCGCGCCGAGATCACGCCGCAGGCCGGGCTGTGCCACGAGCAGGATGGTGCCGTCCAGTGCGACGATCATTGCGCCGGCCACGCTGACCAGAAGTGCGAGCCGCCGCTGTACGAGTGCGGTCATGAGGCCACCGGGCCGAGATGGGCGTCCAGAACCGCCGTGATGAGGCGGTCGCGTCGGTCGTCGCCCGGGTCACCGCCCTGCGGTGGCGCTCCGAGGGCGAGTTGCAGGCTGCCCCAGGCCCACAGCTGGGCGATGCCGTGCAGGTTCGACCACAGGGCGGCCGCGGCCACGGCAGGCGGAGGTGCGGCCGTATCCGGCTCGTCGGTGCGTTGCGCGGCATCCCGCTCCGATCGGCATCGGGCGACGAGTTCGGCGATGTGTCCGAACAGCGGGAGGGTCGACTCGCGCAGCCGCGGTTGATCCGATGCCTGCGGCCCGCTGTCGAGCAGGTCGTGCCGGAACATCAGCTCGAACATGCCGCGACGCTCCAGCGCGTACCCGACGTACACCCGCGCGAGGACCTCCAACTGGCCGCGCGGTGTGGTCGTGCCGGCGATCGCGGCCTCGAACCGGGCTCCGAGATCCTCGAATCCGCGACGGGCGACAGCGGAGAGCAGCGCGTGGTGCGTAGGGAAGTACCGACGCGGCGCCCCGTGCGACACCCCCGCTCGACGGGCTATCTCCCGTAGGCCCACGGACGCCGAGCCCTCGGTGAGCACGAGATCCACCCCGACATCGATCAACCGCTCCCGAAGGGAGCTCTCACCATGCATAGACAGTGTCTACCACTGGTGAGTAGACACTGTCTACTCACGTCTGTTCGCTGTGAACGTCCGCAGGCCGTCCCGCAGTTGGCTTGCGGCTCGGGTCAGCGACAGGAGTCCGCGGCCGGTCGGGCCGCACGCCGCGCCACGGAAACCCCGTGACCCCCGGTGACGGTGGCAGAGAGAATGAACCCCGTGCGCTATCGCCTTCTCGGTACCACCCAGGCACTACGCCCCGACGGCACGCCCCTGGCCGTCGGCGGGGCGCGGCTGCGTGCCCTGCTGACCGTGCTCGCGCTGCGGGCCGGCCGGGCCGTGCCGGCCGCCCTGCTCGTCGACGAGGTGTGGGACGGCGACCCGCCCGCCGACGCACCCGGCGCCCTGCAGGCACTGGTCGGGCGGCTGCGGCGGGCGCTCGGTGCGGACGCCGTGGAGTCCGTGGACGGCGGCTACCGGCTGGCCGCGGCACCCGACGACGTCGACCTGCACCGCTTCGAGCGGCTCACCGGGGACGGCCTGCGCGCACTCGCCGACGGCGACCCCGCGAAGGCGGCGGTCGTGCTGGACGACGCCCTCGCCCTGTGGCACGGCCCCGCCCTGGCCGACCTGCCCGACCGGACCGCCGAGGCCGCCCGCTGGGAGACCCGCCGCCTGGATGCGCGCCGCGCCCGCCTCACCGCCGCGCTCGCCCTCGGCCACGGCGAACAGCACCTGCCCGAGCTGACCGCCCTGTGCGACCTGCACCCCCTGGACGAGCCCCTGCAGGCGCTGCGCCTGCGTGCCCTGCGCGACGCGGGCCGCCCGGCCGAGGCCCTGGCCGCCTACGAGGACGTACGGCGGGTGCTCGCGGACCGGCTGGGCTCCGACCCGGGGCCCGAACTACGGGCGCTCCACGAGGAGTTGCTGCGCGACCCCGGCACCCCGCCCGCCACGGTCCCGTCCCACGGGGATGCGTCCGCCGCACCCCCACCGCCGCCCGGCAACCTCCGTGCCCGGCTCACCTCCTTCGTCGGGCGCGACGCCGACATCGACGCGCTGCGCGGTGATCTCGCCCGTGCCCGGCTGGTCACCCTGCTCGGACCCGGTGGCGCCGGAAAGACGCGGCTGTCCCAGGAGGCCGCCGAGACCGTGGCGCACGAGTTGCGGGACGGCGTGTGGCTCGCCGAACTCGCGCCCGTCGACGACCCGGAGGCCGTGCCCGAGGCCGTGCTCACCGCCGTCGGCGCGCGCGAGACCGTGCTGCGCGGCGCAGGCGCCGAGGAGATGCGTGCCGTCGCCGAGCGGCACGACGACCCCCTGGTGCGGCTCGCCGAGCACTGCGCCCGGCGCCGCATGCTGCTCATCCTCGACAACTGCGAACACGTCGTGGACGCCGCCGCCCGCCTCGTCGCGTACCTGCTCGAACGCTGCCCCGGCCTGACGGTCCTCGCCACCAGCCGGGAGCCCCTCGGCGTCCCCGGAGAGGTGCTGCGGCCCGTCGAACCGCTGCCGCAGCCCTCCGCGCTGGAACTGCTCGCCGACCGCGGCGCCGCCGCCCGTCCCGGCTTCCGCGTCGAGGACGACCCCGAGGCCGCCGCCGAGATCTGCCGCCGCCTCGACGGGCTGCCCCTCGCCATCGAACTGGCGGCCGCACGGCTCCGCATGCTCACCCCCCGCCAGATCGCCGACCGGCTCGACGACCGCTTCCGGCTGCTGACCTCCGGCAGCCGCACCGTGCTGCCCCGCCAGCAGACCCTGCGGGCCGTCGTCGACTGGTCCTGGGAACTCCTCGACGAGGACGAACGGGCGGTGCTGCGCCGGCTGGCCGTCTTCTCCGGCGGCTGCGACCTGACCGCCGCCGAAGCCGTGTGCGGACCCGCCGCCCTGGAGGCGCTCGGCTCGCTCGTCGACAAGTCCCTCGTCGTGGCCGCCCCGGCGGGCGACGGCGGGATGCGCTACCGGCTCCTGGAGACCGTCGCCGAGTACGCGGGCGAACGGCTCGACGAGTCGGGTGAGCGCTCCGACGCCGAACGCGCGCACCTCACCCACTACCGCGAACTCGCCCGCACCACCGACCCGTTGCTCCGCTCCGCGCAGCAACGCGCGGCGATCGAGCGCCTCCAGCTCGAATACGAGAACCTGCGCACCGCCCTGCGCCGCGCCGTCGCCGCCCGCGACGAGCAGGAGGCGCTGTGCCTGCTGCTCTCGTTGTGCTGGTACTGGCAGATGCGGGACCTGCGCACCGAGGCCCGCGCCTGGTCGACCGCCGTGATGGCCCTGGGCCCCGACCCCTTCACCGCGCCCGCGCGTCCGGTGCCGGACCTGCTCGACCGACCCACCGACAGCCCGCCGCCGATGCCCCCCGAGGTCCTCGACGAGGCCCGCCGCGGCGCACACCTCGTCCACCTCGCCTGCATGGACATGGACATCCAGGCCTGGGAGACGCCCGAGGCGAAGGAGAAACTGCGCGTCATCAGCCGGACCTACCGGCCCGGCCAGCCGCAGACCTGCCGGGTGCCCGGGTTCCTGTGGTTCTTCGCCGTCCTGCTCGACGCCGACATGGAGCGGGTACGCGTGGTCCTCGACGAGACCGTGCGCACCTGCCGCGAGCTCGACCAGCCCTGGGAGCTCGCCCAGATACTCCAACTGCGCGCCAACATCCTCGCCAACCGCGCCGACTGGGCGGGCGACGCCGCGCGCGACGCGGACGAGGCACTGGAGATCTTCCGCCGCCTCGGCGACGCCTGGGGCGCGGCCGAGGCCCTGTCCGCCCGTGGTGAGGCGCACGAACGCAGCGGTGACTACCTGCTCGCCGCCGCCGACTACGAGGCCGCGCAGCGCCAGGCCGAACAACTCGGCGCCCGCTCCCAGATGGCGGTGCTCGGCGCCCGCCTCGGCAGTGCCCTGCTGGACGCGGGGGAGGTCGAGCGGGGGGAACGGCTGCTGCGCCAGGTGATCGGGGAAGGCCACGGCACGACGGACGCCATGCCGTTCGCCCGGATCTTCCTGGTGATGTGGCTCGGCCGGACGGACCGCGTCGCTGAGGCGCGTGAGCAACTCCAGGTGGTGCGCAAGGAGTTCGGCGCCGTGTCCTTCGCGGTCTTCGACGGGATGGTGATGGGTCTGGACGCCTGGCTGGACGCCGTCGAGGAGCGGTACGAGGAGGCGCTCGCCAAGGTGCGCACGGCACTCGCACGCGCGGCGGACCGGATGAGCCTGGTGATCGCGCCGCACATGGGCTCCGTGCATCTGGTGACCGCGGCGATCGCGCTCGCGGGCGTGGACGGCGGGCTTCGCGCCGGGGACGCGGCCCGGTGTGTGGCCGCCGCCGACGGGCTGCTGCCGCCCGGCCACGTCCGGGCACCCGCGGAGCTCGACGCACGCGCCAGGGCGGAGGCGGCCGCCCGGGCCGCGCTCGGCGACCCGGCCTACGAGGCCGCGTACGCGGAGGGCGGCGGCCTCACTCTGGAGGAGGCCGCCGCCCTCGTGTGACGCGGACCGGCTGTGCCGTGCCCGGCGTCAGCTCTTGTTGTTGAACTTGCGGATCGCGATCGGCGCCATGACCAGCGTGAGGACGACCGACCAGGCCAGGGTCATCAGCACGTCGTGGGCTACCGGGCCCCCGTTCATCAGGCCCCGGGCGGCGTCCGCGAGCGTCGACAGCGGGTTGTAGTCGGTGAAGGCCTGCAGCCAGCCCGGCATGGTCTTGGTCGGGGCGAAGATCGACGAACCGAACTGCAGCGGCATCAGCACGAGAAACCCCATCCCTTGGACGGCCTGGGCGCTCTTGAGCACCACGCCCAGGGTCAGGAAGATCCACATGACCCCGAATCCGAAGAGGACCGACAGACCGATCGCCGCGAACAGGCCCGGGACGTTCGACACCGACAGGCCGAGCAGGAAGCCCACCGCCAGCAGGATCGCCGTGGCGAACAGCATCCGCCCGAGCTCCACCGCGATCTTCGCGATCAGGACGGAGGCCCGGCTGATCGGCAGGGACCGGAAGCGGTCCATCACGCCCTTGTGGAAGTCCTCGTTGAATCCCGTGCCCACGCCCTGCGCGATGTTCATGCCCATCATCGCCATCAGGCCGGGGACCACGTAGTTGACGTACGCGTGCCGGTTGTGGGTGCCCGCGATGGCGCCGCCGAAGACGAACACGAACAGCAGACAGAAGATGATCGGGAACAGGACGGCGTCGAACATGGACTCCGGGTCCTGCCGGATCCACAGCAGGTTGCGGCGGACCAGCGCGCCGATGTGGCGCAGGTTGGAGCGCAGTCCGATGCGGTCTTCGGGGACCGGGGCGGCGGGTGCGGTCAAGGTGGTGGCGCTCATGCGGCGACCTCCTCACGGGCGGGGGACGCGTCCTGCGCGGCACCGGCCTTGTGGCCGGTGAGGGACAGGAACACCTCGTCCAGGCTGGGCAGTTCGGTGGCGATGCCGGCGAGCGTGACGCCGCGGGCGGTGAGCGCGCCGACCACCGCGGTCAGCTGCTCGTCGCTGAGGAT
Organism: Streptomyces sp. NPDC028331; assembly: GCF_055565775.1. Taxonomy (NCBI): domain Bacteria; kingdom Bacillati; phylum Actinomycetota; class Actinomycetes; order Kitasatosporales; family Streptomycetaceae; genus Streptomyces; species Streptomyces sp. NPDC028331. Next base: position 319,402 of record NZ_JBVHTR010000004.1, on the reverse strand, counting down.
GGGCACGAGGACGGTGCCGGTCTCGGCGTCCACGGTCGCGTGGCCGGGACCGGTGAGGCCGAACTCGTCGAGCGCCGCGGCCGTCGGGCGCAGCTCCGCCCGGTCGGCCGGGCGGATCCGCAGCGTACGGCCGCCGACCTTGGCCTTCAGCTCGTCGATGGCGCCGCCCGCGATGACCTTGCCGCGGTCGATGACGGTGAGCTCGGAGGCGAGCTGCTCGGCCTCCTCCATGTACTGGGTGGTGAGCAGCACGGTCACGCCCTCGGCGACCATCCGCTTGACCTCGGCCCAGACCTCGTTCCGGGTGCGCGGGTCGAGGCCGGTGGTCGGCTCGTCCAGGTAGAGCACCGCCGGGTGCCCGATCATGGAGGCGGCGAGGTCCAGGCGTCGGCGCATACCGCCGGAGTACGTGGACGCCGGGCGCTTCGCGGCCTCGGCGAGCGAGAACCGCTCCAGCAGCCCCTCGGCCCGGGCGCGGGCCTCCTTGCGGGACAGGTCGAGAAGCCGGCCGATCATGTACAGGTTCTCGAAGCCGGAGAGCTTCTCGTCCACGGAGGCGTACTGGCCGGTGAGGCCTATCACACGGCGTGTCTGCCGAGGCTGCCGTACGACGTCGTAGCCGGCGACCACGGCGTGGCCGGCGTCGGGTGTGATGAGGGTGGACAGGCAGCGCACGAGGGTGGTCTTGCCGGCGCCGTTCGGCCCCAGCACGCCGAGGACGGTGCCCTCGCGCACATCGAGGTCGACGCCGTCCAGCGCCTTGGTCTCGCCGTAGTGCTTGACCAGCCCCCGTACGGTGACAGCCGCGTCCGGTGCGGCGTCGATCGGGTTGTCGTCGATTCGCGTCATGCCACGAAGGTGTCAGCCCCCACCGACAAACGACCGACAGCGCACCTACAGCCGCCGACGGACCGCTGACAGCCCCCCTGGCCGCCGACAGCACCGACGACTCCCCGACGAACCCCGCAACCATCGATGGGGAACCACGACGGCCGGCGACCACGTCCGCGAGAGCGGCGCCGGTTCAGGCGCCCAGGCGGCAAGCAGCCCGCCGACGGGGGAAGATCGGCGGGCTGCCGCGCGCCCCGCGGGTGGGGCGCCCTGTAAGGGGGTGCGGGGCAGTGGCGCTGTGCGGTTTCGCCGCGAGGGCTCGTCCGGCCACGGGCGGCCCGCAGTGCTCCTACTGCCGCACCCCGCAGTGGGTCAGTGCACGGAGTGCTCCTCGAGCGGGAACGTCCCGCCCACCACGTCCTCGGCGAACGCCTTGGCCGCGTCGCCGATGACCTGCCGCAGGACCGCGTACTTCTTCACGAACTTCGGCACCCGCCCTCCGGTCAGCCCGAGCATGTCGGTCCACACCAGCACCTGCGCGTCCGTGTCCGGACCGGCCCCGATGCCGACCGTCGGAATGTGCAGCACCCGCGTCACCTCGGCCGCCAGCTCCGCCGGTACCAGCTCCAGGACGACCGCGAACGCGCCGGCGTCCTGCACGGCCTTGGCGTCCCGCAGGAGCTGCGCGGCCGCCTCCTCGCCGCGGCCCTGCACGCGGTACCCCATGGCGTTCACGGACTGCGGGGTCAGGCCGATGTGCGCCATGACCGGGATGCCGGACTCCACCAGCAGCTCGATCTGGCGGTGCGAACGCTCGCCGCCCTCCAGCTTCACCGCGCCGACCCCGGCCTCCTTCACCAGCCGGGTGGCCGAGCGCAGCGCCTGCACCGGGCCCTCCTGGTACGAGCCGAAGGGCAGGTCGCCGACGATCAGGGCGCGCCTGGTGCCCCGTACGACCGCGGCGGAGAGCATGGTCATCTCGTCGAGGGTGACGGGCACGGTCGTCTCGTACCCCAGGTGGCAGTTGCCCGCCGAGTCGCCGACGAGCATGACCGGGATGCCGGCCTCGTCGAACACGGAGGCGGTCATCGCGTCGTAGGCGGTGAGCATGGGCCACTTCTCGCCGCGCTCCTTGGCGGCGGTGATGTCGCGCACGGTGATGCGGCGGGAGCTCTTCCCCCCGTACAGCGCCTTGCTGCTGTCGGAGGCCTTGAGCGAGCCCTGAACGTGCTGCCCCTGGGCAGCCGGAAGCTGCGTCATCGCAACGGCTCCTTCTGTCATCTCGAGGCGCCCTGACGGCGTCCCCGGACCACCCCCATGGTGGCACCTCGTGCCACGCGCGGCTAGGGCAGGGGCGGGCCCCGGGGCGCGGTGGGGTGAGGGGCGGCGGCTCAACCTCAGGGGCGGGTCCTGCGTCTCCCGCCTCGGGCCGCTTCACACGTGACCCAGGTCTCTTCTTAAGGACTGCGTAAAGAGATCCGATACGAGACCGTTCCGTATCGAAAGTCGCCTAGGCTCGCTCATATGACTTCCGCTGCTGCCCCTGTCGAACGGCGGGTGCCCGAGGCCGTGCACCGGCGCCGGTGGGCCATCCTCGGCGTGCTGATGCTCAGCCTGCTGATCGTGGTGCTCGACAACTCCATCCTCAACGTCGCCATCAAGACGATCTCCACCCCCGCGCCGACCGGCCTCGGCGCCACGCAGAGCGAGCTGGAGTGGGCGATCAACGCCTACACGCTCGTCTTCGCCGGGCTGCTGTTCACCGCGGGGCTGCTGGGCGACCGCCTGGGCCGCAAGAGGGCGCTGCTGGCCGGTCTCGTGGTGTTCGGCGTGGGGTCGGCGCTCGCCGCCGAGTCGAGTTCACCCGATCAGCTGATTGCGTTCCGCGCGCTCATGGCTCTCGGGGCGGCCTTCGTGATGCCGGCCACGCTCGCCGTGCTCATGAACGTCTTCGAGCGCGACGAGCAGCCCAAGGCCATCGGCATCTGGGCCGGCGGCGTCGGTCTCGCCATCGCCATAGGCCCGATCACCGGCGGGCTGCTGCTCGACCACTTCTGGTGGGGCTCCGTCTTCCTGGTCAACGTGCCGATCGTGATCCTGGCGTTCGTCCTGATGATCTGGCTGGTCCCCGACTCCCGCGACCCCAACCCGGGCCGGATCGACCCCATCGGCGTGGTGCTGTCCGTCGTCGGCCTGGTCCTGCTCGTCTACGGCATCATCAAGGGCGGCCAGCTCGCCGACTTCACCGACGCCAAGGTGCTCGGGACCATACTGGCCGGTCTCGCCGTCCTCGCGATCTTCGTCGTGTTCGAGAAGCGCAGCGACCACCCGTCCATCGACGTCACCTACTTCAAGAACAAGGTCTTCTCCTCCGCCATCGCCGCGATCTGCCTGGTGTTCTTCGCGCTGATGGGAGTGACCTTCTTCTCCGTCTTCTACATCCAGAGCGTGCGCGGCTACTCGCCGCTGCAGGCGGGTCTGCTGATGCTGCCGCTGGCCGCCGCGCAGCTCATTTTCGCGCCGCGCGCCCGGCTGCTGGTCGACCGGTTCGGCAACCGGGCCACGACCACCGCCGGCATGCTGATCATCGCCGCGATGCTCGCCGCGTTCGCCACGCTGGAGGCGGACACCCCGCTGTGGATCCTCGAGGTGGTGTTCTTCCTGATGGGCACCGGCATGGCCCACATCATGACCCCGACCAGCGTCGTCATCATGCAGGCCCTGCCGCGCGAGAAGGCCGGCTCCGCGTCCGCGCTCAGCAACACCTTCCGCCAGGTCGGCGGCGCGCTCGGCATCGCGGTCCTCGGCTCGGTCCTGTCGACGTCGTACCGCGACGGCATCCAGGACGAGCTGACGTTCCTGCCGGCCGGTGTACGCCACACCGCGGGCGAGTCCATCGAGGCGACCCTCGGCGTCGCCGCCAAGCTCGGCCCGCGGGGCAAGGCGCTCGTCTCCCCGGCCAACGACGCGTTCCTGCACGCCATGCACACCACCGCACTGTGGGGCGCGGCCGTCGCGGTGCTCGGCGCCGTCGTGGTCGCCCTGTTCCTGCCGGGGAAGGCTCCCGGGCCGCGGACCGGCACGGAGGAGCCGGAGCTGGTCGCGGCCGACCACTGACGGCACGTCAGGACGGGCACTCGGGGAGCCGGGTGCCCGTTGACGACACACAACGGGGGAACACCACGGCGCAGCCAAGGACGGAGTCGAACGTGAGCCTCGCCGGCAGCAGGCCCCGGACCCAGCACCAGGAGTGGCCCGCGCGCGGACGCCCGCGCAGCGAGGCCGTCGAACGGGCCATCATCGAGGGAGTGATGAAGCTCATGGAGGACGGCGTGTCCCTCACGGACCTCTCCATAGAGCGCATCGCCCGCACCGCGGGCGTCGGCAAGGCCACGATCTACCGGCGGTGGAACAACAAGGAGGACCTGTTCGTCGACGTCCTGCGCGCCGCCGACCCCGAGGAGCCCGAACTGCCGGGCACTTCGATGCGCGACGACCTGGTCATGCTCCTGGAGTGGCTGCGGCAGCGCGCCCTGGCCAGCCGCTCCTCGGCCATCCTGCGCAACGTGCACGCGCAGATGAAGACGAGCCCCAAGATCTGGGCCGCCTACCACTCCACCGTCATAGCACCCCGGCGCCGGCTCAGCTTCGACATCCTGCGCCGCGGACAGCGCGAGGGCGAGCTGCGCACGGACGTGGACATCGATCTGATGAACGACATGCTGATGGGCCCCATGCTCGTACGCTCCCTGCTGCGCCCGGAGGCGCCCCTCGAGGAGGGCTTGAGCGAGCGGATCGTCGACACGGTCCTGGAAGGCCTGCAGCCCGTCAGGTCGTGACGCGCCTGCAGCCCGTCAGGTCGTGACGCGCCTACAGCCCGTCAGATCGTAACGTCCGTGTGCCGGTTTCCCCGCGTCTGTGTGCGCGTTTCGTCACAGAAGGCCTCTGAGGCGCCCCCGTTCGGAACTTCGGACATCGCCTTCTTCGTCCTCGTGCGCGTACGGCCGCCATGGGGCGGCAGGGACGGAACCGATCATCCCCTAGGGTCGTTACCGCGGGGACGACGGTGTGCACGGCAAGGTGTGAGGCGACGGTATGGCGCAGGCGTACATGACGGAGACGGGTGGCGGCGGCACGAGGCCGGGCCGCGGAGGATCCCGGTTCCGGCGCCTGTACGACGGTCTGCGCGGCGACCGCGGCATCTGGCGCCGCGGCATCGTCCTGGCCGTCTTCGCGGTGCTCCTCGCGCTGGTGATGCTGCTGCACGCGCGGATCCCCAACAGGATCGGCAACACGGGCTCCCTGACGGAGACGTTCCTGCCGTGGCTCGGGATCGTGGGTGTGCCCCTGCTGCTGATCCTGGCGCTGCTGCGGAAGTCGGCGACGGCGCTGATCGCGGTGCTGGTGCCCGTGACGGTCTGGCTGAACCTCTTCGGCGGGCTGCTCGGCGACAAGAGCGGCAGCGGCGGCGACCTGACCGTCGCCACACACAACGTGAACGCCGACAACCCCGACCCGGCCGGCACCGCCCGGGACGTGGCCGCGTCCGGGGCGGACGTGCTGGCGCTGGAGGAGCTGAAGGCGTCCGCGGTGCCGGTGTACGAGCGGGCGCTGGCGTCGACGTACCGGTACCACTCGGTGCAGGGCACGGTCGGGCTGTGGAGCAAGTACCCGCTGAGCGGCGTCGAGCCCGTGGACATCAAGCTGGGCTGGACACGCGCGATGCGGGCCACCGTGGACACGCCGGAGGGGGAGATCGCCGTCTACGTCGCCCACATGCCCTCGGTGCGGGTGAAGCTGGCGGCCGGGTTCACGGCGCGGCAGCGGGACACCAGCGCGGACGCGCTCGGGGAGGCCATCGCCGGCGAGAAGCTGAACAAGGTGATCCTGCTCGGTGACCTGAACGGCACGATGAACGACCGCGCGCTCAACGCCGTCACCTCCCAGATGCGTTCCACGCAGGGCGCGGCCGGCAGCGGCTTCGGGTTCAGCTGGCCGGCGTCGTTCCCGATGGCGCGGATCGACCAGATCATGGTCAAGGGCATCGAACCGGTGAGTTCCTGGACGCTGCCGCGGACGGGGAGCGACCACCTGCCCGTGGCGGCTCGTGTGAACGTCACCACGTCTTAACCGCGCGGAATACTGGGCCTGGCAGCGTTTGTTCCGTAAGTGAACATACGCGTACTGACCTCGTTCGGAAAGGCACAGGCTCTTTTATGCCCCTGGCCCTGCTCGCCCTCGCCGTGGGCGCCTTCGGCATCGGAACAACCGAGTTCGTGATGATGGGCCTCCTGCCCAACGTCGCGGACGACCTGCACGTATCCATCCCCACCGCCGGGCACCTGGTCTCGGCGTACGCCCTGGGCGTGGTGATCGGCGCGCCGCTGCTCGCCGCGGTCACGGCGCGCATGTCCCGACGTACGGTCCTGATCGGGCTGATGGCCCTGTTCGTGCTGGGCAACGCGCTGTCGGCGCTGGCCCCCGGCTACGACTGGCTGCTGGCCGCCCGTTTCCTCAGCGGGCTGCCGCACGGCGCGTTCTTCGGCGTCGGCGCGGTCGTCGCCACCGGCCTGGTGGCACCCGAGCGCAAGGCCCGCTCCGTGTCGCTGATGTTCCTGGGCCTGACGGTCGCGAACATCGCGGGCGTGCCGGTCGCGACGCTGATGGGACAGCACCTGGGGTGGCGCGCGACCTTCCTCGGCGTGAGCGCGATCGGCCTGGCCGCGATCGCCTCCCTCCTCGTCCTGATCCCGCACGACCACACCCACGCCCCGGCCGGCGGTCTGCGCGGCGAACTGGCCGCCCTGCGCTCGCTGCCGGTGTGGCTGGCGCTGGGGACGACGGTGGCGGGCTTCGGCGCGCTGTTCTCGGCGTACAGCTATGTGACGCCGATGCTGACGGACGCGGCGGGCTACGCCGACTCGAGCGTGACGCTCCTGCTGGCTCTGTTCGGCGTGGGCGCGACCATCGGCAACCTGGTGGGCGGCCGGCTGGCGGACCACTCCCTGCGGGGCACGCTGTTCGGCGGCCTGACGTCCTTGGCGGCGGTGCTCGCCCTCTTCCCGCTGCTGATGAGCGCCCAGTGGAGCGCGGCCCTGGCGGTCACCCTGCTGGGCATGGCGGCCTTCGTCACCGGCTCGCCCCTGCAGCTCATGGTGATGGAGAAGGCGTCGGCGGCGCCGTCGCTGGCCTCCTCGGCGAACCAGGCGGCGTTCAACATGGCCAACGCGGGCGGAGCATGGATCGGCGGCCTCGCGCTGGCCGCGGGCTTCGGCGTGACGTCTCCGGCGGCGGCCGGGGCGGGGCTGGCGGTGCTCGGCCTGGCGGTGGCCGGCGTGGCCTACGCGGTCGACCGTCGCCGGGTCCCCGCCGTGGGGCGGGAGCGCGTGGTCGCCTCCCACGTCCCGCAGGAGGCGGAGGCGCTGCACCGCTGAGCTGTGCGCGCCACGACGAACACGACGAAGGGGTGCCCGGTGGTACCGGGCACCCCTTCGTCGTGTTCGTCGTGGCTGTCGCTCAGGCGGTCCCGCGCCGGCCGGTCACCGTGCCGTGTCCCCGGTGTTCTCGATGCCCTCGGCGTCCGGGGCGTCGAAGCGGGCGAGGTCGCGCAGCCAGGCCCGTGCGTTGCCGTCGGACGGCGCTCGCCAGTCGCCGCGCGGGGAGAGCGAGCCGCCGGCCGACACCTTCGGCCCGTTCGGCATGGCGGACCGCTTGAACTGCGCGAACGCGAAGAAACGACGGCAGAAGACCTCCAGCCAGTGCCGGATCTCCGGCAGGTCGTACGCCACCCGCTTGGCCTCGGGGAAGTTCGGCGGCCAGGCGCCGGCCTCCGCGTCGTGCCAGGCGTGCCAGGCCAGGAAGGCGATCTTCGACGGCCGGAAGCCGTAGCGCAGCACGTGGAAGAGCGTGAAGTCGTGCAGCGCGTACGGGCCGATCTTGGACTCGGTGGACTGCATCTCCTCGCCCGGCACCAGCTCCGGGCTGATCTCGGTGTCGAGGATCGCCGCGAGGGTCTTGCCGGTCTCCTCGTCGAACTGGCCGCTGCTGATGACCCAGCGGATCAGGTGCTGGATCAGCGTCTTCGGCACCCCGCCGTTGACGTTGTAGTGGCTCATCTGGTCGCCCACGCCGTACGTGGACCAGCCGAGCGCCAGCTCCGACAGGTCGCCGGTGCCCAGCACGATGCCGCCGCGCTGGTTGGCCAGCCGGAACAGGTAGTCGGTGCGCAGCCCGGCCTGCACGTTCTCGAAGGTGACGTCGTACACCGGCTCGCCGGAGGCGAAGGGGTGGCCCATCTCCTTCAGCATCAGCCGCGCGGTGGGCGTGATGTCGAGCTCGGCCGCGGTGACGCCGAGCGAGTTCATCAGCTTGTGGGCGTTGTCCTTGGTGTGGTCGCTGGTGGCGAAGCCGGGCAGCGTGAAGGCCAGGATGTCGCTGCGCGGGCGGCCCGCGCGGTCCATCGCCCGGGCGGCGACGATCAGCGCGTGCGTGGAGTCCAGGCCGCCGGAGACCCCGATGACCACCTTCGGGCCGCCGATCGCCGCGAGGCGCTGCTGGAGGCCCTCGACCTGGATGTTGTACGCCTCGTAGCAGTCCAGGGCGAGGCGGTCGGGGTCGGCCGGCACGAACGGGAAGCGCTCCAGGCGACGGCGCAGCCCCAGGTCGGTGAGCGGCGGATCGAGCTCGAAGGAGACGGTCCGGAAGTCGCCGGTCCGCGCGCGGTGCGTGCGGCGGTTGTCGTCGAACGTGCCCATCCGCTGCCGCTCCTGCCGCAGCAGGTCGAGGTCCACGTCGGCCACGGCGTGACTGTCACCGAGCGGGAACCGCTCGGTCTCGGCCAGCAGCACGCCGTTCTCGTAGATCATGGTCTGGCCGTCCCAGGACAGGTCCGTGGTCGACTCGCCGAGGCCGGCCGCCGCGTAGACGTACGCGGCGAGGCAGCGGGAGGACGCCGAGCGGCACAGCAGCTTGCGGTCCTCGGCCCGCCCGACCGTGATCGGGCTGCCCGAGAGGTTGACCAGCACGGTCGCACCGGCGAGGGCCGCCTCCGCGCTGGGCGGCACCGGCACCCACATGTCCTCGCAGATCTCCGCGTGCAGCACCAGGCCGGGAACGTCCTGAGCCTCGAACAGCAGATCCACGCCGAACGGTACGGCCTCGCCGCCGACCCGGATGGACCCGCCGCGCTCGTCGGCGCCGTCGCCGATCTGCCGGCGCTCGTAGAACTCCCGGTAGTTCGGCGGGTACGACTTGGGCACGACACCCAGGACGCGGCCGCGGTGCACGACCACCGCGCAGTTGTAGACCCGGTTGCGGTGGCGCAGCGGGGCGCCGACGACCAGGACCGGCAGCAGATCCGCCGACCCGGCCACCACCTCCTTCAGCGCCTCCTCGACCTGGTCGAGCAGCGCGTCCTGCAGCAGCAGGTCCTCGATCGAGTAGCCGCACAGCACCAGCTCCGGGAAGACGGCGACGGCGACCCCCTCCCCGGCGCACCGGCGCGCCTGGCGCAGGACCGCTTCGGCGTTGGCGTGCGGGTCCGCGATGACGGTGTGACCCGTACACGCGGCGACGCGTGCGAAGCCATGCTGATAGATCGACCAGAAGTTCAACGGAGGCACGGCGCCCAGTGTAATCGTCAGAGCGACGCGATGGGGGGTACGGAGTGTGCGCCACCTCACACACGGCGAAGGGGCGCGGGGTGGACCCACCCCGCGCCCCCTCAAGGTGCCGTTGCCGGCGGTGTCTCAGCGGCGCTTGTACGACTCGACGTATCCGGGAGCGGGCGAACCCACACCGGTGACGTCGTCGTAGCCCTTCACCGCGCTCAGCGAGCTGTCCTTGCCGAGGCTGCGGACCGAGGTGGCGAGGCCGCCCGTGGCGTCGTAGCCGTTGACGAAGTCGACGCGCGCCACGGCGAGACCGGAGCCCGTCGGGTTGTCCGTCACGTCGTGGTACGCCTTCGACCCGTACCTGGCGTAGATCTCCGGGTTGGCGAAGCCGATCGGCTGGCCGCCGCGGGCCTCCTGGGCCAGCGCCTGAACGGCGGCGATCACCGGCGCGGCGAGCGAGGTGCCGCCGATGCGGTACTCGTCGTACGCCTGGGTCTTGCCGTCGGGCAGGGTCTGCGTCTGGCCGACCAGGAAACCGGTGTTCGGGTCGGCGATCGCCGCGATGTCCGGGACGACGCGGTTGCCGGTGGCGCTGTTGGCGTTCGCCAGCGCGTCCGGGACGACGCCCTTCTGGTAGTAGGGCTCCGCCACGGTCTTGCTGGTGCCGCCGCCCGCGCCCGAGGTGAACGCGCCGGGGAAGTTGACCCAGCTCTTGCCGTCCGCGGACAGCGTGGCCTTGTCGGTGCCCCAGCCGGTCTCCCACTGGTACGTGTCGTTCTTGCCGACCGCCAGCGAGGTGCCGCCGACCGCCGTCACCCAGGCCGAGTTGGCCGGGGTGTCGACCTGCTTCGTACCGGTGTTGGCGACCTCGTCGCCGTTGTCGCCGGAGGAGAAGTAGAAGCCGATGCCCTCGACCGCGCCGAACTGGAAGACCTGGTCGTAGGCGGCCGCCAGGTCCGGCGTCTGGTTGGCCTCGATGTCGCCCCAGGAGTTGGAGACGATGTCGGCCAGGTGGTTGTCGACGACCTTGCTGAGCGAGTCGAGCAGGTCGTCGTCGTAGCAGGAGGCGGCGCCGACGTAGGTGACGTCGGCGGCGGGGGCGACCGCGTGCACGGCCTCGACGTCGAGCGTCTCCTCGCCGTACCAGCCGGCGGCCGAGCACTCCTTGGTCTTGGTGTACTGGTTCGGCAGCACCTGGTGGAGCTGGCCGGTGGTCCAGGCGGCGTCGCCGTGCTTCTTGGCGTAGGTGGCCGCGTCGAAGGCGATGGTCGGGGAGGCGTACGCGTCGGTGATCGCGACCCGCACCCCCTTGCCCGTGCGGGTGCCCGCGCCGTACGCGGCCCGGAGCTGCTTGCCCGTGTAGCCCTTGATCGCGTACGGGATCGTGTGGCCGTACGCGTCCGGCAGGGTCGTCGCGGTGTTCGAGCCGAAGTACGAGGAGAACGGCCCGGAGTTGCGGAAGACGGTCTCCGGCGGCGGAAGCTGGTCGTCGTGGTTCGCCTTGTGCGGGGCGTTGTCCAGGCCGGTGACGGTCAGGACGGCGCCCTTCACGGCGGCGGGGACGGAGACCGCCTGCGCCGGGGCCCGGTAAGTGGCCGAGCCCTTGGAGTAGTTGTGCAGCTGGGTGCCGAACGCCTTCTCGGCGGCGGCCACGTCACCGGAGACGGCGACGTAGTGGGGGGTGACCGCGGTGACCTTCAGGCCGGCCGACGTCAGCCAGGACTTGACGGCGGTCACCTGGGCCTTGGTGGCCCCGAAGCGGTCCTGCGCCTTCTTGGCGCTCAGGTACTTGCCGTACAGCGGCGAGTTGGGGTCGGACACGGCCTTGGCGTAGGCGGCCAGGCCCGCCGCGTCCTTGCCGGCCAGGTAGACCCGGGCCTTCACCTGGGCGCTGTTCGATGTCGCGCCCTTGTCCGCCTTGGCCGTGGCCCACAGCGGCTTGGTGCCCTTCAGTACGTCACGAGCGGGGCTGTCCGCGGCGTGCGCCGCGGGTATGCCCAGCGCCAGCGCGCCGGCGATCATGGGCAGTGTCGCTGCCATGCTCACAGCGCGCATCTTGGCGCGGTTGGATCTCATAGAACCCCCTGCGATGCGGTTCGCATGCATGTAGTGGTCGATACGTCATGCGGTCCGCGTGCCGGCCCGCGGCGGTTCGGCCGACCGTATGGATCACACGATGGGGGTCACTCTGTCGATGAACGGTTCATGCCAGGGGAATGAAAAAGCCAAGGAAACACCAAGTGGCCGGAGCTACTGGTGATTTGGGTGGGTTTGGACGTTCCCCGTGTGTTGCGGAAAGATTGCGATTGCCGGGATGCCCTTGCGGCGACCTCCGGCCCGTGCCGCTTTGTCGATATGTATGCAGGCCGGTGGTCATGCGCCGCCGGTCGCGTCAGGTGCGCGGCTCGGCTCCCCGTTCCTTGAGCATCGCCGTCATCAGCTCGATCTCCGACCGCTGTGCGTCGACCATGCCCTGCGCGAGTCTCTTCTCCACGCCGACCGTGCACTTGGCGACGCAGCCCTCGGCCATGTGGACGCCGCCCTTGTGATGGTCGGTCATCAGGCGCAGGTAGAAGACCTCGGCCTGCTCGCCGCTGAGTTCGCCCAGCTTCTTCAGCTCGTCGTCGGTCGCCATGCCCGGCATCAGCGCGCCGTCCCCGCCGGCGGCCGTGCCGCTCATGCCCATCCAGGTCATCGGCGGGTCGGAGGACACCTTCGGCAGCCCCCACAGGTCGAGCCAGCCCAGCAGCATGCCGCGCTGGTTGGCCTGCGTCTGCGCGATGTCGTACGCGAGCCGGCGCACCTCCTCGTTCCCGGTGCGGTCGCGCACGATGTACGACATCTCGACGGCCTGCTGGTGGTGGACCGCCATGTCCCGCGCGAAGCCGGCGTCCGCCGAGTCCGCCGCGGGCACCCGGATGGTCCTCGCCCCGCCGTCCTCGGCGGCCGCGTACGTGATCGCGCCGGCCGCGACGAGCGCCGCCGCCGAGGCCCCCGCGATCCAGCCGATGTGCCGGTTCACCGCATCGTCCCGCCGGTGCACGGGGCACCCGGCTCGGGCGTCTGCTCGCCCTGGACGTACGTCGCGAGGAACCTGTCGACGCCCGGGTCGTCGGCGCTCCGCACGGAGAGCTGGTGGCCCCACGCGGTGAGCATGATCGGGCTCGCCTGGTTCTCGTACGGACTCATCAGCGTGTACGGGGTCCTCCTCACCTTCGCCGCGAGCGCGGAGACGTCGGCCTTCGACGCCTGGCCGGTGTACGTCACCCATACCGCACCGTGCTCCAGCGAGTGCACGGCGTTCTCGTCCCTGACGGGCTCGGTGTAGACGGTGCCGTTGCAGTCCAGCCACACCGGGTTGTGGTCGCCGCCCACGGGCGGGCGCATCGGGTAGGGCACGCTCGTGGTGACGTGGGCGCGGGACAGCTTGCCCGTCCAGATCCGCACGCCGTCCTTGCCGGTGACGAAGTGGCCGGAGTCCCCGGAACTCCTCCCCGGGCCCTGCGCCCCGCTCGCCGCGGAGGCCCTGCTCCCGGACTGGGAGCCGGTGAGGACCACCCCGCCGGCGACGAGACCGGCGACGACGGCCAGGCTCGCCGCCGCCTTCGGGATCCGGGTCCGGCGCTCACGGATGCGTTCGGCGCGACGCGTCTGTTCCACGCGGGCCGTGCGCTCGGCGGAAGCGGAGGTGGGGGTGGCGCCCATGCGGGAATCCTTCGGGGGAAAAGGGATCTTAGGGACGCCTGATGCTAATGGGGCGGAGACCGCTCACCCGGGCAGCGCCACCCGAATGGCCGAAGAAGTGCCCGCGTCGGCCGTCGCGACGATAATTTGAACCGCAGATGCGCATTATCTAGGCTGGCGGCATGCGGCTGTTGCGCTCCACCGACCTGGCGCTGCGGGTCCTGATGCGACTCGCCGTCGCCGGCGACTCCACCCCCACGACCCGCGAGGTCGCGGCGGCCATGGACGTGCCGTACACGCATGCCGCGAAGGTCGTGGCCGAACTGACGCACATGGGACTGCTGGAGGCCCGCCGCGGCCGGGGCGGCGGGCTCACCCTCACCGGGGCCGGGCGCACCGCGTCGGTCGGCGCGGTCGTGCGCCGCTTCGAGGGGGACGGCGACGTCGTCGACTGCGAGGGCGCCACGCCCTGCCCCCTGCACACCGGCTGCCGGCTGCGGGGGGCGCTGCGCCGGGCCCAGGAGGCGTTCTTCGCCTCGCTGGACCCGGTGACGGTCGAGGACGTGGTCGCGGCGCCGACGGGGCCGCTCCTGCTGGGGATATCCCCCGCGCCTCAGCCCTGAGCGAGCCAGAGGTCCGGGCCGAACACTTCGTAGTGGACGTCGGCCGGAGCCACGCCCTTCTCGATGAGCTGGGCGCGCACCGCGCGCATGAAGGGCAGCGGACCGCACAGGTACGCGCGCGTGCCCGAGGCGACCGGGACCGGGGACAGGTCGACGAGGCCGGTGTGCGCGGACTCGGGGGCGTCCTGCTCGTACCAGAAGTGCACGGCGGCGTCCGGCAGCTTGGCCGCGAAGCCCTGGTGGTCGGTGCGCAGGGCGTGCGTGGCGGGGGAGCGGTCGGCGTGCACCACGGTGACCGGGCCGCGGTGGCCGGTGCGGGCGAGCTGCTCCAGCATGGCGATCATCGGGGTGACGCCGATGCCGGCGGAGGCCAGCAGCAGGGGCGCGTCGGTGGCGTCCAGGGTCAGGTCGCCGTAGGGGGCGGACAGCTCCAGGGTGTCGCCCTCACGCACGCGCGCGTGGAGGTGACCGGAGACCTCGCCGTCGGGCGTGTCGCCGCCCTGCACCCGCTTGACGCTGATCTGGCGCACCGGGGAGTCGGGCGCGGCGGACAGGCTGTACTGGCGGATCTGCCGGGCGCCGTCCGGAAGTTCGACGCGGACGGAGACGTACTGGCCCGGGCGGAAGTCGGGGACCGGCCCGTCGTCGGCCGGGCGGAGCTGGAAGGTGGCGACGTCCGCCGTCTCCTCGACGCGCCCCACGACCCGCCAGGTGCGCCATCCGCTCTGGCCGCTCGCCGCGTACAGCCGCCTCTCGATCGCGATCAGCGCGTTCGCCATCAGCCAGTAGACCTCGTCCCAGGCGGCGGCGACCTCGGGGGTGACCGCGTCGCCGAGGACCTCGGCGATGGCCGCGAACAGGTGCTGGTGGACGACCTCGTACTGCTCGGGGGCGACGCCCAGCGAGGCGTGCTTGTGGGCGATGCGGCCCAGCATCACGTCGGGGCGCTCGTCCGGGTGCTCCAGCAGGTGCGTGGCGAACGCGGCGATCGAGCCCGCCAGGGCCTGCTTCTGGGCGCCGGAGGCCTGGTTGCCGCGGTTGAACAGGTCCCGCAGCAGTTCGGGGTGGGCGGCGAAGAGCCGGGCGTAGAAGCGCTCGGTGATGTCGCCGATCGCGGCGCCGACGGCGGGAAGGGTGGCGCGGACGGTGGCCGCGGACTGCTCGGACAGCATCGGGACTCCTTGCAACTCGACTGATCGGAACGCTATGAAAACTTGCATATGAGATGCAAATTTAACGGCGTGGTGTCCCTCACTTCGCGTACCGGACCGGCCATTACGGATGCCGGCCCGAACAGGCAAGATGGGCGTCAGAGCAGGACACCTGCCGTATGCGGGGCGTTCAGTCCGAGGTCGGGCGGCCGATCAAGGTCCGCAACGCGCATGAAATGCTGTTGTGGTGGGATGCTCAGGTGCGCGACCGCCTCCGGCCCAGCCGGAGACAGGCGGCCTGACCAGCAAGGATGGGGAAGCGGAAGATGGACAAGCAGCAGGAGTTCGTGCTCCGGACCTTGGAGGAGCGCGACATCCGGTTCGTACGCCTGTGGTTCACGGACGTGCTGGGCTTCCTGAAGTCCGTGGCCGTGGCCCCCGCCGAACTGGAACAAGCGTTCGATGAAGGCATCGGCTTCGACGGCTCCGCCATCGAGGGCTTCGCCCGTGTCTACGAGTCCGACATGATCGCCAAGCCGGACCCGTCGACCTTCCAGATCCTGCCCTGGCGCGCGGAGGCCCCGGGCACGGCCCGCATGTTCTGCGACATCCTCATGCCGGACGGCTCGCCGTCCTTCGCGGACCCGCGCTACGTGCTCAAGCGCGCCCTGGCCCGCGCCTCCGACCTGGGCTTCACCTTCTACACCCACCCCGAGATCGAGTTCTTCCTGCTGAAGGACCGGCCGCTGGACGGCTCCCGCCCGACCCCGGCCGACAACTCCGGCTACTTCGACCACACCCCGACCAACGTCGGCATGGACTTCCGCCGCCAGGCGATCACCATGCTGGAGTCGATGGGCATCTCGGTCGAGTTCTCCCACCACGAGGGCGCCCCGGGCCAGCAGGAGATCGACCTGCGCTACGCGGACGCGCTGTCCACGGCCGACAACATCATGACGTTCCGCCTGGTCATGAAGCAGGTCGCGCTGGAGCAGGGCGTGCAGGCGACCTTCATGCCGAAGCCGTTCTCGGAGCACCCCGGCTCCGGCATGCACACCCACCTCTCCCTGTTCGAGGGCGACCGCAACGCGTTCTACGAGTCCGGCGCCGAGTACCAGCTCTCCAAGGTCGGCCGCTCCTTCATCGCGGGACTGCTGCGGCACGCGGCGGAGACCAGCGCGGTCACCAACCAGTGGGTGAACTCCTACAAGCGCATCTGGGGCGGCTCCGAGCGCACCGCGGGCGCCGGCGGCGAGGCGCCGTCGTACATCTGCTGGGGCCACAACAACCGCTCGGCCCTGGTCCGGGTCCCGATGTACAAGCCGGGCAAGACCGGCTCCGCCCGCGTCGAGGTCCGCTCACTTGACTCCGGCGCGAACCCGTACCTGGCCTACGCGGTCCTGCTGGCCGCCGGCCTGAAGGGCATCGAGGAGGGCTACGAACTGCCTCCGGGCGCCGAGGACGACGTGTGGGCCCTGACGGACTCCGAGCGCCGCGCGATGGGCATCGAGCCGCTGCCGCAGAACCTCGGCGAGGCGCTCGCGCTGATGCAGCGCAGCGACCTGATCGCCGAGACACTGGGCGAGCACGTGTTCGACTTCTTCCTGCGCAACAAGAAGCAGGAGTGGGAGGAGTACCGCTCCGAGGTCACGGCGTTCGAGCTGCGCAAGAGCCTGCCGGTGCTGTAGGCGCAGGTCAGGGCGGGTTTCCCGCTGAAGCGGCGGATGGGGCCGACGGTCGTGGACCGTCGGCCCCGGCGCGTCCCGGAGGGCGTGTCGCCATAGACTCGAGTGATCTCGGGGTCTCCCACCCAGGAGGACGTGATGGTGCGGCACACCCGACTGCCCGGCGAGTCCGCCGACTACCTCGCCGCCCGCGAAGAACTCCGCCTCGCCGAGATCGAGCTCATGCGCCACCGGGAGGAGGTCGCGGCCCGGCGCCGGGCGCTCCCCGAGGGCCCCGCCGTCGATGACTACGTCTTCCTCGAAGGCCCGGCCGACCTCGACGCGGGCGACACCCCCGTCCGCGAGGTCACCCTGGGCGGGCTGTTCACCGCCCCGGACCGGCCGCTGATCGTCTACCACTTCATGTACGGCAAGCGGCAGAGCGACCCCTGCCCCATGTGCACCCTGTGGATCGACGGCTTCAACGGCGTCGCCCGCCACGTCGCCCGGAACGCCGACTTCGCCGTCGCCGCGGCGGCGGACCCGCCCGCCCTGCGGCGGTACGCCCGCACCCGCGGCTGGACCCGGCTGCGCCTGCTGAGCTGCGGCGACAGCACCTTCAAGTACGACCTCGGCAGCGAGGACGAGGACGGCGCGCAGGACTCCACCGTCTCCGTCTTCACCCGCGACGGCGACGGCACCGTCCGGCACTTCTACTCCGCCCACCCGCGCATGGCCGACGACATCGACCAGCGCGGCATCGACCTGCTCAACCCGGTCTGGCACCTACTGGACCTGACGCCGGGCGGGCGCGGCGACTGGTTCGCAGGACTGGACTACTGATGCCGGTCAGGACGCCGGGCGGCTGCCGCCGGTGAACGCCGGGGACAGCGCCGCGGTGTCGATCCGCCGCGGCGCGCCCGTGCCGTCCGCCGGGATCTCGTAGAGGTCCGCGCCGAAGTCGCCCGGCAGGGCGTAGACCAGGGTGTGGTCGTCCCGCCAGACCGCCTGGTCGTCCACGCTGCGGGACTCCGCGAGCGGCGTCTCGCGCAGCGTGCGCAGGTCCAGGACGTACAGGCGCCAGGGCGCGTCCTTGGGGAGACCCTCGACCCGCTTCTTGTACGCGATGCGCGTGCCGTCGGGGGACAGGGACGGGCACTCGACGTTCCGGTGGAGCGTGGTGACGGTGCGGGCGCGCAGGTCGCCGCGGACCAGGTAGGTCGTGCCCCCGGTGGCGAGCGTGGCGTAGAACGTGCGGTCGTCCGGGGCGAAGGTCACGCCCCAGAAGTTCACGTCCGACGCGTGGTACGTCCTGCCGTCCTTGACGATGCGGTACGCCTCCAGGGACGGGGTGAGCGTGCCCGTGCGGGTGTCCACGATCGCCGCACGGGTGGAGAAGTTCGTCCCCGCGTACGAGTCACCGCCCACGAATGCCGTCCACGCGGCGTACCGGCCGCTGGGGGAGACCCGGGCACGCGACGGGATGCCCGGGACGTCGTAGTGCGCCCTCTCCCGCAGGGACGCGTCGAGGATCAGGGCCCGGTAGGTGTCCGAGACCGGGCCGTGCACGGCCTGGAGGCAGACACCGGTGCCGGCGGCGGCGTAGAAGCGCAGGCACTTCACGCCCGAGGCGGTGCGCGGGCCGGAGGGGTCCGACGCCGGGACCGTCGTGAGTTCGTCGCGGTGCGGGCCCCACGCCATGTTGCGGAACACCATGCGGCCGGGCTCGGTGAGCGTGACCTCGCCCGGGGTGATCCGGGGGCCGCCGGCCCGGGGCTGGTTCCTGCGCTCCGCGCGCGCCGACGCGTGCAGGACCGATGCGGTGCCGATCCCCGCGAGGGCCAGCAGCGCACAGAGCAGGACCAGGATGCGGGTGCGTGCCGTCATGCCGTGCCTTTCGGGCGGAGCGTCGTCAGGGAGAAGGCCGCGCACACCGCCAGCGCCGCCGTCGAGGCCAGCAGCGCCGGACGGTCGCCCCACACCGTCCAGGCCGCACCGAACCCCAGCGAGCAGGCGAACCGGGCGAGCGCCTGGCCGGTCTGCACCAGGGCGAGCCCGGAGGAGCGGAGTTCCTCGGGCACGCTGTCGGAGGCCGCCGCCATCAGCACGCCGTCGGTCGCCGCGTAGAAGCCGCCGTGCAGGGCGAGCACGGCGTACGGCAGCGCCGCCGAGTGCCAGGAGGTGAGCAGCAGGACGTAGGCCAGGAGCAGTGCGCCGTGGCCCGCCAGGAAGACCCGCCACCGCCCGATCCGGTCCGCGAGCCGCCCCAGCGGCACCGCCAGCAGCAGGAACGCGGCCGCCGTGCCCAGGGGCAGCAGCGCGAACCAGCGGTCCGGGACGCCCAGGCGGCGTTGCAGCAGCAGGTAGACGAAGGAGTCGCTGACCGTCGCCAGGCCCAGCAGCAGCGCGCAGACCGCGATGCGGCGCAGGTCGCGGCGGCGCAGCAGGGCGAGGGCGGCGCGGAGGGTGGGCCGGGGGGCATCGGTGGCGGCCGGGGTGTGGGCGCGGCCGCCCGGCACGAAGAGCACCAGGACCAGGACGCCCGTGACGGCCACGCAGAAGCTCACCGTGAACACCGCGTCGTAGCCGTCCACCGTCGCCCGCAGGATCAGGAACGCCACGAGCGGGCCGAGCAGCGCGCCCGCCGTGTCCATCGCCCGGTGCACCCCGAACGCGCGACCACGTGTCTGAGGGGTGCTGGACAGGGAGATCAGCGCGTCGCGGGGAGCCGTGCGCAGGCCCTTGCCGGTGCGGTCGGCGGCCAGGACCAGGCCGATGGGAGTGAGGGTGTGCGCCACCAGCAGAAGGGGCTTGCACAGGGCCGAGATGCCGTAGCCGAGGCCCGCCACCCACTTGTGGCGCCCCGAGCCGCGGTCGGCCAGGTGGCCTCCGGCGAGCCGTACGAGTGCCGAGAAACCGTTGTAGATGCCGTCCAGCAGCCCGAATCCCAGCGGGGACAGACCCAGGCCCGCGACCAGGTACAGCGGAAGCACCGCCGTGACCATCTCGGAGGAGACGTCGGTGATCAGGCTGACCGTGCCCAGCGCGAGCACGGTCGGGGCGACCGCGGTGAGGCGCCGCCCGGCGCGCGGCCGGGCGGCGCCGTCCGCGGACACGGGCGCCGGGGTCCCGGCGCGGCTGTCCGCTACGTACATGTCACGACGCCCAGATGCCGGTGATGTCCGTGGCCGAGGCGGCGTTGCCCGCGTGCGTCGTCAGGCCCTGGGTGTCCTCCAGGGTGCGCAGCAGGTCGTAGTGGTTGTAGGTGGTGGAGGTGCTGGAGCCCGGCGTCACCGGCTGGCCGTACAGGACGGTCGGGATGCGGTTGCCGCTGAGGCTGTTGTCCTCGTCGAAGGTGACGACGAGCAGGCTGTTGTGGGTCTTGGCCCACGTCGCGTACGCGCCCAGGTTGTTCTTCAGCCAGGTGTCACCGGTCGACACCGAGCAGTCGTGCATGTCGTCGCACAGGTTCGGGACGACGAAGGAGAGCTGGGGCAGCGTCGAGTAGTCGGTGGGGAACTGCGCGAAGGTCTTGGCGCTCGACGTCGGCACGTTGCTGAAGGCGAACCACGGGTTGTGCTTGCGGGCGTACTTGCCGCTGCTGCACGTGGTCGAGCCCTGGCTGGGCAGCGACTCGTTGTAGCTGGCCCAGGTGCGGCCCGCCGCGAGTTGCTCGGAGGCCAGGTTCGCGGCCGAGGAGAAGCCGGGGGTGTAGCAGCTGTCGTCCGTGATGCCCTGGGTGGAACCCGAGAACAGGGCGAGGTAGTTGGGCTGGCTGGGGTGGGTGATGGCGTACGACTGGGTGAGGTTGGCGCCGCCGGACTTCAGCGAGTTGATGTACGGGGCGCTGGAGGAGCCGATGATCTGGCTGTACGCGTGGTTTTCCATGACCACGACGACCACGTGGTCCGGGCTGGGGACGGAACCCGCGGCGTGCGCGGACTCACCGCCCAGCCCGGTCCACAGCCCGATCGCGGCTGCGGCGAAGGCGGCTGCGGACGCGACGGTGGCACGGGTGCGGCGGTACAGGGAACTGCCGGACACATGAACCTCCGGAGAGGGGGAGGGACTTCGGGGGGCAGCGCTGAGAGAGCATGGTCACGCCAAGGTATCCGCGCCCCACGCCTTACGGCCCGAAGGATGAAGAGCCGGTGAATTGCTGCCGCGCCGGGAGTCCGGACGGTACCCGTCGCGGCACCGCACTACGCGTCACGGTCGCGGTTCACTCCTCATCGGCCCACTCCTCATCGACCCGTTGCCTTTCCCTCCGTTTCGCGCGTCGTTCGCCGCTCCGCCGATCAAGTCGCCGCGACTCCAGGCCACTTGCCGGCGGCGGCTGAGCACGGGCCGGAGGGGCCGCCCTACGGAGCCGGACGTGCCCGGCCGGACATGGGCGGGCGGTCCCGGGCAACACGGGGCGCATGGGCGACATCCTCGTAGGGACCTGTTCCTGGACGGACCGGGCGCTGGTGCGGAGCGGCTGGTATCCGCGGGGCCGGCGTGACGCGGAGGGAAGACTGAGGTGCTACGCCGAGCGGTTCCCCGTGGTCGAGGCGGACTCCTCGTACTACGCGCTGCCCGCGGAACGCACCAGCCGACTGTGGGCGGAACGCACGCCGGACGGTTTCGTCTTCGACGTCAAGGCCTTCTCGCTGCTGACGGGGCATCCGACACGGCCGGACGCGCTGCCCGCCGACCTCCGGCCGGCCTACGCACAGCGGCGCGCCCCCGGCCCGGGCGGCGTCGACGCGGGACTGCTCGACGAGGTGTGGGCCCGGTTCGCGGAGGCGCTGCGACCGCTGCGCGGGACCGGACGGCTCGGGACGGTGCTGTTCCAGTTCCCTCCCTCGCTCACTCCCGGCCCACGCTCCGAGGCGTTCGTGCGGGCGTGCCGCGAACGGGCCCGCAACTGGCCCGTCGCCGTGGAGTTCCGGCACCCCGACTGGTGGCGGGGCGGCAGGCAGACGGCCACCGCGGCACTGCTCGCCGACCTGGACGCCACCGCGGTCGCCGTGGACACGGCGCGCGGCCTGCCGAGCTCCATGCCGCCCGTCGCACCGGTCACGGCACGGCACCTGGCCGTCGTCCGCTTCCACGGGCGCAGCCCGCACTGGGGCACCGGGTCGAAGGAGGACGCCTACCGCCACACGTACACCGAGCGGGAACTGGCGGAGTGGGTGCCGCGGGTGCGCGACCTGGCCGAGCGGGCGGACCAGGTGCACGTCCTGTTCAACAACTGCTGCGCCGACGCGGCGGTCCGCGCGGCGGAGACGATGCGGCGACTGCTGGGCGAGGAGCTGCCGCACCGGCTACGGCACGCCTGCACACCGCAGCCGGGGCTCTGGCCGGAGGGCTGAGATGCCCGCGGCACCCCACGGCACCCGGTCCCGCGACACTCCGCGCGGCCCCGCACCCGGGCTCCATGCGTCCCACAGGGCACCGCCCCGGCGCTCCCGTCCCCGTCTCCGGTTACGCTCAAAGCCGCAGGACCTTGATCTCGACGCTCGGGAGGCCGAGGGATGACCGTGCCCCAGGGGCGCAGAAGCAGCACCTTCACGCGACTGCTGCGACACGGTTTCACCGACCCCGCAGCCGCCGAGCGGCTCCTGGAGAGTGCCGAGCTGGCGCCGGTGCGGTCCGACCCCGTCCTGCTCGACGCCCTGGGCGCCACCGCCGACCCCGACCTCGCGCTCGGCGGCCTCGTCCGGCTGCTGGAGGCGCAGCCCGCCCCCACCGCCCGCCGTGAGCTGCTCGACACGCTGATCTCGGCCAAACCCCTGCGCGACCGGCTGCTCGGTGTCCTCGGCGCCTCGGCGGCGCTCGGCGACCACCTCGCCCGCCACCCCGGCGACTGGCACGCCCTGGTCACCTACGAACCGCACGACCTGCACCCCGGCGTGGCGGAGTTCGAGCGGCAGCTCGCCGAGGCCACCGACCCCGTGTCGCTGCGCGTCGCCTACCGCCGCTGCCTGCTCTCGATCGCCGCCCGCGACGTGTGCGGCACCACCGACGTCGCCCAGGCCGCCGCCGAACTGGCCGACCTCGCCACCGCCACCCTCCGCGCCGCCCTCGCCATCGCCCGCGCCGCCGCCCCCGAGGACGCCGCGCTGTGCCGGCTGGCGGTGATCGGCATGGGCAAGTGCGGCGGCCACGAGCTGAACTACGTCTCCGACGTCGACGTCATCTTCGTCGGCGAGGCCGCGAGCGGCGCCGACGAGCGCAAGGCCCTGCAGGCCGCGACCCGGCTCGCCTCGCACATGATGCGGATCTGCTCGGAGACCACCGTCGAGGGCAGCATCTGGCCGGTGGACGCCAATCTGCGCCCCGAGGGCAGAAACGGCCCGCTGGTGCGCACCCTGGCCAGCCACCTCGCCTACTACCAGCGCTGGGCCAAGACCTGGGAGTTCCAGGCCCTGCTCAAGGCCCGTCCGGTGGCCGGCGACCTCGACCTCGGCGAGGAGTACGTCGCCACGCTGGCCCCGCTCGTGTGGCAGGCGGCCGAGCGCGAGAACTTCGTCGCCGACGTGCAGAAGATGCGCCGCCGGGTCGTCGAGAACATCCCAGCGGGCGAGGTCGAGCGCGAGCTGAAGCTCGGCCCGGGCGGCCTGCGGGACGTCGAGTTCGCCGTCCAGCTCCTGCAGCTCGTGCACGGGCGGTCCGACTCCTCGCTGCGCAGCGGCACCACCCTGGACGCGCTCAAGGCCCTCGCCGCCGGCGGCTACGTCGGCCGCGCCGACGCCGCGCAGCTCGACGACGCGTACCGCTTCCTGCGCTCCATGGAGCACCGCATCCAGCTCTACCGGCTGCGCCGCACCCACCTCGTCCCCGAGGACGAGGCCGACCAGCGGCGCCTGGGCCGTTCCCTCGGCCTGCGCACCGACCCCGCCGGCGAGCTGAACCGCGAGTGGAAGCGGCACACCGGGGTCGTACGCCGGCTGCACGAGAAGCTCTTCTACCGTCCGCTGCTCGACGCCGTCGCCCAACTCGCCCCCGGGGAGGCCAGGCTGAGCCCCGGCGCGGCCCGGGAACGGCTCGTCGCGCTCGGCTACGCGGACCCCGCCGCCGCCCTGCGCCACCTGGAGGCGCTGGCCTCCGGGGTCACCCGCAAGGCCGCCATCCAGCGCACCCTGCTGCCCGTGCTGCTCGGCTGGTTCGCCGACTCCGCCGACCCGGACGCGGGCCTGCTGAACTTCCGCAAGGTGTCCGACGCGCTCGGCAAGACCCCCTGGTACCTGCGGCTGCTGCGGGACGAGGGCGCCGCCGCCGAGAACCTCGCCCGGGTCCTGTCCGCCGGCCGGCTCGCCCCCGACCTGCTGATGCGCGCCCCGGAGGCGGTGGCCCTGCTCGGCGACGGGGACGGCGGCGGACTCGAACCCCGCCCCCGCGCCCACCTGGAACAGGAGATCCTCGCCGCCGTCGGCCGCGCCGAGAACGCCGAGCAGGCGGTGACGGTGGCGCGCGGCGTACGGCGGCGGGAGCTGTTCCGCACGGCCGCCGCGGACATCGTCGGCTCGTACGGCACCGAGGAGACGCCCGCCCGCCCGGACCAGGGCGCGCTGGTGGACATGGTGGGCGGTGCGGTCTCGGACCTGACGGCGGCGACCCTGGCGGGCACGCTGCGGGCCGTGGTCCGCGCCGGCTGGGGCGACCTGCTGCCCACCCGGTTCGCCGTGATCGGCATGGGCCGCTTCGGCGGGCACGAGCTGGGCTACGGCTCCGACGCCGACGTGATCTTCGTGCACGAGCCGTGGGAGGGCGTGGACGAGCGGGAGGCGGCCGAGGCCGCGAACCGGGTGGTCGCCGAGATGCGACGGCTGTTGCAGCTCCCCAGCACCGATCCGCCGCTGCTGATCGACGCCGACCTGCGCCCCGAGGGCAAGTCCGGGCCGCTGGTGCGCACCCTGACGTCGTACGCGGCCTACTACCGCCGCTGGTCGCTGGCGTGGGAGGCGCACGCGCTGCTGCGGGCCGAGCCCGTCGCCGGGGACGAGGACCTGGGCCGCCGCTTCATCGAACTGATCGACCCGCTGCGCTACCCCGCGCAGGGGCTCGGCGACGACGCCGTACGCGAGATCCGGCGTCTGAAGGCCCGCATGGAGTCGGAACGGCTGCCGCGGGGCGCCGACAAGACCCTGCACACCAAGCTGGGCCGCGGCGGCCTGTCGGACGTGGAGTGGACGGTCCAGCTCCTGCAGCTCCAGCACGGCAGGTCGGAGCCGGGCCTGCGCACCACCCGCACCCGCGCCGCGCTCTCCGCCGCGTGCGCCGCCGGCCTGATCTCCGACGAGGACGCCGCGACCCTGGACGAGGCGTGGGTCCTCGCCACCCGGGTGCGCAACGCGGTCATGCTGGTCCGGGGCCGCGCGGGCGACACGTTCCCGTCCGACACCCGCGAGCTGGCCGCCGTGGGCCGCTACCTCGGGTACGGACCGGGCCACGTCGGGGACATGCTGGACGACTACCGGCGTACGACGCGCAGGGCCCGCGGCGTGGTGGAGCGGCTGTTCTACGGGGCGTGAGACGGCTGCGCGCGTCCTTCGGTCGTGAGGAGTCGGCGGCGGTGGTTCACGCCCGCACCGGCACCAGCGCCGGCTCGCCCGCCGGCGCCACCCGGCGCGGCAGTGCGTACGGCAGCGCGCCGTACCAGACCCGCGCCACCGCGAAGCCGAACGCCAGGCACAGGGTGCCGCCCACCGCGTCCAGCCAGAAGTGGTTGGCCGTGGCGACGATCACCACCAGCGTCGTCGCCGGGTACAGCAGGCCCAGGACCCGCGCCCACGGCACCGTGGACAGCGCGAAGATCGTCAGCCCGCACCACAGCGACCAGCCGATGTGCATCGACGGCATCGCCGCGTACTGGTTCGACATGTTCTTCAGGTCGCCCGACGCCATCGAGCCCCAGGTGTGGTGCACCACCACCGTGTCGACGAAGTGCGCGCCGCTCATCAGGCGCGGCGGCGCCAGCGGGAAGAAGTAGTAGCCGAGCAGCGCCACCCCCGTCGTCGCGAACAGGGCGAGCCGGGCGGCCGCGTACCGCCCGGGGTGGCTGCGGTACAGCCAGACCAGCACGCCCAGCGTCACCACGAAGTGCAGTGTGGCGTAGTAGTAGTTCATTCCGATGATCAGCCATGTCACCGAGTTCACGGCGTGGTTCACCGAGTCCTCGACGGCGATCCCCAGGTGGTTCTCCACCCGCCACACCCGGGCGGCGTTGCCCAGCGCCTCGGCCTTCTGCTCCGGCACCGCGTTCCGGATCAGCGAGTACACCCAGTAACTCACCGCGATCAGCAGGATCTCGAACCAGAAGCGCGGGCGGCGCGGGGTGCGGATCCTGCGCGGGACGCCGTGGTCCGCCGGCTCCTGCGCGGCGTCCGTGACGGACCGGGGAGCGGGCTGCTCCCGGCCCCCCACCGCCGTCACGGTCCTGTCACCCATAGGTACAGAGTCTGCCAGAAAAGGGACCCATCGCCGATCATCCCCCGGAAGGGTTCCCGTCGCTTCTTCTCCAACCGGCGTACGGGACGAAGCGGCAGGAACTACTGCCTAGGAACGACTCCGCTCCCCAGGAGCCGAAGCCGTGGACCCGCGCACCACCAGTTCCGGCATGAACACGAACTCACTGTGGGGCGCGGGCGTCCCGCCGATCTCCTCCAGCAACGTGCGTACCGCCGCCTGCCCCATCGCCGGGACCGGCTTGCGGATCGTCGTCAGCGGCGGGTCCGTGAACGCGATGAGCGGCGAGTCGTCGAAGCCCACCACCGAGACGTCCGTGGGGACTTCCAGACCCCGCTGCCGCGCCGCCCGTATCGCCCCGAGCGCCATCATGTCGCTCGCGCACACCACCGCCGTGCAGTCCCGGTCGATCAGCGCGGACGCCGCCGCCTGACCGCCCTCCAGCGTGTACAGCGAGTGCTGGATCAGCCGGGACTCGATGTCCTCGACGCTCAGCCCGAGCTGCTCCTGCACGGTGCGCACGAACCCCTCGATCTTGCGCTGCACCGGCACGAACCGCTTGGGCCCGAGCGCGAGCCCGATCCGGGTGTGGCCGAGGGACACCAGGTGCGTGACCGCCAGCGCCATCGCGGCCCGGTCGTCGGGGGAGATGAACGGCGCCTGCACCTTCGGCGAGAAGCCGTCCACCAGCACGTACGGCACGCCCTGGGCGCGCAGCCGCTCGTAGCGCTGCATGTCGGCGGTGGTGTCCGCGTGCAGCCCGGAGACGTAGATGATCCCGGCGACCCCGCGGTCCACGAGCATCTCCGTCAGCTCGTCCTCGGTGGAGCCGCCCGGCGTCTGCGTCGCCAGCACCGGGGTGTACCCCTGCCGGGTCAGGGCCTGGCCGATGACCTGGGCGAGGGCCGGGAATATCGGGTTCTCCAGCTCCGGAGTGATCAGCCCCACCAGGCCCTCGCTGCGCTGCCGCAGCCGGACCGGGCGCTCGTAGCCGAGCACGTCGAGGGCGGCCAGCACGGACTGGCGGGTGGTCGCCGCGACGCCCGGCTTTCCGTTCAGGACACGGCTGACAGTCGCCTCGCTGACCCCCGCCTGCGCCGCGATGTCGGCAAGCCGTGTGGTCACGGCACTGGACTGTACCGGCCGCATCTCCGCTTGCCCACCAAGGGGACGCCGGGCCCGGCCGGTCGAACGGCCCGCTGCCGGTTGCTGCGTCATGGCGCTCCCTCGTGTTGTGTTCGGCGTCCGCTCCGCAAGCGGATGATTCCCGCCCCGGTGACGTGTGGCAAGGCCTTGCAGAGTCTTGCACAAGTGGCCCGGATCCCGTCGAGCAGCCGCGAATACAGGTCTACAGCCCCTCACGGCGAGGTCACGAGGACGTAACCATCATGCGTTCTTGCACTTTTTTGCTGCAAGGTCTTTCGCGACGGTTGCAGCGCTGTTACGTTCACCGACGCCCGACGACGTCCCCCACCCTCGACTTCGCTCGAGCGGGCGGGGCCCCCATCGGCGCAGTCGGCACCTCGACAGGGACGGCGGACGGGACCGTCACCTGCACTCGGGCTTTCACCCTCAAGGAGAACTCATGCGGCGTGGCATAGCGGCCACCGCGCTGGCGGCGTCCGTCGCCCTCGCGGCGACGGCCTGCGGCGGAAGTGACGGCGGCAGCGGCAAGTCCGACGGCCCGGTCACCATCACCTGGTGGGACACCTCCAACGCCACCAATGAGGCGCCGACGTACAAGGCACTGATCGCGGACTTCCAGAAGGCCAACCCGACCATCAAGGTCACGTACGTCAACGTCCCCTTCGACCAGGCGCAGAACAAGTTCGACACCGCCGCGGGCTCCAAGGGCGCCCCCGATGTGCTGCGCTCCGAGGTCGGCTGGACCCCCGCCTTCGCCAAGAAGGGCTACTTCCTGCCGCTGGACGGCACCGAGGCCCTCGCCGACCAGAGCAAGTTCCAGCCCAGCCTGATCAAGCAGGCCCAGTACGACGGCAAGACCTACGGCGTGCCGCTGGTCACCGACACCCTCGCCCTCGTCTACAACAAGGCCCTGTTCAAGAAGGCCGGCATCACGGAGGCCCCCAAGACCTGGGACGAGCTGAAGTCCGACGCCGCCAAGATCAAGGACAAGACCGGCGCCGACGGCTACTGGGGCTCCACCCAGGCCTACTACGCCCAGTCCTTCCTCTACGGCGAGGGCACCGACACCGTCGACGCCGCCGCCAAGAAGATCACCGTGAACTCGGCCGCCGCGAAGAAGGCGTACGGCACCTGGCTGAGCACGTTCTCCGGCAAGGGCCTGCACAAGGCCGACACCACCGCCGACGCCTACGCCCACATCCAGGACGCGTTCGTCAACGGCAAGGTCGCCGCGATCATCCAGGGCCCCTGGGAGATCACGAACTTCTACAAGGGCAGCGCTTTCAGCGACAAGTCCAACCTCGGCATCGCCACCGTCCCGGCCGGCTCCACCGGCAAGGCGGGCGCTCCCACCGGCGGCCACAACCTCTCCGTCTACGCCGGCTCCGACAAGGCCCACCAGGAAGCGGCGCTGAAGTTCGTCAACTTCATGACCTCGGCGAAGTCCCAGGAGACCATCGCCCTGAAGAACTCCACGCTGCCCACGCGCCAGGACGCCTACACCGCGCAGGTCAAGGCCGACCCCGGAATCGCCGGCTACCAGGCCGTCCTGCCCGCCGCCCAGCCGCGCCCGGCACTGCCCGAGTACAGCTCCCTGTGGGGCCCGCTCGACACCGAGCTGCCCAAGATCGCGGGCGGTCAGGAATCGCTGGACAAGGGCCTGAGCAACGCGGAACTCGCGATCGCCAAGCTGGTCCCCGACTTCAGCAAGTGAGCCCGAGTGGCCGCCGGATCCTCCTGATGGACCTGGGGGGAAGGATCCGGCGGCCACCGGCCTGCGCCCGGCCCCACCCCCTGATCTCCCCTGATCTCCCCGAAGGTGTCGCACCATGACTGTCGCCATCGACCGCGCGACCGGCAAGCGCCGCGGTGACCGCGCGCCCCGGCCCGGCCTGGGCCGGCGCATCCGAAACGCCTACCAGAAGCACTGGTACGCCTACGCGATGATCGCCCCGGTCGCGGTCGTGCTCGGCGCGCTCGTGTTCTATCCGCTGGTGTACGGCTTCTACCTCACGCTGACCGACGCCAACAGCCTCAACAGCGCCCGCACGATCGGCGTCAACCACATCGACGCCACGTACAGGTTCATCGGGCTCGGCAACTACAAGGACGTCCTGTTCGGTCCGCTGTCCTACGACCGCTTCTGGTCGCACTTCATCTGGACGGTCGTGTGGACGGCCGTCTGCGTCACCCTGCACTACACCATCGGCCTCGGCCTCGCGCTGCTGCTCAACCAGAAGTTCCGCGGGCGCACCCTCTACCGGGTCGTCCTGGTCCTGCCCTGGGCCGTGCCCACCTTCGTCACCGTCTTCGGCTGGCGCTTCATGCTCGCCGACGGCGGCATCATCAACAACGCCCTGCACGCCCTGCATCTACCGCAACCGCAGTGGCTGGAGGACACCTTCTGGCAGCGGTTCGCCGCGATCATGGTCAACACCTGGTGCGGTGTGCCGTTCATGATGCTCTCGCTGCTCGGCGGCCTGCAGGCCATCGACACCTCGCTCTACGAGGCCGCCGAGATGGACGGCGCGAGCGCCTGGCAGCGCTTCCGGCACGTCACCCTGCCGGGCCTGAGGTCCGTCAGCTCCACCGTCGTCCTGCTCGGCATCATCTGGACCTTCAACCAGTTCGCCATCATCTTCCTGCTGTTCGGCAACACCGCCCCGGACGCCCAGATCCTCGTCACCTGGGCCTACCAACTCGGCTTCGGCCAGCAGCCGCGTGACTTCGCGCAGTCCGCCACCTACGGCATCCTGCTGCTGGCCATCCTGATCGTCTTCACCTCGTTCTACCGCCGCTGGCTGAACCGCAACGAGCAGCAGCTCGCGATCTGAGGCAGGAGTTCCCATGAGCACGACCACTGTCGAGACCTCCTCCGCGGTGACCGGGCGGCCCGTCGCGGACGCGCCGCGGCGCAGGGTGCGCCGGCGCGGCGAGCACGGCCCGCTCGCGAGCCTCGCCTCCCACACCGCGCTGATCGTCGCGAGCCTGATCGCCTTCTTCCCGGTCGGCTGGCTGATCTTCCTGTCCCTCGGCCCGGACAAGGACGACTATCTGCACCCCGGTCAGATCTGGCACACGATGACGCTGGACAACTACTCGTTCGTCCTACGGCACACCAGCTTCTTCGACTGGCTCAAGAGCACGCTCATCGTGGTGGGCGGCACCACGGTCATCGGCGTGCTGATCGCCGCCACCACCGGCTACGCGGTCTCCCGCATGCGCTTCCCCGGCTACCGGAAGTTCATGTGGCTGCTGCTGCTCACGCAGATGTTCCCGATCGCCGTCCTGATCGTGCCGATGTACCAGATCATGTCGGACCTGGGACTCATCGACACCTACCTCGGCCTCGTCCTGATCAACAGCACGACGATCGTCCCCTACTGCGCCTGGCTGCTGAAGGGGTACTTCGACACGATCCCCTTCGAGATCGACGAGGCGGGCCGGGTCGACGGACTCACCCCGTTCGGCACCTTCGTACGGCTGATCCTGCCGCTCGCCAAGCCCGGTCTCGCGGTCGCCGCCTTCTACGCCTTCCTCACCGCGTTCGGCGAGGTCGCCTTCGCCTCGACGTTCATGCTGAGCGACACCAACTACACCTTCGCCGTCGGCCTGCAGAGCTTCGTCAGCGAACACGACGCCCAGCGCAACCTGATGGCCGCCACCGCGGTCCTGATCGCGATACCCGTTTCCGCGTTCTTCTACCTGGTACAGAAGAACCTGGTGACCGGCCTCACCGCGGGCGGCACCAAGGGCTGAGCGCCCGTCCTTCCCGGCTCCCGCGCGGCGTGCCGCGCGGGTGGCGGCCGCGGTCGGCCCCCCCAGCCCATCGAGCACGGGGGGATCCCAAAGCCCCGCTGTCACCGCGGCCGCCTCCTCACCTGCCCGCCGTACCCATGCCCATGACCCCAAGAACTCCGTTACTCAAGGACGCCATGAGCCAGCACTCCGCCGACCCGGCCCCGAACACCGCCCTCGCCACCGTCGCCTCCCACCGCGACTGGTGGCGGGACGCGGTGATCTACCAGGTCTATCCGCGCAGCTTCGCCGACAGCAACGGCGACGGCATGGGGGACCTGGAGGGCGTACGTTCCCGACTCCCGTATCTGCGCGACCTCGGCGTGGACGCCGTGTGGCTCAGCCCCTTCTACGCCTCGCCGCAGGCCGACGCCGGCTACGACGTCGCGGACTACCGTGCCGTCGACCCCATGTTCGGCAGCCTGCTGGACGCTGACGCACTGATCCGCGACGCCCACGGGCTGGGGCTGCGCATCATCGTCGACCTGGTGCCGAACCACTCCTCCGACCAGCACGAGTGGTTCAAGCGGGCACTCGCGGAAGGCCCCGGCTCCCCGCTGCGGGAGCGCTACCACTTCCGCCCCGGCAAGGGCGAGAACGGTGAACTCCCGCCCAACGACTGGGAGTCCATCTTCGGCGGCCCGGCGTGGACGCGGGTCACCGAACCGGACGGCACCCCCGGCGAGTGGTACCTGCACCTGTTCGCCCCCGAACAGCCCGACTTCAACTGGAACCACCCGGCGGTCGGGGACGAGTTCCGCTCGATCCTCCGCTTCTGGCTGGACATGGGCGTGGACGGCTTCCGCATCGACGTCGCCCACGGCCTGGTGAAGGCGGACGGCCTGCCCGACCTGGGCGCCCACGACCAGCTCAAGCTGCTGGGCAACGATGTCATGCCGTTCTTCGACCAGGACGGCGTGCACGAGATCTACCGCGAGTGGCGCAAGATCCTCGACGAGTACACCGGCGACCGGATCTTCGTGGCGGAGGCCTGGACCCCGACGATCGAGCGCACCGCGAACTACGTCCGCCCGGACGAGCTGCACCAGGCCTTCAACTTCCAGTACCTCAGCACCCACTGGGACGCGGCCGAACTGCGCGCCGTCATCGACCGCACCCTCGACGCGATGCGCCCGGTCCACGCGCCCGCCACCTGGGTCCTGTCCAACCACGACGTCACCCGCCACGCCACCCGCTTCGCCCACGACGCGGCCCTCGGCACCCAGATCCGCGAGGCGGGCGACCGTGAACTGGGCCTGCGCCGGGCCCGCGCGGCGACCCTGCTGATGCTGGCCCTGCCCGGATCGGCGTACGTCTACCAGGGTGAGGAACTGGGCCTCCCGGACGTCGTGGACCTCCCCGACGAGGTCCGCCAGGATCCCGCCTACTTCCGCGGCGCCGGCCAGGACGGCTTCCGCGACGGCTGCCGGGTCCCGATCCCGTGGACGCGTACGGGCACCTCCTACGGCTTCGGCAGCGGGGGGAGCTGGCTGCCGCAGCCGGCCGACTGGGGTGAGCTGAGCGTGGAGGCCCAGCAGGACGTCCCCGGCTCCACCCTGGAGCTGTACCGCACCGCGCTCGCCGTCCGCCGCGCCCACCCCGACCTGGGCGCGGGCGACGCGGTGGAGTGGCTGAAGGCTCCCGAGGGCGTCCTGGCCTTCCGCCGGGGCGACTTCGTCTGCGTGGCGAACACCACGGGCGAGGCGGTCACGATCCCTGCCTACGGGCGTGTCCTGGTCGCCAGCGCGGAGGTGACGGTCGCGGACGCGGAGGCGAAACTGCCGTCGGACACGACGGTGTGGTGGACCACGTCCTGACGGCGCGCCACCTGCATCGCGGGGCCCGCCGTCCGTGCTGACGGCGGGCCCCGCGATGTGCGGACCGGGAAACCGGCGACCGCTCTCTTCCGACAGGCCGACCGCGTGAGGTGGTCGAGGTTCTGCCGGTCGCTTGTCCACTGTTCCGGGCGGGCCTTACCGTGTCGCAGTGGATCTGTTCGCACGTTCCTGGGCGGCGTTGCGCACGGCGGTCGCGGAGCTACCCGACGAGGACTTCGAGCAGCCGTCCGGCTGTGCCGGCTGGCTCGTGCGGGACCTGGTGTGCCACCTGCTCATCGGTGCCCAGGACGTCCTGATCACCCTGGTGACGCCTGCTGAGAGCGAACCGACCGTGGACGCGGTCACCTACTGGAAATTCGTCGAACCCCCGACCGGCGAGGACCCCCTCGATGCGCTGGTCCCCCGGCTGGCCGCCGCATACGGCGAACCGCGGTGGCTCAAGTTCCACTTCGACGACGTCGGCTCCGCCGCGGGCCGCGCGGCCGAACTGGCCGATCCGGCCGCCCGCGTCAGCACGCGCGGCGAGGTGCTGACCGTCGGCGCATACCTCGGCGCGTACGTGCTCGAATGGACCCTGCACCACCTCGACCTGATCGCGTATCTGCCGTCGGCCGTGGAGCCGCCTGCAGAGACTCTGGCGGCGGCACGCGTGATGCTGGAGAAGATCGCCGCAACCCCGCTTCCCGCCTCGCTCTCGGACAAGGACGCGCTGCTGATCGGCACCGGACGGCGCACGCCGACCGACGCGGAGAAGACCGCGCTGGGCGACTTCGCCGCCAAGCTCCCGCTCGTCATCGGCTGAGCGGGCCGTGCTCGCCGGCTCGCCGTAAGCTCTTTCGCCCGTTTTCAAGGACCCCGTCGTCCGCCGTGGACGGTGGACCCCGGCGTCCTCCCGGGGCGTTCGCGCAGGCCCGACCGGGCGCAATCCGGCCCTATTTCGCGTATGTGACAGGAACATGTCCGCAGGGTTGACCGCAGAGGGCGGGGCTCGTACCTTCTGCTCCACTGCAAGTAGTTGAAAACTTGCAGCAATTCCCTTCAGGGCATCTCAGTGCCTCTCACCGGCTCCCCTCAACAGATCCTTCAACGGAGAAGGAACCCCCACATGCCCAGCAGAACGCTCTCCGGCGCCTTCGCCCTCGTGGCGGCGGCGTCGCTCGCACTCACCGTCCCCGCCGGGACCGCCCACGCCTCCCCGCCCGGCACGAAGGACGTCACCGCCGTCCTCTTCGAGTGGAACTTCGCCTCGGTCGCCAAGGAGTGCACCAACACCCTGGGCCCGGCCGGCTACGGCTACGTCCAGGTCTCCCCGCCGGCCGAGCACATACAGGGCTCCCAGTGGTGGACGTCCTACCAGCCGGTCAGCTACAGGATCGCGGGTCGTCTCGGTGATCGCACGGCCTTCCGGAACATGGTCGACACCTGCCACGCGGCAGGCGTGAAGGTCGTCGTGGACACCGTCATCAACCACATGTCGGCCGGCAGCGGCACCGGCACGGGCGGCTCGTCCTACACGAAGTACGACTATCCCGGCCTGTACTCGTACGCCGACTTCGACGACTGCACCGCCCAGGTCACCAACTACCAGGACCGCTGGAACGTCCAGCACTGCGAGCTGGTGGGCCTGGCCGACCTGGACACCGGCGAGGAACACGTCCGCAGCACGATCGCGGGCTACATGAACGACCTGCTCGGCCTGGGTGTCGACGGCTTCCGGATCGACGCCGCCAAGCACATCCCGGCGGACGACCTGGCCAACATCAAGTCGAGGCTGACCAATCCGTCCGCGTACTGGAAGCAGGAGGTCATCTACGGCGCGGGCGAGGCGGTCCAGCCCGGCGAGTACACCGGCAACGGCGACGTCCAGGAATTCCGGTACGCCTACGACCTGAAGCGGGTCTTCAACAACGAGAAGCTCGCGTACCTGAGCAACTTCGGTGAGCCCTGGGGCTATCTGAGCAGCTCGGTCGCCGGGGTCTTCGTGGACAACCACGACACCGAGCGCAACGGCTCCACCCTCAACTACAAGGACGGCGCCAACTACACCCTGGCGAACGTCTTCATGCTCGCCTGGCCGTACGGCGCACCCGACATCAACTCCGGTTACGAGTGGTCGGACGCGGACGCCGGCCCGCCGAACGGGGGGCAGGTCAACGCCTGCTGGCAGGACGGCTGGAAGTGCCAGCACGCGTGGCCGGAGATCAAGTCGATGGTCGCCTTCCGCAACGCCACACGCGGCCAGGCCGTCACCAAGTGGTGGGACGACGGCAACAACCTCATCGCGTTCGGCCGCGGCAGCAAGGGCTATGTGGTCATCAACCACGAGAGCACGACGGCCGACCGCTGGTTCGAGACGTCGCTGCCGCCCGGCACCTACTGTGACGTGCAGGGCGACAGAACCGTCACGGTGAACAGCAGCGGCTGGTTCCAGGCGTCGGTCGCCCCCAACACGGCGCTCGCCGTCTACGCGGGCAAGTCGAGCTGCTGAGACCGGACTTCCCCGACGGGCCCACCGTCCGCCGTGCGCAGGGCGGCGGGCCCCTGCTCATGCAATTTCTTTCCGATGGTTTCAAGCCTCTTGCTGTAATCCTTTCGTCGGCGATACGGTCGCGCGGGCGCCCGGCAGCAGTTGCCCGATGTCGCGGCGAGGGGCCGGACCCTGTGGATCCAATCGAGCCGTAATCGCAAGGAGTTCAGTGCCTGTGATACCGAGATGGCCGGCGCCCGGGACGCGCCGCACCCCGTACCGGAGAAGAGTCGCGGCCGTCGTCGTCGCCGCGCTCGCCGCCGCCTTCCTCCCACCCCTCGCCGCGCTCGCCAACACCCCGCCCGCGCCCCCCTCCGACGCGAAGCTCGCCGCACAGCCCGCCCGGCACGGCGACACCCGCGAGCAGTTCTACTTCGTCATGCCGGATCGTTTCGCCAACGGGGACCACTCCAACGACCGCGGCGGGCTGACCGGTTCACGCCTGGCCACCGGCTACGACCCCACCGACAAGGGCTTCTACCAGGGCGGCGACCTCAAGGGCCTGACCGACCGGCTCGACTACATCAAGGGGCTCGGCACCACCGCCATCTGGATGGCGCCGATCTTCAAGAACCAGCCCGTTCAGGGCACGGGAGCGAACGCCTCCGCCGGGTACCACGGCTACTGGATCACCGACTTCACCCAGGTCGACCCGCACTTCGGCACCAATGAGGACCTGAGGACCCTCATCACCAAGGCGCACGCCAAGGGCATGAAGGTGTTCTTCGACGTCATCACCAACCACACCGCCGACGTCGTGAACTACCGGGAGAAGGCGTCGGGCTACCTCTCCAAGGGCGCCTTCCCCTACCTGACCAAGGACGGCAGGCCCTTCGACGACGCCGACTACGCCGACGGAACCAAGAGGTTCCCGGCCGTCGACACCGGTTCCTTCCCGTACACCCCGCAGCTCACGAGCGACACCAAGGTCCCGTCCTGGCTCAACGACCCGACGATGTACCACAACCGGGGCGACTCGACGTTCGCCGGCGAGTCCGCGACCTACGGCGACTTCTCCGGTCTGGACGACCTGTGGACCGAGCGGCCCGAGGTCGTGCACGGCATGGAGAAGATCTACGAGCGGTGGGTGAAGGACTTCGCCGTCGACGGCTTCCGGATCGACACCGTCAAGAACGTGAACATGGAGTTCTGGACGCAGTGGGCGACCGCGCTGGACAAGTACGCGGCGGCGCACGGCCGGAAGAACTTCTTCATGTTCGGCGAGACCTACTCCGCCGACACCTCGGTCACGTCCCCGTACGTCACCCAGGGCCGTCTGGACGCCACGCTGGACTTCCCGTTCCAGGACGCGGCCCGCGCCTACGCCTCCCAGGGCGGCAGCGCCCAGAAGCTCGCGAGCGTCTTCGGCGACGACTACAAGTACACGACCGACAAGGCCAACGCCTATGAGCAGGTCACCTTCCTCGGCAACCACGACATGGGCCGCATCGGGTACTTCCTGAAGCAGGACGACCCGAAGGCGACGGACGCCGAGATCCTGAAGAAGGACGAGTTCGCCAACGAGGTGATGTTCCTCAGCCGCGGCAACCCGGTCGTCTACTACGGCGACGAGCAGGGCTTCACCGGCTCCGGCGGCGACAAGGACGCCCGTCAGACGATGTTCGCCTCCAAGGTCCCGGACTACCTGGCCGACGACGAGATCGGCACCGACCGGACCCACGCGAGCGACTCCTACGACACCGGTGCGCCGCTCTACAAGGAGATCGCCGCTCTCTCCAAGCTGCGCAAGGACAACCCCGCGCTCACCGACGGCGTCCAGACCCAGCGCTACGCGGCCGACGGCCCCGGCATCTACGCCTTCTCCCGTACGGGCACGGACGGCACCGAGTACGTGGTCGCCTTCAACAACGCGGACGACGGCAAGTCGGCCACCTTCGCCACCGGGTCCGCGGGCATGACCTTCCGCGGCGTCCACGGCACCGACGCCTCCCTCACCAGCGACGCCGACAGGAACGTCACCGTCACCGTCCCGGCCCGCTCGGCGGTCGTGTTCAAGGCCGCCCGCCCGCTCGCCGCGCCTGCCACCAGGCCCACGATCACGCTGAAGGCCCCGGACGCGGGCGCCACCGGCACCGTCGGCATCCAGGCCGACGTCACCGGCGGGCAGCTCGACCGCGTCGTCTTCGCGGCCCAGACCGGCGACGGCCCCTGGAAGGTCCTGGGCTCCGCCGACCACGCCCCGTACAAGGTCACCCAGACGATCGGCAAGGACGTACCGGCCGGAACCGCCCTGCGCTACAAGGCGGTCGTCGTCGACTCGGCGGGCCGCACCGCGAGCGCCACGGCCGGCAGCACCACCGGCACCCCGCCCGCCCCGCAGGTCCCCACGGCCTCCTCGCGCGACCATGTGGTCGTCCACTACAAGCGCACCGACGGCGACTACGACAACTGGGGCCTGTACGCCTGGGGCGACATCGCCGACGGCGAGGCGACCACCTGGCCGAACAGCCATCCCTTCGTCGGCCGGGACGCGTACGGCGCCTTCGCCTACGTCAAGCTCAAGCCCGGTGCCTCCAGCGTCGGTTTCCTCGTCATCGACAAGGACGGCGACAAGGACGTCTCCGCCGACCGCACCATCGACGTCAGCCGGACCGGTGAGGTCTGGGTCGAGCAGGGCAAGCCGGACGTCCTCACCCAGCGGCCCGGCTATCCGGCCCAGGACACCACCAAGGCCGTCCTCCACTACCACCGCGCCGACGGGAACTACGACGGCTGGGGCATCCACGTCTGGACCGGCGCCGCGCACCCCACCGACTGGTCCAGCCCCCTGAAGCCGGTGCGGACCGACGCGTACGGCGCGGTCTTCGAGGTGCCGCTCGCCGCCGGCGCCACCAGCCTCAGCTACATCGTCCACAAGGGCGACGAGAAGGACCTCCCCGCCGACCAGTCGCTCGACCTCAAGGCGAACGGCTACGAGGTGTGGCTGCTGAACGGGCAGGAGAAGTACCTGCTGCCGCAGCCCGCGGGCAACGCGGCCGCCCTCGACCTGACCACCTCCAAGGCGGTCTGGCTCGACCGGTACACCCTCGCCTGGAACGGCGCCGACGGCGCCGTCTCCACCCAGCTCGTCTACTCCCACGACGGCTCGATCGCCGTCAAGGACGGGACGCTGACGAGCGACGACGAGCGCTGGCTGCGCCTGACGAGGACCACGCTCTCCGACGCCCAGAAGGCGAGGTTCCCGTACCTGAAGGACTACACGGCCTGGTCCGTCGACCCGCGCGACCGCGACCGGGTGCGTGAGGCGCTCGGCGGCCAGATCGTGGCCTCGCAGCGGGCCGCAAACGGCGCGGTCCTGGCGGCGACGGGCGTCCAGATCGCCGGAGTCCTCGACGACCTGTACGACGCGACGAAGGCCGAACTCGGTCCGGTCTTCCACCACGGCCGTCCCACGCTCGCGGTGTGGGCGCCGACGGCCCAGTCGGTGAAGCTGGACCTCGACGGCTCCACCGTCGCCATGCGGCGGAACGACACCACCGGCGTCTGGTCCGTCACCGGCCCGGCCTCCTGGCGCGGCAAGCCCTACCGGTACGTCGTGAAGGTGTGGGCGCCCAGCGTCCGCAAGATCGTCACCAACAAGGTCACCGACCCGTACTCCCTCGCCCTCACCGCCGACTCGAAGCGCAGCCTGGTCGCCGACCTGGACGACAGGTCCCTGGCCCCGAGCGGCTGGTCTGCTTTGAAGAAGCCGAAGGCCGTACCGCTCAGGGACGCACAGATCCAGGAGCTGCACATCCGCGACTTCTCCGTCGCGGACCGCACCGTGCCGGCCGAGGACCGGGGCACCTACCTCGCGTTCACCGACAGGAACAGCGACGGCTCCAAGCACCTGCGGGAGCTGGCCAAGGCAGGTACGTCCTACGTGCACCTGCTGCCCGCCTTCGACTTCGCGACCGTGCCCGAGAAGAAGTCCGAGCAGGCCACCCCCGACTGCGACCTCGCCTCCTACGCCCCCGACTCCGACCGGCAGCAGGCCTGCGTCGCCGCGACCGCCGCCAAGGACGCCTACAACTGGGGCTACGACCCGTACCACTTCACGGTCCCGGAGGGCTCCTACGCCACCGACCCGAACGGCACGGCCCGTACCGTCCAGTTCCGCAAGATGGTCGAGGCGCTCAACGAGGACGGCCTCCGCGTCGTCATGGACGTCGTCTACAACCACACCTCGGCCGCCGGTGAGGCCGACACCTCCGTGCTCGACCAGATCGTGCCCGGCTACTACCAGCGGCTCCTCGCCGACGGGTCGGTGGCCAACTCGACGTGCTGCGCCAACACCGCCCCCGAGAACGCGATGATGGGCAAACTGGTCGTCGACTCGATCGTCACCTGGGCCAAGGAGTACAAGGTCGACGGGTTCCGCTTCGACCTCATGGGCCACCACCCCAAGGCCAACATCCTCGCCGTGCGCAAGGCTCTCGACGCGCTCACG
The DNA here is from genome assembly GCF_055565775.1 of Streptomyces sp. NPDC028331. Taxonomy (NCBI): domain Bacteria; kingdom Bacillati; phylum Actinomycetota; class Actinomycetes; order Kitasatosporales; family Streptomycetaceae; genus Streptomyces; species Streptomyces sp. NPDC028331. The sequence continues at coordinate 279,625 of NZ_JBVHTR010000004.1, read as the reverse complement.
CCCGCCAAGGACGGCGTCGACGGCAAGAAGATCATCCTCTACGGGGAGGGCTGGAACTTCGGCGAGGTCGCGAACAACGCCCGCTTCGTGCAGGCCACCCAGCAGAACATGGCCGGCACCGGCATCGCGACCTTCTCCGACCGCGCCCGCGACGCCGTACGCGGCGGCAGCCCCTTCGACGCCGACCCCGGCCTCCAGGGCTTCGCGTCCGGGCTGTACACCGACCCCAACTCCTCGACGGGCAACGGGACGAAGGCCGAGCAGAAGGCGCGGCTCCTGCACGACCAGGACCTGATCAAGGTCGGGCTGACCGGCAACCTGGCCGGCTACCGCTTCACCGACTCGGAAGGCAAGCAGGTCACCGGCGCCGGGATCGACTACAACGGTGCGCCCGCCGGATACGCGGACGCGCCCGGCGACGCGCTCGCCTACACCGACGCCCACGACAACGAGTCGCTGTTCGACGCCCTCGCCTACAAGCTGCCGACCTCCGTGAACGCGGCCGACCGGGCCCGGATGCAGGTGCTCGCCATGGCCACGGCCACGCTCTCGCAGGGCCCGTCCCTCTCCCAGGCCGGCAGCGACCTGCTGCGCTCCAAGTCCCTGGACCGCAACTCCTACGACAGCGGTGACTGGTTCAACGCCGTCCACTGGGACTGCCGGGACGGCAACGGCTTCGGTCGCGGACTGCCGATGGCGGCCGACAACCAGTCCAAGTGGCCCTACGCACAGCCCCTGCTCACCTCGGTGAAGGTGGGGTGCGAGCAGATCGAGGGCGCCTCGGCCGCCTACCGGGACCTGCTGCGGATCCGGACCACCGAGCCCGTCTTCTCCCTGGCCACCGCCGGCCAAGTGCAGTCGCACCTCTCCTTCCCGCTCTCCGGGAAGGACGAGACACCCGGCGTGATCACGATGGAACTGGGTGACCTGGTCGTCGTCTTCAACGCCACCCCGCAGCAGCAGGAGCAGAAGGTCGACGGCCTGGCGGGCACCCCCTACCGGCTACACCCGGTGCAGGCGAAGGGCGCCGACCCGGTGGTGAAGACCTCCGCCTACGCGGCCGGCTCGGGCACGTTCACCGTCCCGGCGCGGACGGTGGCGGTGTTCCAGCGGGCGGGGCAGTAGGGTCGGGGCCGTTGCCGTAGAACAGGAGTGCCCATGCCGCAGATCACCGTCGACTACTCGCACCCGGTGGAGGACCCCTTCGACCTGGAGGGGTTCGCGCGGGCGCTGCACGAGGCGACCGTCGAGATCGCCGCGGCGAAGCCCGAGGCGTGCAAGACGCTCTTCCGGCACAGCGACACCAGGGCGTTCGGATACGAGGACCCCGAGGCGCACGCGATCGTGCACGTGACCATCGGCCTCCTCGCCGGACGCAGCGAGGAGACGAAGGCCAGGCTCACCGAAGCCGTGCTGGAACTGCTCCGGGAGCATGTGGCACCGGAGGACGGCGTGACGCTGCACGCCTCCGCCGAGGTCCGCGAACTGGACGCGTCCTACCGGAAGTTCGAGCGGTAGAGCCCCGACCAGAATGGGAGTCCGATCTTAGGCACCCAGGGAGACGAGCCGGCCGACCAGGTCCGCGTAGGGGCTGTCGGCCGGCTCATTCTTGATCATCTTCTTCAGCAGCGCCGCCAGGTCCTCGTCGTGGGCGGCGCTGACCGCGGCCAGTGCGGCGAAGTCGTGCACCAGCTTGACCTCCAGCTCGGCGCGCGGGATGCGCCGCCCGTCCAGCCAGATCAGTGCCGTCGCTTCGACGAGCGAGATCCAGGAGCGGACCACCAGCTCCAGACGCGCGGGCGGGTCCTGGACCTCGAGGTGCGCAAGGATCTGGACATACGCGGCCTGCCGCACCGAGTCGACGAGCGCGTTCGTCCGGGAGGAGCCGACAGCGGGTCCGCCGCGCATCAGCGCGGAGAAACCGGGGCCGTGGTCCTCGACGAAGTCGAAGAACCGGTGCATCACACGCAGCAGCCGGGCGCCCAGCGGGCCCTCCCGGGGTTCCACGAACCGACCTGCCAGATCCTCCGAGGCACGCGTCAACGCGGCCTCGTACAGGCTGAGTTTGCCGGGAAAGTAGTGGTAGACCAGCGGCCGCGAGATGCCCGCGGCCGACGCTATCTCGTCGATGGAGACCTCGTCGGGGGAGCGTCGGCTGAACAGTTCGAGCGCGACGCCGATCAACTGCTGCCGCCGCTCCTCGACTCCCAGTCTGCGGCGTACCCCGGTTGCCATGCGAACACCTTACCGATCAGATCCAGCCGCGCAGGGCCCCGGACGGCAGCGGTTGTTCACATGTTAAGCACATATCCCGCACCCGACGGGTCCGGTGCACGGGTCCGGTGCACGGATCCGTGCACCGGACCCGTGCCGTGTCACCGCAACGCGCTGATCGTCCTTCCGTCCTTCAGCGTGCCCTTCAACCGCGCCTTGGCGCCCTGCTTGGCGCGCACGGCCAGCAGACTGCCGTCCGCCGATCCGGACACCCCGCCCGCCGCCTGGACGGACTTCGTGTCCTGGGTCCCGGCGGCCAGCAGATACCAGTCGCCCTTCGCCGACTTCCACAGCACGCCGGCCAGTACGTGCGGATCCTTCGCACCGCACGCCGGCACGTCCTCGGCCTGCGCCGCGATCGCCCCGTCGGCGGCGCCCGGCGTGTGGAACTGCGCCTGCACCCAGCCCCCGTCGCCCCGCCAGGTGTCGGCGCGCGTGCACAGCCAGGCCCCGTCGCCGGAGGCGTCCGGCAGCGTCTGCCGCGCGTACTCCCACGCGTTCACCGACTTCACGCCCTGCGACCGCACCGCCGCCAGCGAACAGGCGAAGGGCGCCCAGGTGTGCAGCGCCGTCGTCCCGGACGCCTCCCGCGGCGCGCCCGGCCGTCCCACGGTCAGGTGCGCCGGCACCAGCTCCCCGAGATCGGTCAGCAACTGCGCGCCCGAACCGCCGGTCAGCTCCAGCACCTTCCACGACGGGCACGAGCCGGACTGCTGCGCCGGGCTCGCCAGCGGCGCGGTGACTCCGCCGGTCAGGCCGAGGTCCGTCGTTCCCGCCGTCGGCCTGCGCAGGTCCCGCTCGGCGGCACCGGTCACCCAGGGGGCCGTAAGAAAGCGGACGTTGGCGTCGGCCCGGTCTAGCACCACCGCGTCCGCCTCGGCTCCGCTCGCCCCGTCGACCCGGGCGAAGTCGAGCGCCGCTCCTTCGGTGCCGTCCTTCGGCTCCGCGTAGCGCACGACGCGCAGACCGTCGTAGAAGAGCACCACCCGAGCGGTGTCGACCTGCCCCGCGTACAGCAGACGCGGCGGTCCCGGCGGGCCGCCCGACGGGGTGCCCGGGGTCGCCGAGACCCGCACGGAGTCACCGGGCCGCGCCCACACGGCGAGCGCACGCCGCAGCAGTGCCCGGTCGCCGGTGAGGTCGCCGCGCGCGGGCCACACGGAGAAGTCGGTGCGCGCCGAGGTCTTCCAGGCGGCGGGCGGCATCGTCGTCACCTGGGCCGGGTCCAGGGCGGCCTGCGCCGCCGGGTTCTGCTCGCCCGAGGGAGCGGCCGCTCCGTCCGGGCCCCAGCCGCCGTCGGGCAGGGCGAGAAGCGCCCCGCACACCGCGACGGCCGCCGCTGCCGCGAGCGCCGCCTTGCCGTGCCGGCGGCGCCGCATCAGGTCGGTGGGCCGGGCCTGGAGGGAGCACGCGTCGAACTCGGGGGAGTCCAGCAGCGCGTCCTGCGCGGGCACACCCGAGGCCTCCCGCACCGCGGCCGCCGGGTCCGCGACGCCCGCCGCCGCGAGCACCTTGGGCACCTCGCCCTCGGGGAGCTTCTCCAGGCCGCGCAGGACGTAGGCGGCGCGGGCCGGCGCGGAGAGCGTCGACAGCCGCTGGTCCAGGGCGAGTTCCTCGGCGCCGCCCGAACGCGGGAAGAGTTTCAGGCCCCAGACCTGCGGCAGCAGCGGCGGCAACTGGGAGCGCTTCGGCCAGGCGGCCCGCCTGAGCGGGACTCCCGCCTCCAGTGCCGTGCGCAGCACCCGCAGCCGGACGAAGGAGTACCCGGGGTCGCCGTCGCGGCCGGTCGCCTGGGCCGGGATCATCGAGGCGGAGGTACGCCCGCGGGGGAGCGCCCGCTGGGCCAGGGCGTGCGCGGTCAGCACCCGCCGGGTGCGGCCGAGGCCCGACGGCAGCACCAGATAGGCGAGCCGGACGAGCCGGGGGTAGTGCTCGACGAGCGCGGCCTCGGCCTGCTCGACGTCGACGACCGGCCCGGAGGCCGGGGTGGGGCGCGGGGCGACATCCTGTGACTGCACGTCCGGCAAACGAGCGGGACGGGTGTTGGTCACCGGGACGCCGGCCCGCCTCGGCGCCACGACGGCACGACGGCAGGACGGTGGTGGGTGGCGGCGGCACGGCCGCGGCCCCCGGTCGGGGGCGCCGGCGTCGTCGACGGCCCCATGGCCGCCCGCCCCGGCCCGGTGGGCTCAGCGGCCGGGCTCGACCAGCAGCCGCGCGTAGTTCGCCATCGACCGCTGGTAGCGCGGCAGATGGGGGGCGAGCGCGCCGAGGACCAGGGCGAGGCCCTCGCGGTCGCGGCCGAGACTCGACAGGCACAGGGCCAGAGTGGCGCGCACCGCGTCGTCCAACTCGTGCGACGGGGCCTCGAGTTCGGGGGTGAGCAGCGCGACGCCCTCCTCGGGCCGTCCGATGTTCCGGAGCGAACTGGCCAGCTGGATCCTGGCCCGCCGGCCGCGGTAGCCGTCGAGGCCGCGCGCCAGCGCCTCCCGGTACAGCGGCACCGCCCGGTCGGAGTGGCCCGTCGAGTCCCAGGCGCAGGCCCGTTCGAACGGCCCGACCGGGCTGTCGTCGGGCAGTTCGGCGACGAGGGCGTCGATCACGGCCCGGAAGTCCGGGGCGCCCTCTTCCGTGTAGTCGTCGAAGCGCGCCCAGGCAGCGGCCAGGCGTTCCTCCCAGTCCGGTGTGCTCATCCATCCCCCTCGTCTCGGGTGCCGACGGCACACTGTCGCACAGATGTGCCGCCATTGAGCACCGGGCGCACCGGAGCCGTACGGAAGGGCAGGGCCCTCGCGGGGGCTCCCAGCGGCATGGCCCGAAGGACCGGAGGAACACATGAGGTGCACGCGCGAGAAGCTGGCGGCCGGTGCGGTCGTCGCCCTGCTGGTGCTGACCGGCTGCGGCGGATCGGGCGGGTCGTCCGGTGCCGCCCAGGACAAGGTCCCGGCGGCCGCGACCGGCAGCCTCGAGGACCTGGCGGCGGACGTGAACTGCAAGCCGAACATCCAGACGGACGCCGACGAGATCCGTCAGGCCATCTGCACCAACGCGGACGGCAAGTTCGTGCTCGCCACCTTCGCCACCGACCGCGGCCAGCGGGAGTGGATCAACGACGCCAAGGACTACGGCGGTTACTACCTCGTGGGCCGCAAGTGGGTCGCCGTCGGCGACGACGGAGTGGTCAAGGCGCTGCGCGGCAAGCTGGGCGGCGATGTGGAGGTGGGCGCCGACCACCACTCCCACGCCGGCCACAGCGGCTGAGCCGGATCCGGGATCTGCCGTCCGGAAGGCAGTCCCTGGCGCACACACCGAAGGCCGGTGGCGGGAGATCCGCCACCGGCCTTCTTCAGTGGGTCACCGGTTCAGTGGTGTCGTCCTGTCACTGGCACCTCTGGCCGGAGTTGATGCAGTTGGCGATCTTGTTCGCCAGGCCGCCGGTCGTGACGCTGATGAAGTCGTCGTGGTCGGTGGCCGCCTTGTGGAGCTGGTCCGGGAAGCCGTCCACCGCGTAGGCGTTCTTCACCTGGCCGTTCTGGATGACCGGCGGGTTGATCTTGTACACGAGGCGCATCGTGAGCTGCGGGATCGCCTTGAAGCCGTTCCCGCAGGCGCCGCTCGCCGGGTCGGCGAAGGCCACGTGCGTGCGGTGGTTGGCGCTGTCGATGTTCTGGCCGTCCCAGCAGCTCTGGAAGGCGAACGTGCGGACCACGTTGCTGCCCTGCGGGCAGATCGGGTACTGCGTCGTCAGCTGGACCTTGTTCTCGAAGCCGGTGCAGCTCCAGTGCGCGTTGGCGTTCGCCAGGCCGTTGGTGGTGGTCTTGGCGTCACCGGTGATGATGCGCAGGAACTGCGGCATCGCGACGACCTTGCTGGTCGGGTTGCCGACGTACTTGATCTCCGCCTGGACGGGGGTCAGGATCTTGCCGACGTTGCCTTCCTTGCCGCCGCCGTCCCTGTTCTGGTCGAAGTCCTGGGTGCCGTCCTGGATACGGACCACCGGCCAGTAGTACGCCGACAGGTCGTTCTTGTTCTGGCAGCTCGTGCCGCCCTGCAGGAACGTCTGGTTGCTGGAGAAGGCGTTGACCTTCTGGTTGCCGACGTAGTCGTGCAGGTGGTGCGCGCCGTTGGCCACGCCGGGCGCCACGATCACGTTGTCGGTGTTGTGGTTCTTGTTGGCGTTCACACCGCAGCGCGTGACGAACTGACCCGTCGAGGCGTTGGGGGTCTTGTTCGGCTTGGCCTGGACGTTCGGTGCGACCTTCGTGATGTCCACGAAGTCGGCCGCCACCGGGCCGTTGCCGGCCTGACCGCCGTTGCCCTGCTGCTGGCCGTTGTTGCCTTGCTGCTGGCCACCGTTCTGCTGGCCGCCCTGCTGCTGGCCACCGTTCTGCTGGCCGCCCTGCTGCTGACCGCCCTGCTGCTGGCCGCCGCCGGTCTGGCCGGCGTTGGTCTGGTTGGTGGACAGCGTCGTGCAGGCGGCGAGCTGGGACAGCGACTGGTTGAAGGCCCCGCCGACCCGCTGGATGTCGATCCTGATCCGGTCGATCGTCGCGGCCCGCTTCTCCTTGAGGGGGCCGACGATCGCGTTCTGCACGAAGCTCGCGTCGTTCGCCTGGGCCTGGCGCGTGGAGGCGAGCCGGGAGTAGGCCTCGGTGATCTGCTTGTCGAGGTTCGCGAGCTCCGCGGCCACGCCGTTGCGCGCCGCGGCCGGCACGTTCGTCAGCTTCTGGCCGACGTCCGGGCAGGAGATCGTCGCCACCTGTGCGGAGGCGGCCTTGGTCTGATTCCCTCCCCAGGCCTGGTTGTTCGTCTCGTGGGCCGAGGCGAAGTAGTTGGCCCAGAGCAACCCGCCCCCACCGAGCGCTAGGGCAGCCGAGGCGGCTATGGCCTTGGTGGCCAGCGGCGTACGGCGTTTTCTCGTGTTGCGTCCCATGGAACTCCTCTGACTTCCTTTCGGGGCGGAGGCGCCCGACAGGGGTGAAGCGGCGTCATCCCATACGCAGGAGGCCGGTGGGGTGTTCAGAGACCAGAGAAAAACTTGGAAGTTCCTGAGGGCAATTCGGGCGCAAGAGGTGCAGAAGCCCTCGTTTCAAAGGGAGTTGAGGCGGGTAGAGGTCATTCTTTTGAATTTCATTCAGCCGGTTCGGCCGATTCAGCGACCGTGATCCAAATAGGCGAGGACGGCCAGAACCCGCCGATTGTCGTCGTCGGAAACCTCGAGGCCCAGCTTGGCGAAGATGTTGGAGGTGTGTTTCGCGATCGCCCGCTCGGTGACCACCAGCCGCTCGGCGATCGCCGCGTTGGAGCGGCCCTGCGCCATCAGCTCCAGCACCTCCAGCTCCCGCGGCGTCAGCCGTCCGAGCGGCCGGTCGTCCGCCGCGCGCCGCGTCAGAAGCTGCTGGATCACCTGCGGGTCCATCGCCGTGCCGCCCGCCGCCACCCGTCGTACGGCGTCCACGAACTGGTCGGCGTCGAACACCCGGTCCTTCAGCAGGTAGCCGATCCCGCCGTCGCCGTCGGCGAGCAGTTCCCGCGCGTACAACTGCTCCACGTGCTGGGAGAGGACCAGCACCGGCAGCCCGGGCCGCTCCCGCCGGGCCTCGAGCGCGCACTGCAGGCCCTCGTCGGTGTGCGTGGGCGGCAGGCGCACGTCGACCACGGCGACGTCCGGCTCCGACTCCGCGAGCGCACGGGCGAGTTCGGGCCCGGACTCGACGGCGGCGGCGATCTCGAAGTCGTAGGCCTCCAGCAGCCGGACCAGTCCGTCTCGCAGCAGGAAGAGGTCTTCGGCTAGGACAACGCGCACGGGATCTCCAGCGTCACCAGGGTGGGGCCGCCCGCGGGGCTGCTGACGGCCAGGACGCCGTCGAATGCGGCGAGCCGGCGCTCGACCCCGGCGAGCCCCGAACCCGCCCCGATCGCGGCGCCGCCCTTGCCGTTGTCGGTGACCGTGATCCGCAGCGTGCCGTCCGCGTGGTGCACGTCGACCCAGACCCGGTCGGCGCCGGAGTGCTTGACGGCGTTGGTGAGCACCTCGCTCACGGCGAAGTACGCGGCCGACTCGACCGGCGCGTCCGCCCGGCCGGGCAGGTCCACACTCACCTCGCCGGGCAGCGGCAGCCGCAGCGCCAGCGCCCGTACGGCGTCGCCCAGGCCGCGCTCGGCCAGCACCGGGGGATGGATCCCCCGGACCAGGTCGCGCAGTTCCTCCAGCGCCTCGGAGGAGTTCCGGCGCGCCTGGGCCAGCAGCTTCCTGGCCTGCTGCGGGTCCTTGTCGAGCAGCATGTCGACGGTGCCGAGGTCCATGCCCATCGCGACCAGCCGGGCCTGCGCCCCGTCGTGCAGGTCGCGTTCGATGCGGCGCAGCTCCGCGGCCGAGGTGTCCACCGCGTCCCGCCGCGTCTCGGTCAGCACCCGGACGCGCTCGGCGAGTTCACCGTGCGGGGCGCCGAGGACGGCCCGGGTGAGCCGGAAGTGCGCGACGAGCAGGCGCGGGGCGTACCGCCAGGCGACGGCGAGGAGCACGGCGCCGAGCGCGGCCGCGCCGAAGGCGGTCGCCTGGCCGGAGACCGGGACGAAGGCGTACCAGTAGGTGCCGCCCCCGACGTACGACCGCCACAGCCCGGCCGGCAGCAGGAGCCCCTCCACCGGGTACAGCAGCACCACGGCCGGCAGCAGCGCGGTGAAGAAGCCCGCCGTCAGGTCCACCGGCAGCCAGAGCACGTCCCGCCAGGTCTGCGGGTCGCGCAGCATCCCGAAGGTGCGCGACCACGGATTGGCGTCCGCGGGGAGCGGCCGGTACGCCGCGCGGATCCGTATCCCGCACCACTCGTCCGCGAGCCTGCGCCGGGTGCCCGCCAGGGCGCGCACGCCGGTCAGCACCCACGGCGTGGTGACGAGCCCGATCCCGAGCGGGACGAACGCGAGGGACAGCAGGGTCAGCACGAGGAACGCCACGCCGAACGGCAGCACCGCCAGGGACAGCACCAGCCCGCGCACGGCGGCCAGGACGACCTTTCGTGCGTGCTCGCGGGCGCCCCCGCGCCTGATCTCAGGATTCATGGCGTCAGTCTGGCCGAGGTCCGGGCGGCGGTCACGGGCCCGAGCCACCCGGTCAGGGGGTGGTGCCAGGTACACCCCCGGCGCCGAGCACCTTCGCCTCCACCGCCGGGTCCAGACCCACCGGGGGCCGGCCGGGCCGCTGCGGCACCGCACCGCCCGACTCCCGCAGCCAGGCCCAGGTGTCGCCCACGGTCTCCGCGACCGGGCGGCACCGCAGCCCGTCCCGTACCGCCCGGGACACGTCGATGCCGTACAGGGCCGCCTCGTAGTCGCTGCCTTCCGGCACCCACACCGGCAGTTGCGTCCACGGCTCGATCCCGGCGTCGAGGACCGTCTCGGGCGCGGTCCACCGCAGCTCCGCCCCGCTCCCGGTGACCCGGACGCACTCGTCCAGCAACGCGCCCATCGTGCTGTGCCCGCGCGGACCCGCCAGGTTGTACGGCCCGCTCAGCTCCCGCTCCACCGCGCCGAGCGTCCACTGCGCGAGGTCCCGCACGTCGACGTACTGCAGCGGCAGTTCGCGCGGTCCGGGCGCCAGGACGGGACCGCCGCGGGCGATCCGGGTCAGCCACCACGGCAGCCGGCCGATGTTCTCGTGCGGCCCGAGGATCAGTCCCGACCGCACGAGCACCGAGCGGTCCGCGCCGAAGGCGGCCAGCGCCGCCAGCTCACCGCCCCGCTTGTCCCGCGCATAGTCGGTGGCCTCCGCGTCCGCCGCGGCGCCCGCCACCAGCGGCGCGCCCTCGTCGTACCCGAAGGGCGGGACCCACGCGTACACCGAGCAACTCGACACGTACACATACCGTCCGGCGCGCCCGGCGAGCAGCCGCGCCGCCTCGTGCACCGCACGCGGCGCCGCCGACCAGGTGTCCACGACGGCGTCCCACTCACCCGCGGCCAGCGCGGCGAGCCCGCCGGGCGCCGTGCGGTCGCCGCGCAACGCCCGGACACCGGGCGGGGACTGGTGCCGCCCCCGGTTGAGGACGGTCACCTCCCAGCCCCGCCCGAGCGCCGCCTCGACGACGGACCGGCCCGCGAACTCCGTACCGCCCAGCACCAGAAGTCTCATACGGACGACTCTGCCCGGACGGCCCACGGGACGGAACCCGGTTCTGCTGACAGAAGATCCCCCGTCAACGGTCCGTCGGCGGTACGTACTTGTAGCCCACGCGCCGCACCGTCTGGATGGTGTCGCGGTGTGCGGCGCCCAGCTTGCGCCGCAGCCGGGCGATGTGGACGTCGACGGTGCGCCCGTCGCCCACGTGGCCGTAGCCCCATACCGTGGTCACGAGCTGGTCGCGGGTGTGCACCCGGTGCGGGTGCGCCACCAGGTGGGCGAGCAGCTCGAACTCCAGGTAGGTCAGGTCGAGCCGCCGTCCGTCCACCTCGGCGGTGCGCCGTCCGGGGTCGACGCGCACGAGCGGGTCCGCGGTCACGGTCCGCTCCGCGTCCGGCTGGTCGGGCACCGCGACGGGCGGGAACGGGGGCTGCTGGTCGGCCGGGACGAGCACCAGGTAGCCGATCATCGGCGGGCGGCCCGGCAGGCTCGGCAGCGCGTGCGGGGGTGCCGGCAGCCAGGTGGCTCCCGGCGGCAGGAAGTCGGCCACGTCGACGGCCTCGTCCCGGTCGACGGCACGCAGACGGTGCCGTGCCGGGCCGTTCGACGGGGTGGCGGTGGTGGTGAGGGCGGCGGTGGACAGAGAACGAGTGGTCGCCATGAGAGGTCAGCTCTTTCGCGCGAGGAGTTCGTCGGGGGGACGTACGTCGTGCGCGCTGGCCGGAGGCCGCAGAGGACGGCTGCGCCGGTGTGTACGGCTGCCGGGTGTACGGCTCTACAGGGCCCGCGCGGTGTCCGCGCGACAACACACCCGGTCGAAGTCGTGGTGCTGACGGGAAGGCCAGAAGGGCTCGAGGTCACGGCGACCCGTCGCGCTGAACTTCTGGAAGCTGGCCATGGGTCCCATTGAAGCAGACACCGCGCCCGGACAGGACCCTTCTCTCATTGCTTGGACACGGAGGTGGCGTGAAGTCGACGTTGCGTGCGCCGCCCGACCATGCCTTCGGGGCAGGTCATGGGCTTGACGGAGATCGCCGCGCCCGAACCGCCGGTCCACATGGCGGACAACCCGGCCGCGGTGAACGCCGCCGGAGGCACGCGCAGGGGGCGCCCACCGTGAGGTGGGCGCCCCCTGCGGAGTCGTACGGTGCGCGGGTCAGACCTGGCCGGCCTTCTCCAGCGCCGTGCAGCAGGTGTCGACGATGAGGCGGGTCACCAGGTACGGGTCGACGTTGGCGTTCGGGCGGCGGTCCTCGATGTAGCCCTTGCCGTCCTTCTCGACCTGCCATGGGATGCGCACCGAGGCACCGCGGTTGGAGACGCCGTAGGAGTACTCGTTCCACGGGGCGGTCTCGTGCAGGCCGGTGAGGCGGTCCTCGACGCCGACGCCGTAGTTCTTGACGTGGTCGAGCGGCTTGGAGCCCTCGCCGAGCGCCTCGCAGGCGGTGATGATGGCGTCGTAGCCCTCGCGCATCGCCTTGGTCGAGAAGTTGGTGTGCGCACCGGCGCCGTTCCAGTCGCCCTTGACCGGCTTCGGGTCCAGGGTCGCGGAGATGCCGAAGTCCTCGGCGGTGCGGTACAGCAGCCAGCGGGCCACCCAGAGCTGGTCGGCGACCTCGAGCGGGGAGAGCGGGCCGACCTGGAACTCCCACTGGCCGGGCATGACCTCGGCGTTGATGCCGGAGATGCCGAGGCCCGCCTTCAGGCAGTTGTCCAGGTGCGCCTCGACGACCTCACGGCCGAAGATCTCGTCGGCGCCGACACCGCAGTAGTAGCCGCCCTGCGGGGCGGGGAAGCCGCCCTCCGGGAAGCCGAGCGGACGCGAGCCGTCGAAGAAGGTGTACTCCTGCTCGATACCGAAGACCGGCTCCTGGGCGGCGAACTTCTCGGCCACCTCGGCCAGCGCGGCACGGGTGTTGGACGGGTGCGGGGTCATGTCCGTGTCGAGGACCTCGCACAGCACCAGGACGTCGTCGCCGCCGCGGATCGGGTCGGGACAGGAGAAGACCGGCTTGAGCACGCAGTCCGAGGAGTGGCCCTCGGCCTGGTTCGTGGAGGACCCGTCGAAGCCCCAGATCGGAAGCTCCTCGCCCTTGGCGTCGTCGGCCAGGATCTTCGTCTTGGAACGGAGCTTGGCGGTCGGCTGGGTGCCGTCGATCCAGATGTACTCAGCCTTGAAGGTCACGGGCCACATCCTTCGGGGAGGTCTCGACTGCGCGGTCGACAGCGCGGTCGCAGGAGTCGTGCGGGTGCGCGGCGCTGCGGCAATGGGGCGCCGGTGATGCCCGGCAGCTTGTCAACAGGCGATTTCCCGGCCATTGCCCTGCTGTGAACCCCGTGTTACCGACACGCTTCCCGGCCGGGAACCACACGGTGATGGGTCCCCCACCGGCGTCCGGCGCCGGCGGCCTCATCGGCGAACCGCGGCTCGGCACGCGCGGGGCCGGCCACCCCCCCGGTGCGGTGGCCGGCCCCACAGCCCCGCTCGACGCGGGGCGGTCGCGGCCCCGGGAGGCGACGGCCGGCCTCCCCACCGGGAACCCGGCCGGGGGCCCGCGCCCGAGCACCGCCGCGCTGCGCTCGGGCGCGCGTGCCGGTCCTGCCGCTCGTGGCCGCGAACGGCAGGACCGCGCACATGGTGTGCCGCCTCCCGGAGTTCACGCCTCCGGGAGTTCACGCCTCCGGGAGTTCACGCCTCCGGGAGTTCACGCCTCCGGAAGTTCACGCCTCCCGGAGTTCACGCCTCCCGGAGTTCCTGAGGCGCAGGTCTCACCCCACCTTCTCGATGAGAGCCCGGCGGATCAGGAACTTGCCGGGCTCGCGGACCTGTTCGAAGGCCGCGTTGTTGAGGAGCACGCAACTGCCCGAGACGGAGGTGACCTTCACCGTCGTGGACTTGTTGTTGTCCAGGTTGGTGACCTTCAGGGTCGTCCCCGCGGGGAACTGGTTGCTGGACGCGGCCGGGGCGCCGCCCTCACCGGAGAGCGTCACCGTGGAGCCCTTGCAGACCTGTTGCCCCGAGGCGGATCCCGCGTTGTCCGCGGGTGCCGAGGTCGCGGGGGCGGTCGTCGCCGGCGCGGTGGTGGCGGCCTGCGAGGCCTGGGGGTCCTGAGCCGACCCCCCGGCCTGCGCGGCGCCGCCGGACTGCGCCGATCCCGAGCCGCCCGCCTGGACGGACTCCCCGACCTGGCAGCCGGACGCCTCCTGCTTCCGCTTGATCTCGGCGACGACCGCCTCGCGGTTGGCGATCCGCGCGGCCGACTGGGCGTCCGGGTTGGCCTTCTGCGCGGCGATGAACGCCTCGTTGTTGCCGAGCGCGGTGGCCAGGCCCTGACAGACCGTGGAGGTCGACGCGGTCTGCACGTTCGCCGCGTTCGAGGTGGCGGCGAGGGCGAAGGCCCCGCTTCCGGCCACGGCGACCGCGGTGACCGCCAGCGCGATCTTCTTCTTGGGACTGAGAGTTCTCCTACGCGACATGCGCGCCTCCTGTCCCCGGCCGCCGTCACCGGCGACCGGACGAGATAGGTACGCCGCTATGTACGAGATACCGAACGGAGTTACTCAGTGGTTTACAGGAGTCAGCGAAGTAACGTAGGTCACAGGAGCGCCGGCGTCAGCGGGACAGCGCGTCCCGTACGGCCTCCTCCGTGCGCCCGACCACGGCCGTACCGTCGTCGGCGGTGATGATGGGCCGCTGGATGAGCCGGGGATGCTCGGCGAGCGCGCGCACCCAGCGGTCACGGGACGCGGCATCCCTCGGCCAGTCCTTCATGCCGAGTTCCTTGGCGTCGGGCTCCTGGGTGCGGGTGATGTCCCACGGCTCGAGCTGCAGCCGGTCGAGGACGCCGCGGATCTCCTCCTCGGTCGGTACGTCCTCCAGGTAGCGGCGCACGGTGTAGTCGGCGCCCTCGGCGTCGAGCAGGGTGAGGGCGCTGCGGCACTTCGAGCAGGCCGGGTTGATCCAGATCTCCATGCCTCACACGGTAGCCGAAACACCCCTTCTCGCCCCTGTCACAACCTGGCTCAAATGGCCTGTGGCCAGGGGCTTTTGTCAGTGGGCGGCAGTAAAATAGAAGCAGTGTTCGAGGGGGGCGCCGGAGCGTCCGGCATCTCCCTGACCGCGACAGGAGGATGCCTGTGCCCGCTGCCGCAACCAGGCCGAAGCCCACTCAGTCGACGGCGCGGCGGCCGGTCCCGCTGGACCTGCCGTACGCACCGGTGGCCAAGCGACCGCTCCCGCCGGGGCGGCCGCGCGAGTGGTACGTCACGCACAACCGGCGCCTGAAGGCCATGCGCCTCGCGATCGCCCTGCTCGACTCGGGGGTGTACGTACCGAACCAGGCGCACAACGAGACGATACGGAACACGGCGGAGCAGATCGGGGTACGGCCGCCGTCGGACACGACGTGCCACATGGTGCGGGCGCTGATGCGGTACTGCCGTTGAGCGTGGCGCCGGGCGCCCTCCTTCCTTTCGGGCGCCCGGCGTCGTGGCCGCCGCCCCCGGGGGCCCCTTCCCCGGGCCCCCGGGGACGGCGGCCTCCTCCTCAATCGCCGGACGGGCCGGGCAGGTTGGCCAGCTCCTTCTCCAGAGGTGTCCGGAAGCGTGGTGTCACCCGGGTGCCGGCCAGCCACGATCCCAGTCGGGCGGCCTCCGTGGCGATCGCCTCGTGCGCCTCCCGGCCCAGATCCTCCTTGTCCAGGACGCGCCACACCACCTCACCGTCCGCCCGCTGCGCCCACCCCCCGACCACCCGGCCGTCCCACCACACCGTCGGGCCGACATTGCCACTGCGGTCGAACAGGGCCGGCCGCAGCTCGGGGGACAGGTACCAGTCCCGTTCCTGCCAGCCCATCGCCGTGGGGTCCAGGGCCGGAAGCAGGGCCGCCCACGGTCCGGCGGCCGGCGGCGATTCCTCGTCGCCGGACGTCACGTACCCCGTCGCCCCGCCGTCCAAGGTCACCGGGACCGCGTCCATCGCCGTCAGCGCCCGCCGCACCTCCGTCACCCTCCAGCCCGTCCACCACTTCAGGTCCCCCTCCGTGGCCGGGCCGCAGGCCGCCAGCCAGCGCCGGAGCAGCTCCCGCTGGGCCTCGGCGGGCGGGAGTTCGGGGTGGGGCGGGGCGATGGCCCAGCGGAACTGCGACGACGTCCACGCACCCAGCGGACGCCCCCGGACCACCCGGCCCTCGACGCCCAGAACGCGCATCAGCCGCGACGACACCGTCTGCAGGGCCTCGTAGCTCTTGCCCGCCCCGTACGTGAACTGCTCCTTCAACCTCGGCTCGTCCCGGGTGAGCTGGACCGTCGTCGCCTCACCGCGCCGGGCCAGCGCGGCGAGCGCCGACGCCTCGACCTCCGTCAGCCACTCCTCCGTCAGCCGCCCGCCGCTGCCGGCCGCCAGGTCCTTGACCAGGCCCGCGCGTGCCTTCGCCGCGTTCACCAGTCCCGTCGACGCGTGCACCACGGCCGTGAGTTCGGTCGGGAACACGAACACGGTGTGCCGCATGCCGTGCATCCGCACCAGCGTCCGGTCCTCGTACAGCGCCCGCTCCACCTCCGCCACGGTCTTGCCCGCATCCGCCAGGCGCGCCCCGACGGCGAGGAACACCGTGGCCGGATCCGTGCCGTGCAGCGCCACCAGCGAACCGGAGACCTCCTCGGGCGTCGCCGCCCGCGCCCCCGCGCCCAGCCGGTGCCGCGCCGCGAGCCGGGCCCGCCGCTCCGCCGTCCCGATGTGCCGCCGCGCCTCTCCCATGCCGCCTCCACCGAATGCCGCCCCGTACGCGCTCCGCCATCCTCTCGCACGGCCCGGCCACCGGTCCGGCACAGCCGAAAAGCAGATGCACCCCCCGTGACCGCATCCCTACGCTGGACACACGTTCCGATGGTGGTCGCACACCCCCGGCACCCCGTCGGACCCTCTGGCACAACCACTCACTCAAGCGAAGGAGGGCGTCATGGGCACCATCATCCTTGCCGGAACCGTCGTCCTCGTCCTCTTCGGGTTCGGCAACCACATCTGGTGGCTCGCGGCCATAGCCCTGGTCGTCCTGTACGCGCGGTACGGTCGCGGCTCGTCGCCCGCCGGCACCCCGGGCGCCCCGGCCTCGGCGGCCACCTACCGGGAGTACCGAGAGCGCCGTGACCAGCAGGCCAAGTGGGAGCGCCGCTACCGCCGCGAGCGCCCCTTCGAGGCCCGTCGTCAGGAGCGCGGGCCGAGCAAGTAGGGGCGCGTCACAGGCCGGGCGCACCCCAGATCGGGAACCACCGGCCGAGGTCCTGCTCGATCCGCAGATCGTTCGCGAGGACCGCCTTGGTCTGCAACTCCAGCGCGTTGTCGCGCCGCTCGCCCTGCCCGGCGAGCGGCGCGAACGGGTAGTAGGTACCTCGCTTGTACAGGTAGACCAGGCCCAGCCGCCGCCCGCCCGGGCCCTGGAAGCCGGCCACCGAGCACAGCAGTTGCGGGCCGAAACCGTTGACCTCCATGGCGCTGTTCACCGCGTGCAGGTCGTTGACCAGGGCGGAGAGCTGGTCGGGGGTGCGGCGCGAGACCAGCCACGAGTAGCCGTAGTCGTCCCGTTGCAGCTCGACGGGCGGCCCGGTGCGGTCGGTGTCGGCGTCGAGGAGCGCCTGGACCTCACGGTTGGTCTGGGTGAAGGCGCCGCCCTCCACCGTGGCGAAGCAGACCGCGCCGGTCCCGGTCGGGGTGAACCCGGTGGCCGCCTCCAGCGTGATGGCCGCCGACGGCAGGGCGAACAACCGGTCGAGATCGGGTGCCGCCGGCTTCGTACGGCCGAGCAGGATGTCCAGGAACCCCATCGGCCCTCAGCCCGCCTTTCCGGGCGCCGCTGCCTCGCCCAGTTCCGCGGAGATACGGGCGAGCTGCTCGAGCCGCTGCTCCAGCGTGGGGTGCGTGGAGAACAGACGGGAGATGCCCGGCTCGGCACCGAAGGCCGGGGTGAAGTAGAAGGCGTTGAACGCCTGCGCGGTCCGCAGATCCCTCGTCGGGATACGGGCGATGTCCCCGGTGACCTTGGTCAGCGCGGACGCCAGCGCCGAGGGCCGCCCGGTCAGGTGCGCGGCGGCGCGGTCCGCGGCCAGCTCCCGGTACCGGGACAGGGCCCGGATCAGCAGGAAGCTGATCGCGTAGACGAGCGCCGAGATCCCCATGACGGCGCCGAGGACGACCACGGTGTTCTGGTCCTTGCGGCCCCGCCCGCCGAACAGCTCCGAGTAGAAGGCGAACCGCACCACCAGCCCGGCGATCACCCCGAGGAACGACGCCACGGTGATCACGGCGACGTCCTTGTGCGCCACGTGCGACAGCTCGTGCGCGAGCACACCCTCCAGCTCCTCGGGCTCCAACCGCCTGAGCAGTCCGGTCGTCACGCACAGCACGGCGTGGTCGGGGTTCCGTCCGGTCGCGAAGGCGTTCGGCATGTCCAGCTCGGAGACGGCGACCAGCGGCTTCGGCATGTCGGCCACGGCGCACAGCCGGTCCACCACACCGTGGAGCTGTGGATACTCCTCCCGCTCCACGATCCGCCCGTGCATGGCGTACAGCGCGATCCGGTCCGAGAACCAGTACTGCGCCCCCAGCGCCACCGCCGCGATCACGACGACCAGCACCCAGGACTTCAGCAACGCGATCAACGCGGCGACGAACGCCACGTACAGCAATCCGAGCAGAAACAGCGTGACCGTCATCCGGACGGTCAGCCGCCGATCACTCTGGAACCGGCTCCGCATCCTGCATCACCCCGCAGTACCCAGCAGTAAGGCACTCGTCCCACCCCCATTGTGCGCCCAACGCCACCCATGAACCGGTTCCGAACGGCTCCATGGCAGGCAAAGAGTCGCTGTGGAGGGCCCTGGCGGATCCTTGGGGTAACGGCGGAACGGCGGAACGGCGGAGCGGCGAGTGCGGCGACGACGGAGCCCCGTCGCCGCCCGGGGGCGGTGACGGGGCTCCGTGTTCTGCGTGTCAGTGCTGCGGCAGCGGCCGGCTCACACGTCGAAGTACAGCTCGAACTCGTGCGGGTGCGGACGGAGCTGGAGCGGGGCGATCTCGTTGGTCCGCTTGAAGTCGATCCACGTCTCGATCAGGTCCGACGTGAAGACGTCGCCCTGGAGGAGGAACTCGTGGTCGGCCTCGAGCGAGTCCAGGACGGCCGAGAGCGAGGTCGGGACCTGCGGGACGTTCGCGTGCTCCTCGGGAGCCAGCTCGTACAGGTCCTTGTCGATCGGCTCGACCGGCTCGATCTTGTTCTTGATGCCGTCCAGACCGGCCAGCAGCAGCGCCGAGAAGGCCAGGTACGGGTTGCCGGAGGAGTCCGGGGCGCGGAACTCCACGCGCTTGGCCTTCGGGTTCGAACCGGTGATCGGGATACGCATCGCGGCGGAACGGTTGCGCTGCGAGTACACCAGGTTCACCGGGGCCTCGAAGCCCGGCACCAGACGGTGGTACGAGTTCACCGTCGGGTTGGTGAAGGCCAGCAGCGACGGGGCGTGCTTGAGGATGCCGCCGATGTAGTAGCGGGCGGTGTCCGACAGGCCCGCGTAACCGGCCTCGTCGTAGAACAGCGGGTCGCCGTTGCTCCACAGGGACTGGTGCACGTGCATGCCGGAGCCGTTGTCACCGAAGATCGGCTTCGGCATGAAGGTCGCCGTCTTGCCGTTGCGCCAGGCGACGTTCTTCACGATGTACTTGAAGAGCTGCAGGTCGTCCGCGGCGGCGAGCAGCGTGTTGAACTTGTAGTTGATCTCGGCCTGGCCGGCGGTGCCCACCTCGTGGTGCTGGCGCTCGACCTTCAGACCGGCCTTCTCCAGCTCCAGGCTGATCTCGGCGCGCAGGTCGGCGAAGTGGTCGACCGGCGGGACCGGGAAGTAGCCGCCCTTGTAGCGGACCTTGTAACCGCGGTTGTCCTCCAGCGCACCGGTGTTCCAGGCACCGGCCTCGGAGTCGATGTGGTAGAACGACTCGTTCGCGCTGGTGGCGAAGCGGACGCTGTCGAAGACGTAGAACTCGGCCTCGGGACCGAAGTACGCCGTGTCGGCGATCCCGGTGGAGGCGAGGTAGGCCTCGGCCTTCTTCGCCACGTTCCGCGGGTCACGGGAGTACTGCTCGCCCGTGATCGGGTCGTGGATGAAGAAGTTGATGTTGAGCGTCTTGTCCCGGCGGAACGGGTCGACGCGTGCGGTCGACAGGTCGGCGCGCAGTGCCATGTCGGACTCGTGAATGGCCTGGAAGCCACGGATCGAGGATCCGTCGAAGGCGAGCTCGTCGTCCGGGTCGAACGCCTCAACCGGCACCGTGAAGTGCTGCATCACGCCCGGCAGGTCGCAGAAGCGGACGTCGATGAACTTGACGTCCTCGTCCGCGATGAACTTCTTGGCCTCGTCGGCGTTCTGGAACATCCAGCTCCTCCTAGTCCCGACCGTCCGTGCCGGGGGGGTTGTTCGTTCGTGCGGCCAGTGCGGTGGCACACGCTGCAGCCGACCATAGGGACGGGCGGTTTCTCAGGCGTGACCCATTTGTTTCCGCCAGGTTAACCGGCTCGCGCCTCCGTGACCCCGGCTCCCGGCCGGCCGAATCGGGAGCGATACCGTGGACGGGTGGACAACAGGCAAGCAATCGGATCGTGGCTCTCCGGTCCCCGCGCGGCCATGGAAGAAGCCGGCGCGGACTTCGGATACCGCGGGGAGCAGCTCGGTCTGCCCGAGCAGGGGCCGGGCTCGATCGCCCGCCCGGGCCGGCGCCTCGGCGCCCTCGCCGTCGACTGGGGCCTGTGTGTCTTGATCGCATACGGTTTGATCACCCACGGCTACGCCCCGGCGACCGGCAACTGGGCGCTGCTCGTCTTCTTCGTGCTCGGCGTCCTGACGGTCGGCACGATCGGCTTCACCCCCGGCAAGCGCCTCTTCGGCCTGCGGGTGGTGGCCCTGGGCACGGGCCGGGTCTCGCCCCTGCGCGCGGTGCTCCGCACGATCCTGCTGTGCCTGGCCATTCCGCCGCTGATCTGGGACCGGGACGGCAGGGGACTGCACGACCGGATGGCGGGGACGGTCGAGGTCCGGATCTGAGGCCTCGCAACGGTCCGGGGTCTGGATCCGAGGGGTTCGAGTGGTCCGGGTGGTGCGGATGCGAGGGCTCCGAACGGTCCGGGTGGTGCGGATGCGAGGGCTCCGAACGGTCCGGGTGGTGCGGATGCTAGGGCTCCGAGCGGTCCGGATCAGAGAGCCCGGAACGCCGATGGGCCGTCCTGAGAGCGATGTCTCAGGACGGCCCATCGGCGTTCCGGCTTGGTCATCGACCCTTCGGGCCACCTCGCGGCATCCGCATCCCCTTGGGGAGCGGCCCCTTGGGCAGCGGCATGTTGCTCATCAGATCACCGAGGGCCCGCAGCCGGTCGTTCGTGGCGGTCACCTGGGGGCCGGTGAGCACGCGCGGGAACTTCAGCATCGTCGTGCGCAGCTTCTTCAGCTCGACCTGGCCCTCGCCGGTGCCCACGACCAGGTCGTGCACCGGCACGTCCGCGACGATGCGCGCCATCTTCTTCTTCTCGGCGGCGAGCAGGCTCTTGACGCGGTTCGGGTTGCCCTCGGCGACCAGGACGATGCCGGCCTTGCCGACCGCGCGGTGCACCACGTCCTGGCTGCGGTTCATCGCGACCGCCGGTGTGGTGGTCCAGCCGCGGCCGATGTTGTCGAGGACCGCCGCGGCGGCGCCCGGCTGGCCCTCCATCTGGCCGAAGGCGGCGCGCTCGGCCCGGCGCCCGAAGACGATCGCCGTCGCGAGCAGGGCGAGCAGGAGGCCGAGAATGCCGAGATAGATGGGGTGACCGATCAAGAAGCCGATCGCGAGGAAGACACCGAAGGTGATGATTCCGACTGCCGCGAGTACAAGACCGATCTTGGGGTCGGCCTTGCTGGTCATCTTGTAGGTCAGGGCGATCTGCTTCAGTCGCCCCGCGTTCGCAGCGTCCGCTGCAGGTTCCTTCCTCGCCATGCCACGAAGTCTACGTGGCCCGGGAAGCGGCTACGACGGCAGTGCCGGTGGTGGAGCGGTGGGGGTGGAGCGGTGGGGACGCTCCGGTGCGCGGGGAAGTCGCGCGGGGTTGCCCGGAGGGCGGTCGGACGCCCTCTTGGGACGGGACCGCGGGACCGGGCGGCTGCTACGAGCGGGAGGCGGCGGCCTCGAGGACGCGCTCGGCCTCGAACCGGTCCTTCGCGCGGCGGCGGTCCTCCAGGACGGAGGTCCAGGCGTTGCGGCGGGCGGTCCGCTGACCGCCGCTCATGAGCAGTGACTCGATGGCACGCAGTGCATCGGTGAATGACGGGATCGCGTTGGCACGGACGGGTGCGGCCTGCATGGTGGAGGTCTCCCCTGGGTCGGCGGCTCGTGGCCTGGACACTACTGGGCGTGCAGTCAGGCTCACTGTTCGGTGTTACCAGGACGTGACCGACCGGTCAAACGCCAATGAAACCTTGCTGCGCTGCGGGAAAAGACGGACGCGGCCCCGCCGGTGCCCGCCAACTGCGGGGACGGTCGGGACCGCGTCAATCGGCCACTACCCGGCGGTAGCCGCTTGTGTGCGGATTCACACGCGGGAAGTGGCACGGAGTGCCAGAACCGGGGTGGCGGCCGGGTCAGACGGCCTGCGCGGCGACGTACGTGCCGCGCTTCTCCACGGCCATCTGGTACAGCCGCCCGGCGCGGTACGAGGAGCGGACGAGAGGGCCGGACATGACGCCGGAGAAGCCGATCTGCTCGGCCTCTTCCTTCAGCTCCACGAACTCGTGCGGCTTCACCCAGCGCTCCACCGGGTGGTGGCGGACGCTCGGGCGCAGGTACTGGGTGATGGTGACCAGTTCGCAGCCGGCGTCGTGCAGGTGGCGCAGTGCCTCGCTGACCTCCTCGCGGGTCTCGCCCATGCCGAGGATCAGGTTCGACTTCGTCACCAGGCCGTGGTCACGGGCCGCAGTGATCACCTTCAGCGAGCGCTCGTAGCGGAAGCCGGGGCGGATGCGCTTGAAGATCCGCGGGACGGTCTCGATGTTGTGGGCGAAGACCTCGGGGCGGGCGGAGAAGACCTCCGCGAGCTGCTCGGGAACCGCGTTGAAGTCGGGGGCGAGGAGCTCGACCTTGGTCCGTCCGCCCTCGCGCTGTGCCGTCTGCCGGTGGATCTGCCGCACGGTCTCGGCGTACAGCCAGGCGCCGCCGTCCTCCAGGTCGTCGCGGGCGACGCCGGTGATGGTGGCGTAGTTCAGGTCCATGGTGACCACGGACTCGCCGACACGGCGGGGTTCGTCGCGGTCGAGTGCCTCGGGCTTGCCGGTGTCGATCTGGCAGAAGTCGCAGCGGCGGGTGCACTGGTCGCCGCCGATGAGGAAGGTGGCCTCGCGGTCCTCCCAGCACTCGTAGATGTTCGGGCAGCCGGCTTCCTGGCAGACCGTGTGCAGGCCCTCGCTCTTCACGAGGTTCTGCATCTTCGTGTACTCGGGACCCATTTTCGCCCGGGTCTTGATCCACTCGGGCTTGCGCTCGATGGGGGTCTGGCTGTTGCGGACCTCCAGGCGCAGCATCTTGCGTCCGTCGGGTGCGACTGCGGACACGTCGGCTCCCTGTAGCTTCGATTCTTCGGCGTACACCAGGGTACGCCCGTGGTTGTCGGCCCCCGTGTCGAGACCAACCCGGGGGCCCTGGGGTGCATTCCCCTGCCGGGTGCACGGGGTGTCGGCCCGCCCCCGGCGTCCCCTCACGCGGAGGCCCGCTCGACCTCCCGCGGCTTCAGCTCCGCGTTCTCCAGCACGTCCCGAAGGTGCCGCTCCACCACCGGCAGCACCTCCTCGATCGTCACGTCCCGGCCCAGCTCGTTCGCCAGGGACGTGACCCCGGCGTCCCGGATCCCACACGGGATGATCTTGTCGAACCACGCGTTGTCCGGGTTCACGTTCAGTGCGAAGCCGTGCATCGTGACGCCCTTGGCGACGCGGATGCCGATCGCCGCGATCTTGCGGTCCTCCCGCCGCTGCCCCGCGTTGGACGGCGCGTACTCCGGCCCGTTCAGCCGCGGGTCGAACTCGTCGTCGTGCAGGCGAGGGTCGAAGTCCAGGGAGAGTCCCCCCAGGGACGGGCGCTGGTCGACCGGGTCCCCGAGGACCCAGACCCCGCTGCGGCCCTCCACCCGCGTCGTCTCCAGGCCGAACTCCGCACACGTGCGGATCAGGGCCTCCTCCAGGCGCCGTACGTGCGCCACCACGTCCACCGGGCGCGGGAGCTTCTGGATGGGGTAGCCCACGAGCTGACCGGGGCCGTGCCAGGTGATCTTGCCGCCGCGGTCCACGTCGATGACCGGCGTGCCGTCCAGGGGCCGCTCCTCGGGCGCCGTGCGCCGGCCCGCCGTGTAGACCGGAGGGTGCTCCAGGAGCAGGCACGTGTCCGGGATCTCGTCCGCGAAGCGGGCGGCGTGCACCCGGCGCTGTTCGTCCCACGCCTCCTGGTAGTCGACGGCCTCGGTCCCGAACCCCATACGGACGAACCGCAACTCACTCACGGCAAGCGCCTCCCTAGAAGCTTCGTAAGGCGCGAAACGCGCCCACGCCACTGTACGACCGGCCCGGACGGAACGCGCCGCCCGGTCGACGTCAGCCGACCGGCCAATCCTCACACGATCGGATGAATAGACGCGGAAGAGTGCGATCGTCTGCTCACTCTCCGCTACATTCACGCCGTCCACCAGGCCATAAGGGCTGTTCACAGGCGATACGGGCACAGCGGCGACCGGGGGAGGCACCTGCCCCTCCGCGAGGCTGCCGCGGTGGCCCGAAAGGCAGGAGACCGCACCGCAGATGACGGAACGACCCGCGCAGCGCACCCCCAACCGACAGCTCGCCGCGCTCATCGCAGAAGCCGGGTTCTCCAACGCAGGTCTCGCCCGTCGCGTCGACCAGCTCGGCCTCGAACACGGGCTCGATCTGAGATACGACAAGACATCCGTGACCCGCTGGCTGCGCGGGCAGCAGCCGCGCGGCACCACCCCGGCGCTGATCGCCGAGGTGTTCACCCGGCGGCTGGGGCGCCGGCTCACCGCGCAGGACCTCGGACTGGACGCCTGCGCCCCGGTCTACGCGGGCCTGGAGTTCGCCGCCACGCCGGAGGAGGCCGTCGACATCGTCAGCGGCCTGTGGCGCAAGGACTCCGGCAGCCACGCCGAGCTCCGGAAGATCGCGTTCACCCCGGCCGGGCTCGTCGTCCCCAGCCGGGACTGGCTGATCGGACGCCCCGACGACAAGGTGGCGCGCGGAGAGGCCGCCCCCCGTGTGCCCGCCCAGGGCCGCCCCGTCGTGCCCCGGCAGCGCGGCCAGTCCGAGCGCGGGCCCGGCCAGAAGGTCACCGGCGGGGACATCGCCGCCCTGCGCTCGGTCGGCGAGCTGTTCCGCGCCCTCGACCACGCCTACGGCGGCGGCCACGCCCGCCAGGCCCTCGTGCGCTACCTGGAGCACGAGGCCGAGCCGATGCTCCGCGGCACCTACGGCGAGCAGACGGGCCGCCGCCTGTTCGCGGCGGCCGCCGATCTCACCCGGCTCGCCGGCTGGACCTCGTACGACATCGGCGCGCACGGCCTCGCCCAGCGCTACTTCGTGCAGGCGCTCCGGCTCGCCCAGGCCGCCGGAGACCGGATGTACGGGGCGTACGTGCTGGTCACGATGAGCCGCCAGGCCGTCTACCTCGGCCACGGCCGCGAGGCGGTGCAGCTCGCGCGCGTGGCCCAGCAGGGCGTCGGCACGTCCGCACCGCCCGTCGTGCAGGCGATGCTGCACGCCGTGGAGGCGCGCGGGCACGGCGTACTCGGCGAGGTGCGCGCCTGCACGTCCTCCCTCGTACGGGCCGAGCGCGCGCTGGAGTCGGCCCGGCCCGGCGACGAGGCCCCGCACTGGGCCCGGTTCTTCGACGAGGCGCAGCTCGCCGACGAGTTCGGGCACTGCCACCGGGACCTGCAGCAGTACCGGGCCGCCGTCCAGCACGCCGAGCGCTCGCTCCAGCTCCGCGCGCCCGGCTACGCCCGCAGCCGGCTGTTCTGCCGGGTGGTGCTCGCCACGGCGCGGCTCGGCCTCGGCGAGCTGGACCAGGCGTGCCAGCTCGCGGCCGAGGCCGCGGGGCAGGCCGCGGAGATGCGGTCGGTGCGGGCGACGGAGTACGTACGGGACTTCGAGCGCCGCCTGGAGCCGTACAAGGACGCCGCACCCGCACGCGGCTACCGCGACAAGGTGGCCGCCCTGCACTGACCCCGGCGGCCGCTCAGGCCGCCGTCGGCAGGGGGTCCGCCAGCTCGGTCGGGCCCGTGCCCAGGTCCGCCAGGACCGCGCAGGCGGCCCGGTGGCCCGAGTGCAGTGCGCCCTGCACCGTGCCCGTGTCCCGGTGGTCGCCGCACACGTACAGCCCGGCCAGCAGCCGCACCGGCCGGCGCACGTCGTGCGGGGGCCGCATCACCGGGACGGCCCGCGCGGTGTGGTGCACGGCGAGCGTCTCCCAGCGCGTGGTCGAGATGCCGTACAGACGGGCCAGATGGGCCCGCACGGCGCCGTCGACGTCCTCCGGCGGCGCGCCGAGGACGGTGGAGGAGACCAGGGCCCGGCCCGCGGGCGCCCGGGACGGGTCCACCAGGCTGACCACCGCCGTGTGCGCCACCGGGCCGTCGCGGTCCGCGTCGAGCAGCAGTGACGCACCGGTCGGCGGCGGCTCGTCCATGGTGTGGTGGACGACCGTGACGGGGTGGAAGTCGGGCACCCGCAGCCCCGGCAGCAGCTCAGCGGCGGCATGCGCGTCGGTCGCCAGCAGCACGGCCCGGCAGCGGACCTCGCCGTGCTCGGCGGTGGTGACCGAGGTCGTCGAGACGGAGGTCGCGCGCACGCCCGTGTGCACGGTGCCCGGCGGCAGTGCCCGCGCCAGCAGTTCGGGCAGCACCTCGGCGCCGCCCTCCGGCACGCACAGCCGGCCGCTCGCGAAGGCGCGCAGCGCGAGGTCGGCGGCGCGGCTCGACATGCTCAGCTCCGGGTCGCACAACAGCGCGGCGAGCAGCGGACGCAGGAAGCCCTCGACCGTACGGGCCGGCATCCCACGGGCGGCGAGCGCGCGCCCGGCGGGCAGATCGGGGCGGGCCAGCAGCCGTTCCAGGGGAGTGGCGGCCATCCGGGCCAGCACCGCGTTGAGCCGGGCCTGGTCCACTGCGCCACCGAGCGGGGCGGGGGATCCCGCCGCCCTCGGCCGGACGGCCCGCGCTCCGGCCGTCCCGTTCCCCGGGCGGGGCGCACTGGCCAGCGCGCGTACAGCGTTGAGCGCGCCCCGTGCGCCCCCTGCCGCCGGGAGAGCGCCCGCACGCCGGTGGCGCCCCCCGCTGTGCACCAGGACACCCGGCGCGAAGGGGCGCAGGACGAGCGCGTCGAGCCCCGGGGTCAGGCGCAGTTCGGGATACGACGTGGACAGGAGCTGTCCGACGCGGTCGAGCCGGAAGCCGTCGACCTTCTCGGTCGCCATCCGGCCGCCCACACAATGGGCGGCCTCCACAACGGTGGTACTCACTCCTGCACTGGTCAGTCGGTGGGCCGCAGCGAGGCCGGCCACCCCGGCCCCCACGATGACGACGTCCGCCTGACGCACGGGCTTCAACACGTGCCCCTCCTCGAGGTTGCGCGGTCGGCGAAGACGTCATGCCCGCGACCGGCTTCAGGAATACCCGAGTTCTGCTCGAGGGTAGGGCCGCGCACGGTCAAGTGAAGTCGCGCATCGACAGAGCACGGTCGCACAGCGGTCGCATGCGGTCGAACGCGAAAGGTTCCGTGCTGCGGTGGTGCCGTCCGGTCACCGTCGGAGCGCCTCCCGCAGCGCGTCCTCGATCCCGGGAAACGTGAAGGAGAACCCCGACTCCAGCAGCCGCCTGGGCACCACCCGCGCGCTGCCGAGCACGTCCCCGGCCATCTCGCCGAGAGCGAGCCGCAGTGCGGGCGCCGGCACGGAGAAGAGGGTCGGCCGGTGCAGCACCCGCCCCATGGCCGCCGTGATCTCACCGTTCGTCAGCGGCTCGGGAGCCGTCAGGTTGAACGGCCCGGACAGTCCCTCCGCGCCGAGGAGGTGACGGATCGCCGCCACCTCGTCGTACAGCGAGATGTACGACCAGTACTGGCGTCCGTCCCCCATCCGCCCGCCGAGCCCCGCCTGGAAGAGCGGGAACAGCCGCCCCCAGGCGCCCCCTCCACGCGCCACCACCAGCCCCGTGCGCAGGAACACCGTCCGCACACCCGCCTCCCGCGCGGGAGCCGTCGCCTCCTCCCATTCCACGCACATCCGGGACAGGAAGCCGTCCCCGGGCGGCGCCTCCTCGTCGACCACCCGGTCCCCGGTCTCGCCGTAGTAGCCGATCGCGCTGCCGTTGACGAGGACACGCGGCGGATCGGGCAGCGCGGCGACGGCCTCCGCGAGCGCCGCCGTACCCAGCACCCTGCTGTCCCGCAGCGTCTTCTTGTACGCGTCCGTCCAGCGGTGGTCGCCGACCCCGGCCCCCGCGAGGTTGACCACCGCGTCGCACCCGGCCAGCGCCGCCGTGTCGACGTACCGGCCCTCGGGGTCCCAGCAGACCTCGTCCTCGCCGCGGGCCGCGCGGCGCACCAGGCGCACCACCTCGTGCCCGTCCGCGACCAGCGACCGGACCAGGGCACTGCCGATGAGACCGGAGGCTCCGGCAACGGCGATCCTTGAAAGTTCCATAAAACCCATCCTGTCCCGCGCCGCCTAAAACCCCGGTCAGGACATGCGTACCCCGCCGTACAGTGACCCTCATGCCCGCTCCGTACATACGTCTCGCCACGCTCGACGACGAGGAGGCGCTCGGCCGGCTCGACCGGGAGACCTGGTCCCCGCTGCACGCCGTCCAGCCCCGCCCCCAGCCGCCGTACCGCCCCTTCTACAACGAGCGTTACGGGCCGCAGGACCACCTCGTGGCGGAACTCGACGGCACCCTCGTCGGCTACATCCGGCTCGGCTTCCCGACCTCGCTCGCGTGCAACTCGCACGTCCGGCAGATCCAGGGCCTGGCCGTCGCCGAGGAGGCGCGCGGGGCCGGCGTCGGCCGGGCGTTGCTGCGGGCGGCCCAGGACGAGGCCCGCCGCCGCGGCGCCCGCCGCATCAGCCTGCGCGTCCTCGGCCACAACACCCCCGCCCGCAAGCTCTACGAGTCCGAGGGCTTCGTGGTGGAGGGCGTCCTGCCCGAGGAGTTCCTCATCGAGGGCCAGTACGTCGACGACGTGTTCATGGGCCGCCCCCTGTGAGGCGCCACCGGGTCAGGACGTGACGAGGTCGCCCGTGTCGACGGGCGCCGTGGCGTTCGCCGCCCGCTGCGCGTCGCCCGCCACCTCGTCCGCCGTCAGCACGTACCCCGTCTCCTGGTCGGAGGTGGACCGGGCGAACACCACGCCGTACACCTCGCCGTCGGTGGTGAGCAGCGGGCCGCCGGAGTTGCCGGGCAGGACGGTGGAGCGGATGGAGTAGATCTCCCGGGTGACGGTGTCCGAGTTGTAGATGTTCTGGCCCGTGGCCTGGATCTTGTTCGCGACCGTGGCGGCCCGCAGCGTCAGGTCGCCGTCCTGCGGATAGCCCGCGACCACGGCCGCGTCGCCGCGCTTGGCGCCGTCGTCGAAGCGCAGCACGGGCGCGTGCAGGTCCGGCACGTAGAGCACGGCCACGTCCCGGTCCGGATCGAAGAGCACCACCCGCGCCGCGTACGCCGGGCCGACGCCGCCCACGCGCACCGTCGGGTGGTCGATGCCGGCCACCACGTGCGCGTTGGTCATCACATGCCGTGCGGCATACACGAACCCGCTGCCCTCGCGGCCCTGGACGCCCGAGGCGCCCTCGATCTTGACCGTGCTGAGCTTGGCGGCGTTGGTCGCGCTCGGCGTGACGTTGTCCCCGGAGGGCTTGGCCACCGTCGCCGTCGGCTCGTTCTCGAAGGGGTTGAAGACCTGCGGGAAGCCCGCCTGGGTGAGCGCCGAGGTGGCACGCGAGAACCAGGTGGGAGTGGTGTCCGGCATCGCGCTCTGCACGGCGCCCAGCAGCCGTGAGTCCCGGATCGCCTCGGTGACCACCGGTGAGGAGGAGGCGCCGAGGACACTCGCGGCCACCCACGCCACGATCAGCACCGCCAGCGAGTTCGCCGCCGCCCCGCCGATGCCGTCGGCCACCCTGAGCGGCCCGTGGTCCAGCTCGCGCCGCAGCTTCAGCGCGAGCCGGCCCGCCAGCTCGTGGCCGATCGCCGCCGGCACCAGCACCGTGAACACCGCCGTCACCGTCGCCGCGGTCGTCCCCCGCGTCACCAGGTGCATCACCCAGGGCAGGATCCACACGCCGACGACGGCACCGCCGACGAAACCGGCCAGCGAGACGCAGCCGGCCACCAGTCCGCGCCGGTAGCCGGACGCCGCGTAGGCCAGGACGACCAGCGTCAGAAGGATGTCGAGCAGGTCCACGAAGCCGCCTTTCTCTTGGACCCCCTAGTACGCGCGGCGGGGTCCCAGTGATCAGCCCCGCGCGCGTGGCACCCGGAAACCGGCCACGCACGCGCCGACCTGCACCGCACCACCCGGGGAACAGCCTCCGCACCCCGGTCGGCGTGCGGTTGCCCGGGCGATCCGCGCGGCGCGCACTGGTGGAAACGTCCTGGACCGGGACGATGGTTCCACCGGGTGGCACACCACACATCGCGGGCGCGTCGGAAGGGATGGACAGTGGGTCCATGCGTGTCCTCCCAAGAGCACGAAGAGGCAGAAAGAGACGCCCGCTCCGATCGCTGCGTCCGATGCGGATACCGGACGTCGTGCTGCTGCTGGTCGGTTGTCTGCCGGGACTCGCCGCCGGTGCCGCGCTGGTGGTGGGCACCCTCGGCGCGGAATCCCCGGTCGCGGTCCGGCCCCCGCGGCCGGTCGGAGCCCGCTCCGCCGTCCTGCACACCGCGCCCAGGCCGCGCATCCTGCCGAGATCCGTCTGGGCGGGCAAGGAGGAGGGCGCCGGGAGCCGGCCGTCACCGCGCTACGACGACAAGGTCGTCGCCGTCTTCGTGCACCACACCGCCTCGCCCAACCAGTACGACTGCGCCGACACACCCCGCATCATCCGGGCGCTGTACGCGGGCCAGATCGGCTACCGCCGCTGGGACGACATCGGCTACAACTTCCTCGTCGACCGCTGCGGCACGATCTACGAGGGCCGCACGGGCGGCGTCGAACGGCCCGTCACCGGCGCCCACACCCAGGGCTTCAACCACCGCACCTCGGGCATCGCCGCCATCGGCACCTTCTCGCAGGGCGTGCCCGTGCCCCGGGCGATGGCCGACGCGATCGCCGCCCTGGCCGCATGGAAGCTGGGCATCGCGGACATCGACCCGCGCAGCAAGGTCAAGCTGGTCTCCAGCAACGGCCAGAGCCGGTACCAGGAGGGCAGCACCGCCCTGCTGCCCGCCCTCGCCGGCCACAACGACGGCTACATGACCAACTGCCCCGGCGCGGCCCTCACCGCCCTGCTCCCCTCCATCAGGGAGAAGGCGGCCCACCTGCAGGGCAGGAAGTGACGTCCGGTCGCACCCGCTGTTCCGGCGCGCCCGCGGACGCGGTCCACAGGAACGCCACAGATCCTCCGCAGGGCCCTGAAATCCCCGCGGCCTACGGTCGCGGCAACAGCCGACCGGAGGTGGGGATCATGACCAGCAGCCGTACGGAGACCATGACCAGCAGTCGTACGGAGACGAAGAGGACGAGCACCTGGGCGGGGGCCGCACGCAACCCCTGGACGGTGCTCTGCGCGGTCGCGGCGGTCGTCCTCGGCCCGGCCGCGGCCACGGCGTCCGCCCTCGACCAGGCAAACAAGGCGCCGCTGCACCACGCGGCGAAGCCCGGCCGGCCGCCGCACCCCCACCTCCCGGCCGCCGACGGGGCAGGGGCCTACCTGCCCGCCGACCCCACGCGTCGGCGCGCGGCCTGAACGCTCAGTCCCGGAAACGGTCCCAGAGCCGCGGATAGCGCTCGGCCAGCACAGATTCGTTCTCCAGATCGAACGCCGTCCCCTCCGGCTCCGTCGGCACGGGCGGGATGCCCAGGTCGGGCGTTTCGACGCCGGTGAGCTGCTCGTACGCCTCGTCCGCCGCGTAGCCGAGTTCCTCGCCGTCGCCGTCGACCTCCTCGTCGAAGTCCTCCAGCAGGTCGGCGAGCGAGTCGGGGTCGTGCAGAGCGCCCTCGAAGACATGCCGGCCCTGGCCGATCAGCCAGCACCGGAAGGAGTCGAACGCGTCGTCGCTGGCCCCGTCGAGCAGCACCCAGGCGGCACCCCACAGGTCCCAGCGGTAGGAGCGGTTGAACCGGGACTCGAAGTGCCGGGCGAAGTCCAGGACCGACTCCGGGTCCAGGTGCGCCAGCCGCTCGACGAGCACGTCGGCCTGTTCCTCGGGGTCGCCCTCGGCGGCCTCGCGGCTCGCGTCCACCAGCTCCCAGAACTGCGTCTCGTCCATCACGGGACCAGCATCGGCCTTCGGCGGGAGGGGCGCACGCGGAGTACGGAGTACGCCGGGGCGTCAGGAGGCGTAGAGATCCGCGAGCCGCCGCGCGTCGCTTGCGCAACGGGCGCGCAGCCGCTCGGGGGACAGCACCTCGACCTCCGGGCCGAGCGTCCTGAGCTGCGCGTGCGCGACCTCCTCGGATTCCACGGGCAGGGTCGCCGTCACCCGGCCGCGCTCGTCCGGGGGACCCGCGTCCCGCAGGGCCTCCCGAGCCGAGGTGTGGCCGACGGCGTACGGCAGTCCTCGTACGCCCTCCTCGGAGAGCCGTACCACGACCTCGGCCCGCAGGATGGACCGCGCGAACTGCTCGGCGCGCTCCGCCCAGAAGGCCGGGAGGTCGAACTCCTCGTCCCGGGCGAAGCGTTCCGCACGCACGTCCACGGCCGTGAAACGGTCGATGCGGTACACCCGGAAGGAGCCCTGCCCCGCGTCCCGTGCGGCGCGTCCCCGCGGCTCGCGGACCCGCGCGCACAGGTACCAGACGCCCGCCTTGAGCACGAGTCCGTGGGGCTCCAGTTCGCGCTCCACCTCCTCCTCGCCGCGCCGGTAGCGCGCGGTGACCGGCCGGTCGTCCCACACGGCGTCCGCGACCACCGGGAGCAGGGCGGGCGTCTCGGGTTCCTTGAACCAGTCGGGCGCGTCCAGATGGAACCGTTGCGCCGCCGTGCGCGGGGCGTCGCGCAGGGAGGGGAGGAGGGCCGCGGACACCTTCAGACGGGCCGCCGAGGCCGCGTCCTGAAGCCCCATCTCGCGCAGCGCGCCGGGCACGCCGCTGAGGAACAGCGCCTCGGCCTCGCTGCGGGCGAGACCGGTCAGCCGGGTGCGGTACCCGCCGACCAGCCGGTAGCCCCCGGCCCGCCCCCGGTCCGCGTACACCGGGATCCCCGCCTCCGACAGAGCCTGGGCGTCCCGGGTGACGGTCCGCTCGGACACCTCCAGCTCCTTCGCCAGCTCGGCGGCGGTCATGGAGGGCCGGGCCTGGAGCAGCAGCACCATTTTGATCAGACGGGCGGCACGCATGGGTTCATCATGCCCGGGACCACGGACGGTGAAGGGGTACGGCGGCCGCCGTACCCCTTCACCGTCCGTGCTGCCCGCAGGCCTTACAGGCCGTACTTCTCCCGGGCCTCCTTCACGGCCGTCGCCTTGACCTCGCCGCGCCTGGCGAGCTGGGCCAGGGCCGCGACCACGATCGACTCGGCGTCGACGCCGAAGTGGCGGCGGGCCGCCTCACGGGTGTCGGAGAGGCCGAAGCCGTCGGCGCCCAGCGAGGAGTAGTCCTGCTCGACCCACTGCGCGATCTGGTCCGGGACCTGGCGCATGTAGTCGGAGACGGCCAGCACCGGGCCCTCGGCGCCCTGGAGCGCCCGGCGCACGTACGGCACCCGCTCCTCGCCGCGCAGCAGCGCCGCGTCGGCCTCCATGGCGTCCCGCCGCAGCTCGGTCCACGAGGTCGCCGACCACACGTCCGCCGCGACGCCCCACTCCTCGGCGAGCAGCTTCTGCGCCTTCAGCGCCCAGTGGATCGCCGTGCCGGAGCCGAGGAGCTGGATGCGCGGGGCGTTGGCGGCCGGGGCGAGACCCGCCGACTCCGCCGTGTTGAAGCGGTACAGGCCCTTGACGATGCCCTCGTCGATGCCGGGGGCGGCCGGCTTCGCGGGCTGCGGCAGCGGCTCGTTGTAGACGGTCAGGTAGTAGAAGACGTTCTGGTCCTCACCCGGGGCCGCCTCGCCGTACATGCGGCGCAGACCGTCCTTGACGATGACCGCGATCTCGTACGCGAACGCCGGGTCGTACGTCAGCGCCGCCGGGTTGGTCGCGGCGATGACGGGGGAGTGGCCGTCCGCGTGCTGCAGGCCCTCACCGGTCAGCGTCGTACGGCCGGCCGTCGCGCCGACGAGGAAGCCGCGGCCGAGCTGGTCGCCGAGCTGCCACATCTGGTCGGCGGTGCGCTGCCAGCCGAACATCGAGTAGAAAATGTAGAACGGGATCATCGCCTCGCCGTGCGTCGCGTACGACGTGGAGGCGGCGATGAAGTCGGCCATCGAACCGGCCTCGGTGATCCCCTCGTTGAGGATCTGGCCGTTCTTGGCCTCCTTGTAGTACATGAGCTGGTCGCGGTCGACCGGCTCGTACGTCTGGCCCTTGGGCGAGTAGATGCCGAGCGACGGGAACAGCGACTCCATGCCGAAGGTGCGCGCCTCGTCGGGAACGATCGGGACCCAGCGCTTACCCGTCTCCTTGTCGCGGACCAGGTCCTTGACCAGGCGGACGAACGCCATGGTGGTCGCCACGTTCTGCGAGCCGGAGCCCTTGTCGAAGGCGGCGAACGCCTTCTCGGCCGGGGCCGGCAGCGGGGCGACGGGGTGGACGCGGCGGGCCGGGGCCGGGCCGCCGAGGGCCGCGCGGCGCTCCTGGAGGTAGCGGACCTCGGGGGAGTCGGCGCCCGGGTGGCCGTAGGGCACCACGCCGTCGACGAAGTCGCTGTCCTTGATCGGCAGGCCGAGGCGGTCGCGCATCGCCTTGAACTCGTCCACCGTCAGCTTCTTCATCTGGTGGTTGGCGTTCTTCGACGCGAAGCCCTCACCGAGGGTGTGGCCCTTGACGGTCTGGGCCAGGATCACCGTCGGCGCGCCCTTGTGCTCCAGGGCCGCCTTGTACGCGGCGTAGACCTTGCGGGCCTCGTGGCCGCCGCGGGAGAAGTGGAAGCACTCGATGATCTTGTCGTCGCTCAGCAGCTTCGCCATCTCGGCGAGCGCCGGGTCCTTGCCGAAGAAGTCCTCGCGGATGTAGGCGGCGTCGCGGGTCTGGTACGTCTGGACCTGGGCGTCCGGCACCTCGCGCAGACGGCGGACCAGCGCGCCCGTGGTGTCGAGGGCGAACAGCTCGTCCCAGGCGGTGCCCCACAGCGTCTTGACGACGTTCCAGCCGGCGCCGCGGAACTGGGCCTCCAGCTCCTGCACGATCTT
Organism: Streptomyces sp. NPDC028331; assembly: GCF_055565775.1. Taxonomy (NCBI): domain Bacteria; kingdom Bacillati; phylum Actinomycetota; class Actinomycetes; order Kitasatosporales; family Streptomycetaceae; genus Streptomyces; species Streptomyces sp. NPDC028331. The sequence continues at coordinate 244,661 of NZ_JBVHTR010000004.1, read as the reverse complement.
GAAGTTGGCGCGGACCGGGCCGTCGAGGCGCTGCAGGTTGCAGTTGATGACGAAGGTGAGGTTGTCCAGCTCCTCACGGGCGGCGAGCGCGAGGGCCGCCGTCGACTCCGGCTCGTCCATCTCGCCGTCGCCGAGGAACGCCCACACGTGCGAGGAGGAGACGTCCTTGATGCCGCGGCTGGTGAGGTAGCGGTTGAAGCGCGCCTGGTAGATCGCGGAGAGCGGGCCGAGGCCCATGGAGACCGTCGGGAACTCCCACAGCCAGGGCAGGCGGCGCGGGTGCGGGTAGGACGGCAGACCGTTGCCGCCGGCCTCCTGGCGGAAGTTGTCCAGGTGCTGCTCGGTCAGGCGGCCGTCGAGGAAGGCGCGGGCGTAGATGCCGGGGGAGGCGTGGCCCTGGATGTAGAGCTGGTCGCCCGAGCCGTCGCCCTCCTTGCCCTTGAAGAAGTGGTTGAAGCCGGTCTCGTAGAGCCAGGCGGCGGAGGCGAAGGTGGCGATGTGGCCGCCCACGCCGTGTTTGCTGCCGCGGGTCACCATGGCGGCCGCGTTCCAGCGGTTCCAGGCGGTGATCCGGGCCTCCATCTCCTCGTCACCGGGCACGGTGGGCTCGGCGGCGGTGGGGATGGAGTTGACGTAGTCGGTCTCGAGGAGCTTCGGCAGCGCGATGCCGGTGCCCTCGGCACGCTCCAGTGTGCGGCGCATCAGGTACGCGGCACGGTGCGGCCCGGCCGCCTTGGCGACGGCGTCCAGGGAGGCCTGCCATTCGGCGGTCTCCTCCGGGTCGCGGTCCGGGAGCTGGTCGAGCTCGCTCGGCTGGATGGCGTGGGGGTCGGTCATGTCGCCGCCTTCCTCAGTCGAAGGGGGTTCCCTCATCGGTAAGGGTTGGGGTTGCCCTTGGTCTTTGGCAGGACAGGGCGTGGGCTCCGGTGAGAGTCCATCGGGGACTGTAACTCCCTGATCGATGATCGATCAAAGGGTTGAGGCCCAAAACCTCTTGATCACGAGAAAGTCGGCACGCGGTGCCTCGGAGAGTGGCACCGGGTGACGCTTCCGCCCAGGGTTTTTGCAGGTCGGGGCGCGTTTGAGCGGGGGATCGCTCCGGTGTTCGGGCTGGTTCAGGGCTGGCTGCCAGGGCTCCGCACCCCAGGGCCGGCGCCGTCGGGGCCGGTCTCCGCCGCGGCGGGAAGAGAGGTCAGGCCCTCGGCGCGCAGCCCAGGACGTGGGCCTTCACCAGCTCCGCGATCCTCGGGTCCCGGCGCTTGAACGCCTCCACCAGTTCCTCGTGCTCCTCCGCGTACGACTGCTGGACCGTGCCCAGCCAGCGGATCGACAGGGCCGTGAAGACCTCGATGCCCAGGCCCTCCCAGGTGTGCAGCAGCACGGAGTTGCCGGCCGCGCGGACCAGTTCCCGGTGGAAGGCCACCGTGTGCCGCACCTGCGCCGTACCGTCCGCCCTGCGGTCCGCCTCGTAGAGCGCGGCCACGTGCGGCTCCAGAGCCGAGCAGTCCTCCGCCAGCCGCTGCGCCGCCAGCTCCGCCGCGATCGCCTCCAGACCGGCCCGGACCGGATAGCTCTCCTCCAGGTCGGCCGCCGTCAGGTTCCGCACCCGCACGCCCTTGTTCGGCGCCGACTCGATCAGCCGCAGCGACTCCAGCTCCCGCAGCGCCTCGCGCACCGGAGTCTGGCTGACCTCCAGCTCCGTGGCGATCCGCCGCTCCACGATCCGCTCGCCCGGCTTCCAGCGCCCGCTGACGATCCCCTCCACGATGTGCTCGCGGATCTGCTCGCGCAGCGAGTGGACGACGGGCGCGGTCATGAAGGGCTCCTTAGGTGGGGCCCAGCGGCCCACGGGGGCTTTGACGTTTAGACAATACGGCCGCCACCGCCCGGGGGAAGGGCGCATACCGGCGCTTTTGCGCAGGTGAGACGAGGCTTACACCCGGCAAACGCGACGCCCCCGCCCGGAATGCTCCGGACGGGGGCGTCGTACAGCCGTGTCCCCGAGGGTCAGAGGCCGAGCTCGACCTCGAACTCGCCCGCCTCCAGGATCGCCTTGACGGCCGTCAGGTAACGGGCCGCGTCGGCGCCGTCGACCAGGCGGTGGTCGTAGGACAGCGTCAGGTAGGTCATGTCGCGGACGCCGATGACCGTGCCCTCCTCCGTCTCGATGACGGCCGGGCGCTTGACCGTGGCGCCGATGCCGAGGATCGCGACCTGGCCCGGCGGCACGATGATCGTGTCGAACAGGGCACCGCGCGAACCGGTGTTGGAGATGGTGAAGGTCGCGCCGGACAGCTCGTCCGGGGTGATCTTGCTGGCCCGGACCTTGCCCGCGAGCTCCGCCGTGGCCTTCGCGATGCCGGCGATGTTGAGGTCGCCCGCGTGCTTGATGACCGGGGTCATCAGGCCCTTCTCGGAGTCCACCGCGATACCGATGTTCTCGGTGTCGAAGTAGGTGATCGTGCCCTCGGCCTCGTTGATCCTGGCGTTGATGACCGGGTGGGCCTTCAGCGCCTGGGCGGCGGCCTTGACGAAGAACGGCATCGGGGAGAGCTTCACGCCCTCACGGGCCGCGAACGCGTCCTTGGCGCGGGCGCGCAGCTTCATCAGGCGGGTCACGTCGACCTCGACCACCGAGGAGAGCTGGGCCTGCTCGTGCAGGGCCTTGACCATGTTGTCGCCGATGACCTTGCGGATCCGCGGCATCTTGACGGTCTGGCCGCGCAGCGGGGACGCCTCCAGGACCGGCGCCTTCTTCGCGGCCGGGGCGGCGGCGGCAGCCGGGGCCGGGGCGGCAGCGGCGGCCTTCGCGGCCTCGGCGGCGGCGATGACGTCCTGCTTGCGGATGCGGCCGCCGACGCCGGTGCCCTTGACGGTGGACAGGTCGACGCCGTTCTCGGCGGCGAGCTTGCGCACCAGCGGGGTCACGTAGGCGCCCTCGTCGGTCGGCTGGGCGGCGGCCGGAGCAGCCGGAGCAGCCGGGGCCGGGGCCGGGGCAGGCGCGGCAGGCGCGGGAGCCGGAGCCGCGGGCTGGGCCGGGGCGGCAGCGGCGGGGGCTGCCGGCGCGGGCGCCGGAGCCGGAGCGGCAGGCGCGGCGGGGGCCGGGGCGGCCGGGGCCTCGGCGGCGGGCGCCGGAGCGGGGGCGGCCGGGGCCGGGGCGGCCGCCGGAGCGGCACCCGGGGCACCGATGACGGCGAGCTTGGCGCCGACCTCGGCGGTCTCGTCCTCACCGACGACGATCTCCAGCAGCACACCGGAGGCGGGCGCCGGGATCTCGGTGTCGACCTTGTCCGTGGAGACCTCGAGCAGCGGCTCGTCGGCCTCGACGGTGTCGCCGACCGACTTCAGCCAGCGGGTGACGGTGCCCTCGGTGACGGACTCGCCGAGCGCGGGCAGGACGACCTCGGTGCCCTCGGCGGTGCCCGCACCGGCGGTGGCCTCGGCGGTCGGGGCCGGAGCCGGGGCGGCCTGCTCGGTGGAGGGGGCGGCCGGGGCCTGGGCCGCCGGAGCGGCCGTCGGGGTCGGGGCCGGAGCGGCGGCCGGGGCGGCCTCGGCGGCGGGGGCCGGGGCCGCCGCGGGGGCGCCCGTGCCGTCGTCGATGACGGCCAGCTCGGCGCCGACCTCGACCGTCTCGTCCTCGGCGACCTTGATGGAGGACAGCACGCCGGAAGCCGGCGCGGGGATCTCGGTGTCGACCTTGTCGGTCGAGACCTCGAGCAGCGGCTCGTCGGCCTCGACGCGTTCACCCTCGGCCTTCAGCCAGCGGGTGACGGTGCCCTCGGTGACGCTCTCGCCGAGCGCCGGAAGGGTTACGGAAACCGCCATGGTTTCGGTTGCTCCTTAACGGATGGGGTCTCCCCCAGTTCGAGCGAAGCCGAGAACTAGGGGAAGCGGAAGTCTGTGTCGTCGCGTTCGTCGACCGAGGGTCAGTCGTGTGCGTGCAGCGGCTTGCCGGCCAGGGCCAGGTGGGCCTCGCCGAGCGCCTCGTTCTGCGTCGGGTGGGCGTGGATGAGCTGGGCCACCTCGGCCGGCAGCGCCTCCCAGTTGTAGATGAGCTGGGCCTCGCCGACCTGCTCGCCCATGCGGTCGCCCACCATGTGGACGCCGACGACGGCACCGTCCTTGACCTGGACGAGCTTGATCTCGCCCGCGGTCTTCAGGATCTTGCTCCTGCCGTTGCCCGCCAGGTTGTACTTCAGGGCGACGACCTTGTCCGCGCCGTAGATCTCCTTGGCCTTGGCCTCGGTGATGCCGACGGAGGCGACCTCCGGGTGGCAGTACGTCACCCGCGGCACGCCGTCGTAGTCGATCGGAACGACCTTGAGGCCGGCCAGGCGCTCCGCCACCAGGATGCCCTCGGCGAAGCCGACGTGGGCGAGCTGGAGCGTCGGGACCAGGTCACCGACGGCGGAGATGGTCGGGACGTTGGTGCGCATGTACTCGTCGACGAGGACGTAGCCGCGGTCCATGGCGACCCCGGCCTCCTCGTAGCCCAGGCCCTGGGAGACCGGGCCGCGGCCGACGGCGACGAGGAGGACCTCGGCCTCGAACTCCTTGCCGTCGGCGAGGGTGACCTTGACCCCGTCCTGGGTGTACTCGGCCTTCTGGAAGAAGGTGCCCAGGTTGAACTTGATGCCGCGCTTGCGGAAGGCGCGCTCGAGCAGCTTGGAGGAGTTCTCGTCCTCGACCGGGACGAGGTGCTTGAGGCCCTCGATGATCGTGACGTCCGAACCGAAGGACTTCCACGCGGAGGCGAACTCGACGCCGATGACGCCGCCGCCCAGGATGATCGCGGACTTCGGCACGCGGTCCAGGACGAGGGCGTGGTCGGAGGAGATGATGCGGTTGCCGTCGATCTCCAGGCCCGGGAGCGACTTCGGCACGGAGCCGGTGGCGAGCAGGACGTGGCGGCCCTGGATGCGCTGACCGTTCACATCGACGGAGGTCGGGGAGGACAGGTAGCCCTCACCCTCGATGTAGGTCACCTTGCGGGAGGCGATCAGGCCCTGCAGACCCTTGTACAGGCCCGAGATGACATCGTCCTTGTACTTGTGGACGGCCGGTACGTCGATGCCCTCGAAGCTGGTCTTGACACCGAACTGCTCGCTCTCGCGGGCCTGGTCGGCGATCTCGCCCGCGTGCAGCAGGGCCTTGGTGGGGATGCAGCCCCGGTGCAGGCAGGTGCCGCCGACCTTGTCCTTCTCGATCAGGGCGACGTCCAGGCCCAGCTGCGCCCCGCGCAGGGCCGCGGCGTAACCACCGCTACCACCGCCGAGGATCACTAGGTCGAAAACGGTGCTGGCGTCGTTCGCCACGTCACGTCCTCCATGCATGTGCGCCGTGCGCCGGTCGTCGGTGACCGGCAGGCGGCTGGTGTCCGGCCGCTTGATGCTTCGGCCCTTCGGTGGGGCCCTGTCCTGCCGAGACCCCATCTTTGCACTTGTCGGCCGCTACCGAGACGCCGGGCCGGTGTGTGAGACGTCTGATCCGTCACGTCTCAAGGTCGCGGCGTCGGTGGGCCGTACGGATTTCGTCGAGGGCGTAACGCCCGGTGCCACGACCGGGACGCCCCCGGACCGCGCGGGTCCGGGGGCCGCCCGCACCGGACGGGGCGCGATCAGCCCAGGTCGCCGGCGGCCGCCAGCTCCGCGAGCCGGACCAGCGTGCGCACCGCCGAGCCCGTGCCGCCCTTCGGCGTGTAGCCGAACGGGGCCTGCTCGTTGAACGCCGGGCCCGCGATGTCGAGGTGGGCCCAGGTGATGCCCTCGCCGACGAACTCCCTCAGGAACAGGCCGGCGACCAGGCCGCCGCCCATCCGCTCGCCCATGTTGGCGATGTCGGCGGTGGGGGAGTCCATGCCCTTGCGCAGGTGCTCGGGCAGCGGCATCGGCCAGGACTCCTCGCCGACCTCCTCGGCGGCCTCGTGGACCGCGGTGCGGAACGCATCGTCGTTCGCCATGATCCCGAAGGTGCGGCTGCCCAGCGCCAGCATCATCGCGCCGGTGAGGGTGGCGACGTCCACGATGGCGTCCGGGTTCTCCTCCGAGGCCGCCCACAGCGCGTCGGCGAGGACCAGCCGGCCCTCCGCGTCCGTGTTGAGCACCTCGACGGTCTTGCCGCTGTACATGCGCAGCACGTCACCGGGGCGGGTGGCGGAGCCGGAGGGCATGTTCTCGGCGAGGGCGAGCCAGCCCGTGACGTTCACCTCGAGGCCGAGGCGGGCGGCGGCCACGACCGCGGCGAAGACCGCCGCCGCGCCGGACATGTCGCACTTCATGGTCTCGTTGTGGCCGGCCGGCTTCAGCGAGATGCCGCCCGAGTCGTAGGTGATGCCCTTGCCGACGTAGGCGAGGTGCTTCTCCGCCCGGGGGTGCGTGTACGACAGCTTCACCAGGCGCGGAGCGGAGGCGGAGCCCGCGCCGACGCCGAGGATGCCGCCGTAGCCGCCCTTGGCGAGCGCCTTCTCGTCGAGCACCTGCACCTTGATGCCGTGCTCCTTGGCCGCGGTCTGGGCGAGGGCCGCGAAGGCCGCCGGGTTCAGGTCGTTCGGCGGGGTGTTGATCAGGTCGCGGGCGCGGTTGAGCTCCTCGGTGACCGCGACGGCGCGCTCCACGGCCGCCTTGTACGCCTTGTCGCGGGGCTTGCCGCCGAGCAGGGCGACCTCGGCGAGGGGTGCCTTGCCGTTGTTCTTGGCGTTGCGGCCGTTCCGGCCGTTCCTGCCGTTCTCCTTGTACGTGTCGAAGGAGTACGCGCCGAGCAGCGCGCCCTCGCCGATGACGCCGGCGTCCGCCGCGTCCGTGATCGGCAGGGCGAAGACGGCCTTCTTGGAGCCGGCGAGTGCGCGGGCGGCGGATCCGGCGGCGCGGCGCAGCGCCTCGGCGGGGAACGCCTCGTCCTTCTCCGGCTCGGCACCGAGGCCCACCGCCACCACGACGGGAGCCTTGAAGCCGGAGGGCGCGGGCAGCTTCGTCACCTCGCCCTCGGCACCCGAGGCGCCCAGGGTCTGCAGGATGGCGGCGAGCCTGCCGTCGTACGCCTGGTCCACGGCCTCGGCGCCCGGTGCGACGACCGGGCCCTCAGCGCCCTTCGCGACACCGACCACGATCGCGTCGGCGCGCAGGCCGGCCGCGGCGGCGGTGCTGAGAGTGAGAGCAGTCACGGTGGTGAAATCTCGCTTCCGATTGAGTTTCAGGTGGCCGAACGGATGGGGTCGACCGGCCCGGGAACCGACCCTAGATTGCCGTGCACATCCGGTCTTCACCTGGGCAGGGAAACACCCGCCACGAGACTACGCGCGGTGGCCGGTTTCTGCGGTGCCGGGCGTCCGCGGTCGACGGCCGGCAGGGGTGGGCCCGGCTCGGCACCCCGCCGCAGCGGCGTTCCGGAACCGCCGATGCCGGGCCGTCCCGGCGTGTGCCGCCGCGGGCTGGGCCGCCTGTTCAGCCCAGTGACAGCACCACGAGTGCCGTCGTCGCGGCGGTCTCGGCGAGCCCGCCGAAGACGTCACCGGTGACCCCGCCGAAGCGGCGCACGCAGTGCCGCAGCAGCAGTTCGGCGACGGCGGCCGAGACGACGACCGCGAGGGCCGTGCGGACCATGTCGTACGTGCCGAGGAGCGCGCCCCCGGCCGCCGCGGCCACGGCGACGGCGGCGCCCACCGCGAGCGCACCGCCCGTCGGCACCACGCCCGCGACCGCGGCCCCCAGCCCCTCGGGCCGGGCGGCCGGTATGCCCTCGCGCGCGGCCAGGGTGAGCGCCAGCCGGGCCGCCGTCGCCGAGACGACCGCCGCGAGGGCGCCCCGCGTCCAGGAGTGACCGTACGCCTGCGCGAGCGCCGCGACCTGGGCGAACAGTACGAACACCAGCGTGATCACACCGAACGGCCCGATGTCGGACTGCTTCATGATCCGCAACGCGTCCTCGGCGGGCTTGCCGCTCCCGAGCCCGTCCGCGGTGTCGGCGAGCCCGTCCAGGTGCAGCCCCCGGGTGAGCGCGGCGGGCACGGCGGCGGAAGCCACGGCGGCGAGCAGGGCTCCGGCCCCCAGCAGCAGCGACAGCCCCCCGACAGCCGCGGCGACCACCCCGACCACGACCCCGGCGAGAGGCGCCGCCACCATGCCCCCGCGTGCGGCGTCGCGATCCCAGCGGCTGACTTCGACGGGCAGGACGGTGAGGGTCCCGAAGGCGAACCGGAGACCATCGAGCGGCGGGATCTTGGACACGGGGGCAGCGTAGCTCCCCCGGCACAGTTCACCCTCCGGTGTCACGCAACCACGCCGCCCCCGGGGACCGCTCACGCAGCTCCGACAGGGCGCACAGCAACACCACCGCGCCGATCGCCGCGATGTGCTCCTTGCCCGCCAGGTTGTCCTTCACCACCAGCTCCACGACCATCGCGGCGGCCACCACGCCCCCCGTGACCCGCGCGCCGTACCGCCGGCACAGGAACAGGGCCAGCCCGATCACCGCCGCCGACGGCCCGGTGTCGACGACCTGCGCGTCCGTCGGGGGCAGCCCCAACGGGTGGTGGGGGCCCAGGGCGATGCCCAGGCGCGCGTACAGGGTGCCGGCCAGCGTGGCGGTGTAGGCGATGACGAGGGTGCGCCGGCGGCCCAGGCAGATCTCGGCGGTCCCGAACACGAACAGCATCTGCAGCAGCGCGCCCCACACCGGCAGGTCGAGAGCCGGTACGAACAGGGAGAGCGGGGTGCGCAGCAGGGCCAGCCACAGCGGCTCCCCGGCCCGTACGGACCCGATGTTCTGCACGAACCCGAAGCCCCACGGCTGGTTCTGCACGAACTGCAGGACGGAGGTGAGGCACACGGCGGCGAGCGTCATCGGCAGCGCCCGCCAGGTGCGCCGTGCGAGGGCCTGGCGCACGGTGACGTACGGGGGTCCCCACTCGGCGCGGACCAGGCGGGCGAGGGCCTTCATCCCGTGGTCCTGATCAGTCCGGAGAGGGCGCTCATCCAGCGGTCCTGGTCTGTCCGGCGCTCGTCATCCCCCGTGCTCCTCACCTGTGCGACTGAAGGTGCTTGCGGTGCAGCCACTTCGGGAGCCCCGGCGCCTCCAGGAACCCCTCCGCACGTGCCGAGGCGACGCCGATGCGCAGCAGGTCCGCGCTCTTCTCGAAGAGCAGGAACCTGGGTTCCCAGATGGGCCGGTACTTCGCGTTGGCCCGGTACAGCGACTCGATCTGCCACCACCGCGAGAAGAAGCTGAGCAGCGAACGCCACAGCCTCAGCACCGGTCCGGCACCGAGTCGTGCACCACGTTCGAAGACGGAACGGAACATGGCGAAGTTGAGCGAGACCTGGGTGATCCCGATCTCCCCGGCGCGGCGCAGCAGTTCGATGACCATGAACTCCATGAGGCCGTTGTCGGAGTCGCGGTCGCGCCGCATCAGGTCCAGCGACAGGCCGTGCGGTCCCCAGGGCACGAAGGACAGCAGCGCCCGCAGCCGGCCCTCGCCGTCCGTGCACTCGAGCATCACGCACTGTCCGTCCTCCGGATCGCCGAGCCTGCCCAGCGCCATGCTGAAGCCGCGTTCGGTGGCCCCGTCGCGCCAGTCGTCGGCCTTCCGGAGCAGGAACGCCATCTCGTCGGCGGGGATGTCCGCGTGGCGCCGGATGCGGACCGTGTACCCGGCGCGCCGGACCCGGTTGCAGGCCTGGCGCACGGTGCGCATGGCCCGTCCCTCCAGGGTGAACTCACCGACGTCCACGATGGCTTCGTCACCGAGTTCGAGCGCGTCCATCCCGTGCCGCGCGTAGACGGTCCCCGCCTCCTCGCTCGCGCCCATCACCGCCGGGATCCAGCCGTGCGCGCGGGCCTCGGCGAGCCAGGGCTCGATGGCGCCGGGCCAGGCCTCCGGGTCGCCGAGCGGGTCGCCGGAGGCGAGCGAGACTCCGCCGAGGACGCGGTAGGCGACGGCCGCCTTGCCGGTGGGCGACCAGATGACGCTCTTCTCGCGGCGCAGCGCGAAGTAGCCGAGGGAGTCGCGCTCGCCGTGCCGCTGCAGCAGCGCCCGCAGCCGTTTCTCGTCGTCCTCGGTGATCGGGTCGACGGCGCGCCGGGAGCGGAACGCGGCGTACAGGACGGCGAGGACGAGCAGCGTGCTGAAGACGTTGATGGTGACGTTGACCCAGTTGGGGGTGGCGATCCCCGGGTAGTGCGAGTCGTCGACGGTGACCGAGACCAGGCGCAGGGTGCCGTAGCGCCAGCGCTCCGGGAAGGTCGAACGGTGGGCGTCCCGCGCGGTGTTGGTGACGGTGACCAGGAGGGCTGCGAGCAGGGAGGCGGTGAGCAGACCGCCGGCGGCGACGGCGGCGGCGAGCCGCGGGTTGGACCGGTCGCCCTTGGCGTAGAACTCGCGCCGGCCGACGAGGAGCGCTGCGGCGAAGGCCGCGGTGAGGACCAGGGAGATCCAGTTCTGGGCGTACTGCCGGATCTCCGGGAAGGCCATGGCGAACGCGAACAGCAGCAGGAAGGGGCCGCTGAGCGCCAGGTTGAGGATCCATGCCGCCCGTTTGCGGCGCCGCATCGTCACGGCGAGGAACATCGTGAACACGCCGGAGGCGAAACCCGCGGTCAGCAGGTAGGGCGTGAAGAGGTTCTCCTGGTTGTGCCGTCGCACGTCCTGCCCGAAGGAGACCCAGACGGCGGAGAGGAAGTTGATGAACGTGACGGCCCGCAGGTACCAGACCGCGAACGCGGCGGCCCGCCGGGAGGCCCGCCCCCCGCCCCCCGGCCGAACCGTGCGTTCCCGTTCCACGCTAAATCGGGCATCTCCCATGAAGGGCGATGATATGGGGCGCTCAAGGGAGTGCGGGGGAGCGGTTCGAGGCAGAAATCGGCCAGTTCACTCCTTGTCCGCGGCCTCCACGGACTTCTCCGGAAGCTCCGCCGCCAGGGCGGCCGCGGCCTGCACCAGGGGCAGCGCCAGCAGGGCTCCGGCTCCCTCACCGACCGTCACTCCGTGGTCGAGCAGCGGCTCGAGGGCCATCCGGTCCAGCGCCTTGGCCTGAGCCGGCTCCCCGCTGTTCTGGCCCGCCAGCCACCAGTCCGGCGCGCGGAACGCGATCCGCTGCGCCACCAGCGCGCACGCCGCGGACACCACCCCGTCCAGGATCACCGGCGTCTTGCGCACCGCGCACTGCAGCAGGAAGCCCGTCATCGCCGCCAGATCGGCGCCGCCCACCGTCGCCAGCAACTGCAACTGGTCCCCGAGCACGGGCCGGGCCCGCCGCAGCGCGTCCCGGATCGCCGCGCACTTGCGCATCCACGCCAGGTCGTCGATCGCCAGGCCCCCGCGCCCGGTCACCACGGAGGCGTCGGTCCCGCACAGCGCGGCGATCAGTACGGCCGCCGGCGTCGTCCCGCCGACGCTCACATCGCCGAGGACCACCAGGTCCGTCCCGGCGTCCGCCTCCTCGTCCGCGACCGCGACACCGGCCCGGAACGCCGCCTGGGCCTCCTCGAGGGTCAGCGCGTCCTCCACGTCGATGCGTCCGCTGCCGCGCCGCACCCGGTGCCGTACGACGTCCTCCGGCAGCGCCTCGGGGTCGCAGTCCAGCGCCATGTCGACCACCCGCACGGGCACGTTCATCTGCCGGGCCAGGATCGACGCCGGGCCGGCGCCCTCCAGGACCGCCCGCACCAGCCGGTCGGCGCTGCCCGCGGGCCGCGCCGACACGCCGAGCGAGGCGACCCCGTGGTCGCCCGCGAACAGCACCGCACGCGGCCGCTCGATCGGCCGCACCGGCACGGCGGACTGCGCCGCCGCCAGCCACTCACCCAGGTCGTCCAGGCGCCCCAGTGCCCCGGGCGGCACGATCTGACGCTCCCGGCGCGCCTCCGCGTCGCGGCGCACCCCGCCGTCGGGGCGCTCGATCAGATCGGTGAAGTCGTCGAGATTAAGCGAGCTCATTCGCCGAACAGTACCGGCAGAGATCGAACGCGGAGGCGCCACGTCGACGGCACGTCATTGCGTCCCCGAGCGGCATCCCGTACGTACCGTTTGATCACGGATTGTCCTACGCCGCCGATCAGGAGCCGCCCATGCCCCCCACTCCGCGGACGGGCGCCGCACACCGCACCGGGCGCCCCCGTCAACCCGCCCGGGGCGTGCGCCGGTTCGAGCCGCGCCGCGAGGACTGCCCGTGGTGCGGCTCGGCGCGGCTGCACACCCGGCTGCGCACCCCGGACCTGCTGCGGCGCACCCCGGGCACGTTCGTCCTCGACGAGTGCGGGGACTGCGGGCACACCTTCCAGAACCCCCGCCTCACCGCCGACGGGATCGCCTTCCACCACAGCGACGTCCACGACCCCCACCACCGGCTCGACGGCTTCGCCGAACGCCTCCTCACCGCCCCCGGCACCGCCCGGCGTCACCGCGCCGCGGCCCGCGCGATGCTGCCCTTCCCGGAACCGGAGAGCTGGCTCGACGTCGGCACCGGCCGCGGCGACTTCCCCCGGGCGGCCAAGGAGGTCCACCCCTACACGTCCTTCGACGGCCTGGACACCTCCCGCGGTGTGGAGCGCGCACGGGCCGCGGGCCGCATCGAGGAGGCCCACCGCGGACACCTCACCGACCCGGCGATCCTCGCCCGGCTGCGCTCCCGCTACGACGTCGTCAGCATGTTCCACCACCTGGAGCACACCCCCGACCCGCGCGCCGAACTCCGCGCCGCCCTGGCCCTGCTGCGCCCCGGCGGCCATCTCCTCGTCGAAGGGGCCGACCCGGCCTGCGCGTTCGCCGCACTGCTCGGCAGATGGTGGCTCTCCCACGGCCAGCCCCGCCGTCTGCACCTGATGCCGCTCGGCAACCTGCTCGCCGAACTGGAGTCCCTGGGCTGCGCGATCGTCGCCACCGACCACCGCGAGCCGCATACCCCGTACGACATCGCGGGCGTCCTCGCCCTCGTCCTGGACCGGGTGCTGCCGCCCCCGGACGCCCCCTGGCGCGCCGTGCCGCCGACCCGCCCCGCACGCCGGCTGCGCGCCACCCTGACGAGCGCCGCCGCACCCCTCGTCGCGACCGCCACCGCCCTGGACCGCACCCTGGCCCCGCTGCTGCGACGGACCCGCTTCTCCAACGCCTACCGGGTCATCGCCCGAAACGCGCCCTCATCCGCGTAGCGTCAGCGCCTGCCCCGCCACCACCAGCAGCACATGCTCGCACTCCGCCGCGAAGGCCGTGTTCAGCCGGCCCAGTTCGTCGCGGTAGCGGCGGCCGGACGCGGTCGCCGGGACGATGCCGGAACCCACCTCGTTCGAGACCGCGACGACCGTCCGCCGGGTCTCACGGACCGCCGCCGCCAGCTCCTCCACCCGCGCCCGCAGCGCCCGCTCACCGCCGTCCGCCCACTCCGCGTCGTCCCACGCCGTCACCGCGTCCATCGCGTCCGTCAGCCACAGCGACAGACAGTCGATCAGCAGCGGCGGCCCGTCCTCCTCCAGCAGCGGTACCAGGTCGCAGGTCTCGACGGTGTGCCAGGACCCGGGCCGCCGCTCCCGGTGTGCCGCCACCCGCGCCGCCCACTCCGAGTCCCCGCCCCGCGTCCCGCCCGTCGCCACGTACAGCACGTCCGGGAACGCCTCCAGGCGCCGCTCCGCCTCCACCGACTTGCCCGACCGCGCCCCGCCCAGCACCAGGGTGCGCCGAGGCACGTCCGGCACGTCCTCACGGGCGCCGACGACGAGCGCCGTGCCGTCCGGCACCGCCCGCGCCCCCGCCGCCGCGAGCCGCCGCGCCAGTTCGGTGCCCGGCGGCACGTCATGGTCCAGATGGGCGGCGACGACGTCCGTGGCCGGCCCGAGCGCCCCCACCGCCCGCAGCTTCGCCAGCGCGTCCGGCCGCCCCACCACATCCGCGACCACCATGTCGTACGGCTCCACCGGCCCCGAGAGCCCGGCCGGCGCCGCGCCCGGCGGCAGATACAGCAGCCGCGTCCCGTCCGGGCCGGTCACCGCGTACCCCGTGCCCGGCGCGTCCATCGCCAGGGCCCGCACCCGGTGCCCGGTCAGCAGCGTCAACTCCCGCCCGTCCGGCACCCGCCCGGGCTGCGGCAGATCCGCCGGGATCTCCACCGGGGGACCGTCGTGCGGATGCGTGAGCAGCACCTGCCGTACGCCCGCCGTCGACCGCCCGGCGCGCGCCGCCGCGAACGCCGCGCCCGGGGTCAGGTCCAGCAGCAGCACCCCGTCCACGAGCAGGGAGGTCGCCGCCCGCGCCGCGGGCCCGAGCGCCCGTGCGCAGGCGGCGCAGGGACAGCCGGGGCGGGGGAGTCCGGGAGGAGCGCCGGTACCGAGCAAAGTGAGTTCCACGGACCCGATTTTCCCGGGTCACCGCACGTCTTGCGCGTCCGGCTAGGCTCGACCCGACGAGCGGGCCGGGATTCGGTCCGCTCTGCAGGTGCTCACATCGTGGAGGCGTACATGGTGGCGTGGACGTGGCGGTTCGAGAAGGCCGACGGGACGGAGGTCCAGCCGGCGGTCGAGCCCGAGGAGTTCACCACTCAGGGGGACGCCGAGTCCTGGATCGGGGAGCACTGGAAGGACCTGCTCGCCGGAGGAGCCGACCAGGTGCGGCTGTTCGAGGACGGCACGGAGATCTACGGGCCGATGAGCCTGCACGCCGAGGAGTGATCGGCACGGGCGGGGGCCGCTCCGGCCCTCGCCCCCTACTGCTCGCCCAGGGTGACGTCCACCGTCCTGCGGTGCCCGTCCCGCACATACGTCACCGTCGTCCGCTGCCCCGGCCTGTCACCGGCGAGCGCCTGGGCGAGGGACGTGACCGTGGTGATGCTCGTGTCACCCAGTGCGGTGATGACGTCCCCGGCCCGGAGCCCCGCCCTGTCGGCCGCGCCACCGCTTTGGACCCGGACCACCGCGACGCCGGCCGGCCGATAGTCGGCGTTCACCACCGTGCGGGCCGAGATGTCGAGGGCCGCCCGCCCCGAGTCGGTGACGTGCCCCGTCCTGATGATCTGGTCGGCGACCGTCTTCACCAGGGACGTCGGGATCGCGAACCCGATGCCGGGCGCCGCGCCGCCCCCGAGCTCCGGGTCGACCGCGGCCAGCGTGGGGATGCCGATGACCTTGCCGCCGAGATCGACGAGCGCGCCCCCGCTGTTGCCCGGGTTGATCGCCGCCGAGGTCTGCACCATGTTCCCGATCGTGGCACCCGTACCCCCGTCGCCGCGGCCTTCGCTGACGGTCCGTCCGGTCGCCGACACGATCCCCTGCGTCACGCTGGAGGACAGCCCGAGCGGCGAGCCCATGGCGAGCACGATCTGCCCCACCTCGACCTTGGCGGAGTCCCCGAAGGCGGCCGCCCTCAGCCCGCGCGGCACCTTGTCGAGCCGGATGACGGCGAGGTCCTGCTCCGGGTACGAGGAGACGAGCCGCGCGGTCAGCGGCTGCTCGCTGTTGGCGGTGGTCACCTTGAACGCCCGGTTGTGCCCGATCACATGTGCGTTGGTGACGATGTGCCCCCTGCCGTCGTAGACCACGCCGGACCCCAGGGCGTTGCCGGTCTGGATCTGCACGACGGACGGCAGGACGTCCTTGATGACCCGCTGGTACTGGCTCTGCAGGTCGCTCGCCGCCGTGGCCAGGGCGCCGGAACGGGTGCTCGCCGCGCCCTCCTCCCGGGCCGGGGACCCGGAGCCGGTGGTGCAGCCGCCGAGCAGGACCAGACAGCAGACGAGGAGCGGGGCGCACAGCCGGCGCGGGGCACGGGTACGGGAAGCGTCCATGCCCCGAGTGTCACCACGGCGCCACGGACCTGCCCCCGCTGCTCACCCGAACGGGGTCGCCCGGACCGTCCTCAGCCGCGCACTCCGCACAGATGCAGCAACGCCGCGACCCCGCGGTACGGGTCCGTCCGCCCGGCCCGCTCCTCCACCGCCAGCAGCGTCTCGACCTCGGGGGGAACCTCCGCGTCGTCCGCCGCCGTGTCGGTGAAGACGCGCACCCCGTACCAGGCGTGCAGCGGTGCGCCGATCCCCGCCAGTGTCGCGGTCAGCGCCTCCAGCCGGTCCGCGCGCACGTGCAGGCCGAGCCGGTTGGTGTAGGACAGGGTGCCGAAGGCGGCCAGCGCGCCCGCCCAGTGACCGGACAGGCCCGGCCGCATCGCCAGCGCGTCCCCGTTGCGCACCAGGAGGGAGAGCAGCCCGCCGGGGGCCAGCATGCGGGCGAGCCCCGCCAGCAGCGCGTCCGGCTCCTCGACGTACATCAGCACGCCGTGGCAGAGCACCACGTCGAAGCTGCCCGGCAGGAAGTGGACGCCGGTGTCCCGGCCGTCGCCCTCGATGATCCGCATCCGCTCCCGGATGCCCTCCGGCTCGGCGGCGAGGGTCTCACGGGCGGCGGCGATCATCTTCTCGTCCCGCTCGAGCCCGGTCACCTGGTGCCCCGCCCGGGCCAGGCGCAGCGCCTGCGTCCCCTGGCCCATGCCCACGTCGAGCACCCGCAGCCGCTGCCCGACCGGGAACCGCCCGGATATCTGCTCGTCCAGTTGCCGGGCCACCAGCTCCTGCCGTACGACATCACGCAGACCGCCGAGCCTGCTCAGCCAGGCGTCCGCCGCGCCCCCCGAGAAAGACGTCGTACTCAGGGCCGCTCTCCGCGCTTGACCTGGGGCTTGGGCAGCCGCAGCCGGCGCATCTGCAGGGAGCGCATCAGTGCGTAGGCGACCGCGCCCCGCCTGTTCTGGTCGGGGAACCGCTCGCTCAGCCGCTTGCGCAGCCGGATCGCGGAGAACACCGAGTCGGCGACGATCCCCAGGATCACGATCAGCCACAGCAGCAGCGCGATCGACTGCAGCGCGCCCACCCGCACCACGCTCAGCACGAGGATGACCACGGCCATGGGCAGGAAGAACTCCGCCACGTTGAGCCGGGAGTCGACGTGGTCGCGCGCGAACTTGCGGACCGGGCCCTTGTCCCGCGCCGGCAGATACCGCTCGTCCCCGCCGGCCAGCGCCTGGCGCTGCCTCTCCAGCGCGGCACGCCGCTCCTCGCGCTGCCGCTTGGCGGCGTCCTTGCGCGACAGGGACGTGTTGGCGACGCTGCGGCGCTGGGACTGGGCCTCACTGCGCTTGGGCGTGGGCCTGCCCTTCGGGGCCTGCGGGTCACGGGGCTGCTTGGAGACGGTCACCGGCGCCTTGTCGGCGACCGGGGCCTTCTCTTCCTTGGCACGGCTACGGAACACAAAACCCAAGGGTACGGGGTGCCCCCGCATGGACCCCAGCCCCGTGGGGAACGATCCGGCAACACCGCTCGTCTCCAGGGGGACAGAGCGGCAGCAAAAGGAAGACCGCCGACGTTCTTCCGAAGGACGGCTGAGGGAATCGCGGCGTCTCCCCGTACGTCACCGAGGGGGACACCTACTCCCTACGCCGGAGCGGGACCGGACGCAGTCGTCCTTGGGGATGACCGCATCCGTCCCCGAACAGTGCGGTAATGGATGCAGGGCCCGTACTGTGGGTTCTGTCGCAGAGCTGTGAGCTGGACTCGGTCAGAAGGGGGCGCGCGAAGCCCATGAGCGGTGTCATGAAGCGTATGGGGATGATCTTCCGCGCGAAGGCGAACAAGGCCCTTGACCGGGCCGAGGACCCGCGCGAGACCCTCGATTACTCGTACCAGAAGCAGCTGGAGCTGCTGCAGAAGGTGCGCCGTGGTGTGGCGGACGTGGCCACGTCGCGCAAGCGCCTGGAACTCCAGCTCAACCAACTCCAGCAGCAGTCGTCGAAGCTGGAGGACCAGGGCCGCAAGGCGCTGGCGCTCGGCCGGGAGGACCTGGCCCGCGAGGCGCTGTCCCGGCGGGCGGCGCTCCAGCAGCAGGTGACGGACCTGGAGACCCAGCACCAGACCCTGCAGGGCGAGGAGGAGAAGCTCACGCTGGCGGCCCAGCGGCTGCAGGCGAAGGTGGACGCCTTCCGCACCAAGAAGGAGACCATCAAGGCGACGTACACGGCGGCCCAGGCGCAGACCCGGATCGGCGAGGCGTTCTCCGGGATCTCCGAGGAGATGGGCGACGTCGGCCTCGCGATCCAGCGCGCCGAGGACAAGACGGCCCAGCTCCAGGCCCGCGCGGGCGCGATCGACGAACTCCTGGCCTCCGGTGCCCTGGACGACCCCTCCGGCATGGCCAAGGACGACATCCAGGCCGAGCTGGACCGGCTCTCCGGCGGTACGGACGTGGAGCTGGAGCTGCAGCGCATGAAGGCCGAGCTGGCGGGAGGCTCGTCCGACCAGCGGCAGGCCATCGAGGGCGGCACCGGACAGGGCCAGAACCAGTCCCAGCCGCAGGACACCCCGCGCTTCGACAAGCAGTGAGCCGGTCTCACGCCTCAAGGAGGGCGACATGATCGTACGGATCATGGGTGAGGGGCAGGTGCGGCTCGACGACGCCCGCGTCGCCGAGCTGAACAAGCTGGACGACGAGCTGCTCGCGGAGATGGAGCACGGCGACGAGGCCGGCTTCCGCCGCACCCTGACCGCACTGCTCACGGAGGTCCGCCGCCTGGGCGCTCCGCTGCCGGACGACTCCCTGGAACCGTCGGAGCTGATCCTGCCGTCGCCGGACGCGAGTCTGGAGGAGGTCAGGGAGATGCTGAGCGACGATGGGCTGATTCCGGGCTGATTCCGTGTTGATCCAGGGCTGAGCGGTTCGTCCGGCCCGGGTCGGCGGAATCCGGCCCGTCTGCGGGTTCCCCGTGCTCGACGAGCTCGGGGGAGTCCGGGGACGAGGCCGTTCAGGCCGGAGCGGGGCCCGGGGGCGGCAGCGCCCGGGCGGGACGTGCGTGCACCGCCGGGCGGACCCGGCCTCGGTTCCGCCCGCCGCAGCCGCCCCGTACCGTGAAGCCGTGAGCACCCTAGAGCGCACCCGGTGCCGGATCCGCGCCCACCCCCTCGCCCTGGACGCCGTCCTGGCCTTCGGCGTCCTGGTCGCCATGCTGGCCACGTCCGTCGCCGACCCCCGCGGCGACCGCGCCACCTGGGGAGCCCACACCCCCGACGCCCTCAGCCTCGTCCTCATGGTGCTCGGCGCCGCGGCGCTCGTCCTCCGCAGGCGGCACCCCATGACCGTCCTCGCCGTCACCGGCACCCTCTCCCTCGTGGAGCTGGTCACCGCAGACCCGCGCGCCCCCGTGGCGATGTCCGCCGTCGTCGCCCTCTACACCGTCGCCTCCACCACCGACCGCCCCACCACCTGGCGCGTCGGCCTGCTGACGATGACCGTGCTGACCGGCGCCGCCATGCTGTCCGGCCCCCTGCCGTGGTACGCGCAGGAGAACCTCGGCCTCTTCGCCTGGACCGGCATGGCCGCGGCCGCCGGCGACGCCGTGCGCAGCCGCCGCGCCTTCGTGCAGGCCATCAGGGAGCGTGCCGAGCGCGCGGAGCGCACCCGTGAGGAGGAGGCCCGCCGCCGCGTCGCCGAGGAACGCCTGCGCATCGCCCGTGACCTGCACGACGTCGTCGCCCACCACATCGCCCTGGTCAACGTGCAGGCCGGAGTCGCCGCCCACGTCATGGACAAGCGGCCCGACCAGGCCAAGGAGGCCCTCGCCCACGTCCGCGAGGCCAGCCGCTCCGCGCTCAACGAACTCCGTGCCACGGTCGGCCTGCTCCGCCAGTCCGGCGACCCCGAGGCCCCCACCGAACCCGCCCCCGGACTGGCCCGCCTCGACGAACTCGCCGAGACCTTCCGCAGCGCCGGCCTCCCGGTCGAGGTCGCCCGCGCCGACTCCGGCACCACACTGCCCGCCGCCGTGGACCTGGCCGCGTACCGCGTCATCCAGGAGGCCCTCACCAATGTGCGCAAGCACGCGGGGCCCACCGCGAAGGCCGAGGTCAGCGTCGTCCGCGTGGGCCCCGACGTGGAGATCACGGTCCTCGACGACGGCCCGGGCGAGGACACCGCGTCCGGGGACGACGACGGCCACGGCGGCCATGGCCTGCTCGGCATGCGGGAGCGCGTCACCGCCGTCGGCGGCTCCCTCACCACCGGTCCCCGCTACGGGGGCGGCTTCCGCGTCCATGCGATCCTGCCCGTCGAGAACCACACGACGACCGCAGCCGGGGAGACCGTGTGACCGCCGCCCAGGGAGGGCCCGTATGACCATCCGTGTCCTGCTCGCCGACGACCAGGCGCTGCTGCGCAGCGCCTTCCGGGTGCTCGTCGACTCCGAGCCGGACATGGAGGTGGTGGGCGAGGCGTCCGACGGCGCCGAGGCGGTTCGGCTCGCCAAGGAGCGGGGCACCGACGTCGTCCTCATGGACATCCGCATGCCCGGCACGGACGGCCTCGCCGCGACCCGCCTGATCAGCGCTGATCCGGCTCTCGCCCACGTCCGGGTGGTCATACTCACGACCTTCGAGGTGGACGACTACGTCGTGCAGTCGCTGCGCGCCGGCGCCTCCGGCTTCCTCGGCAAGGGCTCCGAGCCCGAGGACCTGCTGAACGCCATCCGCGTCGCGCACGGCGGCGAGGCCCTGCTGTCGCCCGCCGCCACCAAGGGGCTCATCGCCCGGTTCCTCGCCCAGGGCGACGACGACGGCCGCGACCCGGCCCACTCCGACCGGCTCGGCACGCTCACCGGCCGGGAGCGCGAGGTGCTCGTCCAGGTCGCAGGCGGCCACTCCAACGACGAGATCGCCGAACGCCTGGAGGTCAGCCCGCTCACGGTGAAGACGCACGTCAACCGGGCGATGGCGAAACTGGGCGCCCGCGACCGGGCCCAACTGGTGGTCATCGCCTACGAGTCGGGACTGGTGCGCCCGAGGACGGACTGACGAGGACGCCGGACGTCACAGGAAGTCGGTGGTGCCCAGTTCGAAGGCGAACGGTTCCGGCAGGACGAGCGGCTTTCCGAACGGAAGCGTGCAGTGCTGGCGGTAGTCGTCGTCCTCCGGGTCGCTGAACAGGGTGATCGAGGAGGCCTCGCGGTCGACGAGCAGGTAGAGGGGGATGCTGCCACGGGCGTAGCAACGGCGCTTGGCCTCGCGGTCGGTCTGGGGCTTCGTGGACGTCACTTCGAGCACCATGGCCACGCCGTCGGAGGGCATCCAGGGGTCGGCGCCACGGTAGAGGCGCAGCTCCGCGGGCGCGAAGGTGCCGTCGGGGATCACGTGGTCCTTGGGACAGCCGCCCTCGCTCTGGAGCCTCAGGCCTTTGTTCCCGGAGAAGTCCATGTCGGTCCGGGACCGCCTGATCACCTGTTTCACGATCTGGTTGATGTAGTCCTCGTGGTCCCCGTCCGGCGGCGGCGTCACAACGATCTCCCCCTCGATCAGACCGGCCCGGAACCCCTCCGGGGTCTCGAGCGCCAGGAAGGTCTCCAGCAGGCCTTCCGCCGGCGTGATGGGCTCATGTGCCACGGCAGTCATGTCACGCCCCTCCTTCTGTCGATCGCCAGACTGGGACATCGGAAGATCACCTGGCCCTGAGATCGGGAACCGTTCCCTCGATCGTGGCACAGGATCACGGCCACCGTCAGGGACGTGTGGCCGTGCCGAGTGAGGGGGCGCACCGTGCATGCCGATGGTGGGGCCAGCTTTGTCGCGGGTCCGTGGCGAAGTCCGGCTGCGACTCGCGCGAGTCGGCCGCCGGCTGCGGGACACTCAGGGGTGCCGGATTGCGATCGCGGGGACATTTCGGATGAATGCCCCCGGTGTCGTGCAGGGGCCGGGCCCAAAGGGACGACCCGTCGCGCTCAGTCCTGCTTCGCGCCGGCCGTGGCCGGCGGCAGCATGCCGGAGCATGTGGCCCGGCCGAACGTGCCGGTGGCGGTGGCGCTCTGGACGTGCTTGCCGCGGACGGCGAGCGTGCAGCGGGCTTGACCGCCCTTCTCGCCGAGAACGATGCCGATGGTCGGTTCCTTGCCGAGCGGGACGTCCACCGTCCTGCGCCATGGCAGCGCGGCCGCTTTGACGACGGTGGCATCACCGGATGCGCTGCGGGCCTGGTAGGTGATGTCGACGGTGCCGGTGCCGGTCACCTCGTACGTCACCGCAGCGGTGGGGATATGCCGTTCCGGCTTGCCGTCGTCCTGGCCGATGCCGAGTACGCCGTAGAGGACGAGGCCGGCGCAGGCGGCGAGCAGGGCGCCGCCGATGGCCAGGCCGAGGCGGTCGCCGCTCGGCTTCCCTGCCGTTTCGGATTCCTGGGTTTCGCCGCCCATGAATGGTCTCCCTGAAATTCGGAATGCTCGGGTGCTCGGGGTTGGAGCCGGGCGTTTATACACCACACCGAATCGCCATGGCCAGCGAGCGGATATATCGGGCAACACGGCGGCCGATTCAGCGTCAAGCGCCGGGTAAGAGGCTCAACTCCCGATGTGTCCGGTCGCTTGACACTCTGTCGGCCGCATGGCTAGAAACCCGGCGCCGCTGCCTGTGGCCTGCCGTCATCGCAGTTGGGAGGCGTGTACGGGCGGCGGTTTCAATGACGACGGTTCGGGAAAGGTGTGGCGTGAGACCCAGATTGGGCAGGCTCATGGCGTGCCTGGTGGTATCAGCGGTGACAAGTACCGCGCTGCCCCAGATCGCTTATGCGGCCCCCGCCTCCGGCGGTGACGGAAAGGGAATATTCGACACCGTCAAGGGCTGGTTCGAAGATGGCGAAGAAAACGGGAAGCCTCCCTCGCACGACGAGCTGGGAATGGCGGATCGGCAGAAGCTGCCGAAGGGGAGGGTCGCGCCGAAGGCGAAGCGCGTCCGGGAGCTGACGGGCCGCCGGACGGCGAACGCCCGCTTCTGGCAGTTGTCGGACGGCCGGGTGCAGGCGGAGCTGTCGGCGCTGCCGACGTCCTACCGGGACGCGAAGTCGAAGGCATGGAAGGCCATCGACACCTCGGTGCGGGCCTCGTCGGTGAAGGGCTTCACGTTCTCCAACACGACGAACGAGGGCCGTAGCTGGTTCGGTTCGGACGCGGGACGGCTGGTGCGGTTCCAGTCGCCGGACGGCCGGTCGGTCACCCTCGGCCTGGAGGGCGCGGGGAAGACGCTGACGCCGGCGGCGAAGGGCTCGACGGTCACGTACGAGGACCGGGCGCACGGCGCCGAGATCTCGTACGGCGTCGGTCGCGGCCGGGTGAAGGAGAACATCACCCTCGCCAAGCGCCCGTCCGGTCCGCTGAAGTTCACCTTCACGCTGGACACCGACGGTCTGGTGCCGAAGGCGCGCAAGGACGGCTCGATCGCGCTGTACGGGGAGCTGCCGAACACCCCGGTCATGGTGATCCCGGCGCCGTTCATGACGGACGCGAAGAAGGCGGACACCTCCGTCTTCGGGGAGACGTACAGCACCAAGGTCACTCAGAAGCTGACCCGGGACGGGAAGTCCTGGAAGCTCACGGTCACGCCGGACACGCAGTGGCTGGCGTCGAAGGACCGACAGTATCCGGTGGTGATCGACCCGACGATCACGATCGCGCCGAGCCCGACGGACTCGCAGGACACGATGGTCCTGTCGGATCAGGCGTCGACGAACTTCAACACCACCTGGAAGCTGTCGGCGGGCAAGACGGACACGGGTATCTCCCGGTCGCTGATCAAGTTCCCGCTGAGCGAGATCCCGTCGGGCACGAAGATCGACTCGGCGCGCCTGGAGATGTACTACGACCAGGCGCACACCACCAACGCCAACAACGTGACCATCGGCGCGTACCGGGCGACGGGGGCGTGGGACGAGTCGACGGCGACCTGGTCCAACACCAGCTCGCTGGTGGGTGAGCTGTCCGGCACCAGCGTCCAGGTGGACGACGGGGACGCGGGCACCACGGCGGCGACCGGCACCTGGCCGTCGGCCTCGTCCTCGAACGGCATCGGCTCGGACTACCACTCCAACAAGGACAGCGTCTCCGGGGACACCTACACCTGGCAGCCGAAGCTCCCGGAGACCGACTCCTACCGCGTCGACGTGCACTACGTGGCGGGTTCGGACCGGGCGACCAACGCGCCGTACACGGTGACGGGCAGCGGCGGGTCCACGACGTACACGGTGAACCAGCAGTCGGGCACCAACGGGGTGTGGGCCTCCCTCAACGGCGGCAACGAGATCAACTTCTCGCAGGGCACGGCCGGCAAGGTCGTCCTCGGCGACGGCCCCGCGTCCGCCTCCACGGCGGTGATCGCGGACGCGGTGCGCTGGGTGAACCCGGCGACGATCACCAAGGGCGCCGGTCAGTACAACCAGTGGCACAAGTTCCCGGTGACCGACACCGTCCAGCAGTGGATCAACGGCACCTCGGCCAACAACGGGTTCGTCCTCAAGGCCACGGACGAGTCGTCCACCGCGCCGACCGGCGGCCCGCGCTACGAGTCGGGTGACGGCGACTACGGCGGCGAGACGGCGACGATCCCGCGGCTGACGGTCACCTACGGGGCGGTCGGCACGACGCTGAACTCCCCGACGGTGATCCACTCCACCGGGCCCGAGCTGTCCTGGCCGGCGTACCAGAACACCAGCGGCGACCCGGGTCTGGACATCGCCCAGTACGAGTTGTACCGCTCCACGCAGCAGGCGTTCACGCCGTCCGCGGCGACGCTGGTGGCCCCGATCGACAAGTCGGCCACGGCGTACACGGACACCACCGCGACACCGACCCCGGACTCCTCCTCGGTCGAGATCGGGCGGTCGTACTACTACCAGATCGCGGTGAAGACGAAGAACGGCCAGTTGCTGGGCTCGCCGACCCGGATCGTGGGCGTGCCCAAGGCGGGCCGGACGATGCGCCTGATCCAGGGCACGTCGGGGGTGACGGACACGACCCTGGCCTCCGGGCAGCCGACCACGAACGAGGACACCATCTCCTCCTTCGGTGTGGGCCAGAAGTGGCTGGAGGTGGGCAACAACTCCACCACCTACGGCAAGGCCCGGGCGGCGCTGAAGTTCGACACGTCGGCCGTCCCGACGACGGCGACGGTGCTGGAGTCGCGCCTGTTCATGTGGGGCGCGGAGACCACGACCGGCTCCAACGGCGCGGTCTACGAACTCCACGGCCTGAACCGGGACTTCAACGAGACCCAGGCGACGTGGAACAACGCCACCTCCACCACCGCGTGGACCACGGCGGGCGGTGACTACTCCGGCACCGTGTCGGACACGGTCGCCCAGGTCTCGGAGGTGGGCCGCCACTGGTGGGACGCGACCTCCCTGACCCAGGGCTGGATCAAGACCCCGTCCTCCAACCACGGCGCGCTGGTCAAGCTGAAGGACGAAACGTCCACGGGTCCGCAGGAGCGCACGCTGTTCCTGTCCTCGGAGACCTCCGACTACCAGCTGGGCCCGCTGCTGCGCGTCATCTACGTCGACTCGACGACCTCGGACACGTACTACGCGCCGCAGGCCCCCTCCCGGATGACCCCGAACTCCACGTACACGGTGAACTTCACGGTCACCAACACCACCTCCAGTGCGTGGGCGTCGGGTGAGCGGGTGCTGTCGTACACGTGGAAGCTGCCGGACGGCACGGACGTGACGACGGGCGGCAACCAGCTCTCCACGGCGATCCCGGCGCTGAACCCCGGCCAGTCGGCGACGATCCAGGCCCAGGTGGCCACGCCGATCAACTCCGACTCCGGCAACAAGCGCACCGACTACGTGCTCGGCTGGGACATCAAGAAGGTCTCCGACGGCTCCTGGCTGTCGGTGACCAACACCTCGATCCAGCCGATGAAGCAGAACGTGGCGGTGGAGGACCCGACCTCCGACTCGCTGGGACTGGAGAAGTTCTACTCCTACACCGGCAAGAACACCGGTGCCGGCTCGACGGTGATGAACAACCTGGCCTCGGGCAACAGCGTCTGGTCGTACAACGCCTTCACGAACCCCGGCCGGGGTCTGACGACGTTCGCTCGCTTCGCCTACAACTCCCTCGACACCTCCGACACGGTGTCGGGTGCGGGCTGGTCGGCACAGCTCGCCGGGCCGATCCGGCTGGGCGCGCCCCTGGACTTCCACCCCAACCCGAACCCGACGGAGGTCCGCCTCCCGGACGGTGACGGCACCACCCACGTCTTCACCAAGCAGGCAGACGGGACGTGGAAGGCCCCGGCGGGCGTCCACTACCAGCTGACGATGAAGGCGGGCCTGGACTGCACCCCGGACAAGGACCCGGTCCCGGACGCCTGGACCCTGCTGCGCCCGGACGGCACGCGGTTCCTCTTCGGCTGCGACGGCTACCTCACGTCGATCGTCGACAAGAACGGCAACACGCAGACGTACACGTACGAGGAACGCAAGTCCAACAACAAGCCGACGAAGTTCCTCACGTACATCACCGACCCGGCGGGCCGGCAGTCGCTGACGGTCGAGTACTACAAGAAGGGCGACGCGTCGTACGACTACATCGACGACACGGGCGCCAAGGTCACCGGCAGCAACCTGACCAACTCCAAGATCTACGACCACGTGAAGTCCATCACGGACATCTCGGGGTCCGTCTCGGGCCTGCCGATCCGGAAGATCTCCTTCTACTACACGACGAAGGGCCTGCTGGGTCAGTTCACCGACGGTGACGGCTCCAGCCAGCCGAAGGTCTTCAAGTTCACCTACGACGCCACGCAGGGCAACAAGAACGTCAAGCTGGTCAAGGCCACCGACCCGCGCGGCAACGCGACCCAGCTGGCGTACTACCCCCCGCAGACGGGTGACGACCCGAAGTACCACTGGTGGACGAAGACCATCACCGACCGCCTCGGCGGCACCACGGACTTCGCGTACGCGGCCGACACCGCGAACACGAAGTTCACCGACACGACGGTCACGGATGCCGAATCGCACGCCACGCAGTACGTCACGGACGACTTCGGCCGCCCGGTCCAGACGACCAACGCCAAGTCCCAGACGACGAAGATGTCCTGGGACGCCGACAACAACGTCACGTACCTGGAGGAGGCCAACGGCGCCAAGACCGCGTACTGCTACGACCAGAAGACCGGCTACCCGCTCTGGCAGCGCGACGCGGAGAACAACACGGCGGGCCTGCCCGACCAGACGGCCACCTGCGTGTCGGACACGACCAAGTGGCCGGCGAACGCGTCGAAGTACGAGTACCAGACGCGCGCGGACGGCTACTCGGCCGACCTGTTCCGCAAGACCTCCCCGGAGGGGCGGGCCTGGCAGTTCGGCTACGACTCCTTCGGCAACCTGACGTCGGTCACCGACCCGAAGGGTGTCGCGACGTCGACGGCGGGTGACTACACCACGTCGTACGCGTACGACTCCTACGGCGAGCTGACCAAGGTCACCGACGCCAACGGCAATCCGACGACGTACAGCAGCTTCGGCCCGACCGGCTACCCGGCGACGATCACGGACGCGCTGAACAAGTCCACGCTGTACGTGTATGACGAGCGTGGCGAGGTCACCTCGGTCACCGACGCCCTGGGCAAGAAGACCACGCAGACGTACGACACGTTCGGCCGTCCGCTGGTCAACACGGTGCCCAAGGTTCAGGCGGCGGGCGTGTACATCACGACCCCGGCGCCGGAGTACGACGAGAACGACAACGTCACCAAGTCGACGGCACCCAACGGCGCGGTCTCCACGGCCGTGTACGACAACGCGGACCAGATCATCTCGGCGACCGCGCCCAAGGACACCTCCACGTCGGACGACCGGGTGACGTCGTACACCTACGACAAGGTCGGCAACCTCAAGACGACCACGGAGCCCAAGGGCACGCTGACGACGACGGACACCACCGACTACGTCACCACCAACAACTACGACCCGATCAACCAGCTCACCTCCGTGGTGAACGCCGCGGGCGACAAGATCTCCTACGAGTACGACAACGTCGGCAACGTCGTCACGGTCATCGACCCGAAGAAGAACGCGACGACGGACACGACCGACTACATGAGCAAGACGGCCTACGACCTGGACCACCGGGTCACGTCCGTCACGGACGCGGCCGGCAAGACGACGAAGAAGTCCTACGACAAGGACGGCCTGGTCGTCTCCGTGACGGATCCGGAGAACAACACCACGCTCATCACCTACGACGAGCGCGGCAAGACCACCCAGGTGCAGACTCCCCACGAGGGCAGCTCGCCGATCACGTACAACACGACCAAGTACGAGTACGACCAGGTCGGCAACGTCACCAAGGTGCTCACGCCCCGCTCGGTGGCGGCGGGTTCGACGGACGCGTTCACTCAGCGCACGGAGTACGACGCGCTGAACCGCGCGGTCAAGCAGTACCAGCCGTACGACCCTGCGGACTCCCGCTACAACAACCCCAACGTCTACACGCAGACCTCGTATGACGACGTCGGCCGGGTGGCGTCCACGTCGCTGCCGCCGTCGGACGGCGAGACGGTCCGCAACACCACCACCTACGACTACTACGACAACGGCTGGGTGAAGTCCTCCACCGACCCGTGGGACATCGCCACCAGCTACGACTACAACGAACTCGGCCAGCAGACGGCCAGGACGCTGACGTCGGCGGGTGGTTCCTCCAACCGCACGATGAGCTGGTCGTACTACCCGGACGGCAAGCTCAGGTCCCGCTCGGACGACGGCGTGCCGGTCGGTAGCGCGGTGGTCCTGGCCGACAACTCCGACACCCAGAACACCTCCTCGACCGGGACGTGGTCGACGGGTGACGCAGCCAGCGAGCAGGGGTACAACTACGCCTCGCACGCGGCGGGTACGGGCACGGACTCGTTCACGTGGACGCTCAACATCCCCAAGGACGGCACGTACACGGCGTACGTGAAGTTCCCGAAGGTGACGGGCGCCGCGGCAACGGCGAAGTACACGCTGACGTACTCGGGTGGCACGGTCGACAAGACGATCGACCAGAGCGCGACCGCCAATCAAGGCACCTGGGTCTCGCTGGGTTCGTACGCCTTCACTCAGGGCAATGCCGCCAAGCTTCAGCTGTTCCAGAACGGCGGCGGCACGGTGGTCGCCGACGCGGTGAAGCTGGTCCGCGACAACTCGGCCGACACCGACAACGAGAAGAAGACGTTCGCCTACACCTACGACGCGAACGCCAACCTCACCAAGATCGACGATACGTCGTCGAGCGCGAAGATCGACGCGTACACGATCGCCTACACGGGCCTCAACCAGGTCCAGAAGGTGACCGAGTCGCTGACCGGTGTGGACAAGAAGTCAACGTCGTACACGTACGACGCGGACGGTCAGGTGAAGACCGTCGACCATCCCGACCAGTACTCCAAGTACACGTACGACCTGCGTGAACTGGTCCAGACGGTCTCGGTGGGGACGTCCGCCACAGACGCCTCGCCCAAGGTGACGTCGTACACGTACACCGACCGCGGCCAGACACTTCAGGAGACGAAGTCCAACGGGAACACCGTTGACTACACGTACTACCTGGACGGCCCGGTCAAGTCCACGACGGAGAAGAAACCCAACGGCACCCTCGTCTCCTCCCACACCTACGCCTACGACCCCAACGGGAACAAGGCGCAGGACGTGGCGAAGAAGATGAACGCCGACGACCATGCGGCGTACCTCTCGTCCACGACGGACTACACGTACGACCCGGCGAACCGCTTGGCGAAGGCGGTGAAGACGGGCAACGGCGCGGACACCGAGACCTACGTCCACGACGACAATGCCAACGTCATCAGCCAGACGGTCAAGGGCACCACGACCACCTACAACTACGACCGGAATCGCCTGCTCACCGCGACGACGGGTGGCACGACGGCGAACTACGACTACGACCCGTTCGGTCGCCAGGAGTCGGTGACCTCGGGCGGCAAGGTGATCAGCCGTAGCGTGTACGACGGCTTCGACCACGTCGTGGAGTCCCAGAAGATGGACGACACGGGCGCGATGAAGTCGACCACGTACGCCTTCGACCCGCTCGACCGCACCACCTCGGAGACCGCCAACGGCAAGACGACGGACTTCGAGTACCTGGGCCTGTCGAACGAGGTGCTGGACGAGAAGGTCGCCGGCACCCTCACCAAGTCGTACCAGTACAGCCCGTGGGGCGAGCGCCTGTCGCAGATCAAGTACAACAGCGACGGCACGACCGAGGACGGCTACTACGGCTACAACGGCCACACCGACGTCGAAACCCTGACGGACAAGAACGGCGACACGAAGGCGACCTACGGCTACACCGCCTACGGCTCCGACGACAAGTCCGAGTTCACGGGCATCGACAAGCCGGACGCGGCCGACCCGACCAAGGAGGCGTACAACCCCTACCGCTACAACGCCAAACGCTGGGACGCCCAGTCGGGCACGTACGACATGGGCTTCCGCGACTACGACCCGGGCCTGAACCGGTTCACGACCCGGGACATGTACAACGGCGCCCTCGCCGACATGGGCCTTGGCACCGACCCGTACACCGGCAACCGGTACGCATTCGGCGGTGGCAACCCCACCAGCTTCGTCGAACTCGATGGGCACAGGCCCATCGAGTGCAACGATCCCAACTACCGCTGCACGCCGAACAGCGGTGGGGGATGGGACATCGAAGATGCGAGAAGGTCTCTTGCTGTAAGCGACCACAACCGGGTCGTCGCCGATACGGTGAACGTGATCAAGAAGCGAATGGCGGAACTCGGCGTCACCGGCAGGATCACAACGTCCAAGAAGTTCAACCTCATACCGGGAGCTGCCCGAAACCCGGAGGAGGAAAAGGACGGGATCGCAGACATCATTCTCTGGACGGAAGAAAAAGTGTACGTCTGGGAAGTGAAGAGCAAGGGCGGAAAGGGTAAGTTCGACGGAGAGTGGATGTCGAACACGGAAATGGGGCCGTTGCAGCTTCAGCGGTATATCGACGGTCTCCAGGAAAAGTTGCGGGAGAAAAAGGACAACAGGACGGTCGAAGCGGGATTTGGTCTCGCCAATAGCAAGGTCACGTCCGTCGACGGCCGAACGATGAATGTCTGGTCCGGAAAGGACGACGGCGAGCTGGGTATCCGGTACTACTCACGAGGTTTCCCGAAGGAGAAGCCGCAGAAGCAGGAACAGGAGCAGGAAGCCAAGGTTCCGGCCGCCAACTCCAATTGCACGCCGGTTGTCGCCGACATGGCGTGCGTGGAAGACATGGGGAATCCATTCACAATCCCGGGATTCAACGGATTCCGTATGCCGTCACTTGGTGGTATACGAGGTTTCATCCCGCTGCCTGGTTTCGCCTTCTGAATGAGGGCTGACTAGCGGAACGTGCTGGGCCCTGGAGTCCGACTGTGAAAGCCGGCTCCAGGGCCTCGCCGCACGTCACAGGTGATCGACTGTTGAGCGGGTGGTGCAGTATTTGCTAAGTGGCGGTCAGGGTAACTATGCTCTGGCCATGCGCCAGAGCGGACTCAAAGTACTGCTTGATGTTGACAGGCAGAGCCCAGTAGCATTCGGTGACATCGCGGCGGAGTGGATGCGTCGCTTCATTCCCACAGCATGTCCCGGAACGTGGGCAAAGCTGCAGGATTGTCTTCCGTTGGAGTCCCCCCTTGACTGGGACGATTTGCATGGCGCACCTGGTGGGGTGTGGGCGCGCCTGTCGCTTTTTCCTCGCGGCCGGGGAGAGGCCAAGGCGGCAGCTTACTCGGCGCAGGCTCTTGATGATTTCTCCGCCTCTCTGAGCTCACCGTTCGAGCGGGCATCGCTCAAACTGTGGTGCCTGGACGAGGCCGGAACGGTCGATCCGTCCGGCGGCAGGTCGATCGAGCTCGTGGTCGACGTCGAGAATTCAGCTGATCCGGCGTGGATGCAGATGTCCGTCGTGACAAGCGGCGGAATGTCCGAGACGGATCCCGGTAGCCACGCCGCGTGCGACCGGTGGGCGACGGCGCTCGGGGAATTCGCCGACAGAACCAACCCCGCGTATGGGCAGATTTATACGGACAGCCTGTCCATCGGGTGGACGGGACTCGACACTGCGCTGCGGCGGGGAGGGCGTACCGGCTCCCTGGCGGAGAGGCGCAAGTTTCTGCGGGGATACTCGTGGATCACCATCATCCCGGAAGAGCTCTCCGAAGGGCTGGGCGGAGCCCCCGGACTGCAGGACGCAGGCACGCTGAGCGAGGTGCGTCAGCTCTCCAGCGGTGGCCTGTGGGTGAGGGCGACTCCCGACGTTGCGTCCTTCGGTCAGCCGCAACTGGAGTCGGTCTTTTCTGCGCTGAAGCCAGTCCTGCCCCCTGGCATGCCGAAGAAGGACCCCTTCGCCCAAGCAGATGGGCGGCTTCCTCAGTTGGTCTGGAGAGACGCGGCCGAGGACTGAAGGTTCTCCCGTCGTCAGCGAGTTCCGCGGCTGCCCGAACCCCGAGGCCGCGAGCTGCCGGCCGTTTCGCTCACCGGACGCCCGCCGGAAGCTCGATGACCCCCGTGAACACGCCCTCAGAATCGGTTCGGGCTTCCCCCGGGGCCGAGCGAAGGGGTGGGGGCCATGGCCAGGGGGAAGAACGTGTGGCGAGTGCCGGTGAGATGAGGCGGTATGCCGCGGGCTTCGTCGCGCATGTCACCGCTCGCCACCGGCTGCCGCTCGACTACTCCGTGGCCAGTCTGCGGGTCGTCGACTTCCTCATCGACGCCGCCGCGCAAGGGCGGCGCTCGGCAAGGTCGGCAACCGCTTCGAGGCGGGCGGACCCGAGGAGTCCCTGCAGCGCTTCTATCCGAGGTTGCACGGGAGGGCGCCTGGAGGGCGGGCGGCGGCCACGGGAGCTTGTGCAGCGAGCGGCGGCCGCAACTGACCGGCGCATCCGACGGTCCGACGGCTCTACGGCGGAACCCGTACGCGCAGGGCAGTGCCCCGGCGCCGGTGAGGGCGGCCGGGGCACTGTCATGTCGGCACTACGTCGCCACTACGGCAGCGCCAGCATCCGCTCCAGCGCCAGCTTCGCGAACGCCTCCGTCTCCTTGTCGACCTGGATGCGGTTGACCAGGTTGCCCTCGGCCAGCGACTCCAGCGCCCACACCAGGTGCGGCAGGTCGATGCGGTTCATCGTCGAGCAGAAGCACACCGTGCGGTCCAGGAAGACGATCTCCTTGCCCTCCGGCGCGAAACGGTTCGCCAGGCGGCGGACCAGGTTCAGCTCCGTGCCGATGGCCCACTTCGAGCCCGCCGGGGCCGCTTCCAGCGTCTTGATGATGTACTCGGTCGAACCCACGTAGTCCGCCGCCGTCACCACCTCGTGCCTGCACTCGGGGTGCACCAGCACGTTCACGCCCGGGATCCGCGCCCGCACGTCGTTCACCGAGTCCAGGCTGAAGCGACCGTGCACCGAGCAGTGGCCCCGCCACAGGATCATCTTGGCGGCGCGCAGCTCCTCGGCGGTCAGCCCGCCGTTCGGCTTGTGCGGGTTGTAGACCACGCAGTCGTCCAGGGACATGCCCATGTCCCGCACCGCGGTGTTGCGGCCCAGGTGCTGGTCCGGCAGGAACAGGACCTTCTCACCCTGCTGGAACGCCCACTCCAGGGCCCGCTCGGCGTTCGACGACGTGCAGATCGTGCCGCCGTGCTTGCCCGTGAACGCCTTGATGTCCGCGGAGGAGTTCATGTACGAGACCGGCACCACCTGCTCGGCCACGCCCGCCTCGGTCAGCACGTCCCAGCACTCGGCGACCTGCTCGGCCGTCGCCATGTCGGCCATGGAGCAGCCGGCCGCCAGGTCGGGCAGGACCACCTTCTGGTCGTCGGACGTCAGGATGTCCGCCGACTCCGCCATGAAGTGCACACCGCAGAAGACGATGTACTCGGCCTCCGGCCGCGCCGCGGCGTCCCGGGCCAGCTTGAAGGAGTCGCCCGTGACGTCCGCGAACTGGATGACCTCGTCGCGCTGGTAGTGGTGCCCGAGTACGAACACCTTGTCGCCCAGCTTCTCCTTGGCCGCGCGGGCGCGCTCGACCAGGTCGGGGTCGGACGGCGAGGGAAGCTCGCCGGGACACTCGACGCCCCGTTCGCTCTTCGGGTCGGCCTCGCGGCCGAGCAGCAGCAGGGCGAGGGGCGTCGGCTGTACGTCGAGCTCCTGGGTCTGGGCGGTGGTCACGACACGCACCCTTTCTGTTCTGCGGCTCGCCGGCCCTCGAGGGGGCCGGCGGGACATGCCTTTTCGTCGAATTGACGCTATCTATCATAACCGCTTCATGTCACTTTGACGATGGCGATAGCGTCTATGTGACGTGAATCCCGGTCGCCCCCGGTCGCCCCTGGCCGACTCACCTCCGTCCCACAGCCGTCCCGCAGCCGTCCCTCCACAGGCCGGTATGCGTGTTCCGGCGCGTGTGCGAGCATGAAGAAGAAGCGAGACGCGAGAGGAAGCGCGCTCGGCCCGGAATGAATCCGCGGCCCTGCCGGTTGCACTCGTCGGCAAGCAGTCTCCGTACAACCCGGGAGAGATGTAGATGTCCGTACAGGACGAGACCACCACCGTCACCGACGGCATCATCCTGACCGACGCCGCCGCGGCGAAGGTCAAGGCCCTGCTCGACCAGGAAGGCCGTGACGACCTGGCGCTGCGCGTCGCGGTTCAGCCCGGCGGCTGCTCCGGCCTGCGCTACCAGCTCTTCTTCGACGAGCGCTCGCTCGACGGCGACGTGGAGAAGGACTTCGGCGGGGTCAAGGTCGTCACCGACCGCATGAGCGCCCCGTACCTGGGCGGTGCCACCATCGACTTCGTCGACACGATCGAGAAGCAGGGCTTCACCATCGACAACCCGAACGCGACGGGCTCCTGCGCCTGCGGCGACTCCTTCAGCTGAGCAGCCCACCGGTAGGCGTGTGAAGGCGGCGTCCCCCACCCGGGGGGCGCCGCCTTCGTCCGTCCGTGGAACCGGCCTCCTACCGTGCGAGCGGGGGCCCCGCCCCGTCGGCGGGCACCGTCCCCTTCGGGATCGGCGTGCCGTCCGAACCGACCACCTTGCGGTCGCCCAGCGGCGCCTTGAGGTGCAGTGTCTCGTGGTAGACCTTGGCGATCATGATGCACACCTTGCCCCGCCAGGGCTTCTCCGTCACGGTCACCGTCACCTTGTCGGAGCCCTCGCTCACGGAGGCCGTGTAGTCGGCGCACACCCCGCCCTCATAGGCGATGGTGAGGTCCCGGCCGTCGGCGGTGTAGCCCATGACCTTCACGTCGCGTTCGGCGGGCGCCGGCGACGACGTCCCGCCCGGAGCGCTCGGACGGGGAGAGGGCGTCCCGCCCGGAGCGCTCGTACGGGGCGACGGCGTCCCGCTCGGCTGCCCCTGCGGCCGCGGGCTGGTCAGATACCGCGGGTCGATCGCCGGATACGTCGCCGTGACGCCGTCCCCGGCCCCGGCCGGCCGTACCTCGAACAGCCACGACGGCACCAGGACCGCCCTGCCGTCCACGGAGTGCCGGGCCAGCCCGAACACCGCGCCCTCCACCGTCGCCGACGCCCGTTTCGGCGCCCCGGTGGCCGCCCCGCACGGCTGCTCGTCCCGGTCCTCGGCCGGTACCGGAGCGGCGCAGCCGCCGATGCCCCTGCGGCCGTACGACGGCGCGCCGTTCATCAGCTCCAGCGTCTGCTTCGCGTCGAGCACGGGATACGTCGCTCCCTCGACCGGCGCCTTCAGGGTGCCGCTGCCGCCCAGCACCCGGCCGTCCGCCGCCACCTGGACACCGGTCGACCAGCCGTGCGTGGGCAGCCCGCCCACCTCCGGATCGGCGTTCACCAGCCGCAGCGAGCCCAGGAGCCGACGGGCGTCGAGCTTGGCGTCGTCCTGGCCGAGCGCCTTCAGCACCGGAGCGGCGGCCCGCTTCGCCACGGCCTCGCTCACCGGGGAGCCCTTGGCGGAGTCCTGCGCGGAGGGGCACACCTTGCTGCCCCGGCACAGGTCGTCGGACCCGGGCCCGTACCGGCTGAACGTCCAGAACCCCGGCGCCTGCCCCGCCACCCGCAGCAGCGGCTGCGCCCCGTCCTGGCCGCCGCCCACCGTCCAGGAGTCACCGGCCCGCCGCGGCGTGCCGCTCACGTCCAGCGCCTTGGCGAGCCGGGCCACCTCGTCCCGCGTCACCTCGCCCTTCGCCCAGTACACCGGCGCGGACTCGGGGCCGCTCGGGAGCGTGCCCGCCGCGCGGTACGTCGTGCCGTACGGGTTCGGCTCGCCCACCGCGATGCCGGGCGTGCCGCCCTCGCCGTAGCCGTCGAGGGCCAGCGCCGGAGGGGCGCCGTCACCGCCCGGTGCCGAGGAGCCGCCCGCGCCGCCGGACAGGGTCGTGGCCAGATACGTCCCGCCGCCCCCGGCCAACAGGACCGCGGCCGCGACGGAGGCGACCACCACGGGGGAGCGCCGTCGGGGCACGGCGTCGCCCCCGCTCTCGGGGACGTCCGCCGCGTCGCTCGCGTCGTCGGGTCGCTCGGTGTTCACCGCATCGCTCCTTCGGCTCCACGCTGTCCCAGGAGACCCCGCCGTGCCGGGAAAGGGCACGGAAGGTCGTATCCCGCCTCCCTCTTACGGGGGACGGCGATGGGACGCGGCGGGGGAGCGCACGGTTCCCCGGCGGGTGCGCCTGTCGGCGAGGCGCCGGGAATCAGTCCCCGTAGTCGGACATCGCGTCCAAGAGGCGGGCGGAGGCGGGCGGCACGCTGACGCCGTGGATCAGGGACGGGGAGACCGGCAGGGGAGCGGCTTTCGCGGGCACGGCCCAGTGCGGGGTCATCCGGGCGCAGTCGCCGCGCAGCGACGCCAGGTCTCCTTCCGGTTCCGCGGTGATCGGGGCGGTACCGGGGGCCTCGAGCTTCGTCATGACGGCACCGTAGGCACGCCCGAGCCCACGAAGAAAGATCTACTATCGGGTAGTTTTGCCTGCTTCAGAGGGTCCGGTGGACCGGGTAGCGTGAACTGTCCATCCCCTGCGCCCCAGGAGAGTGTCCTAGCCGTGCGTATCGCAGTCACCGGCTCCATCGCCACCGACCACCTCATGACCTTCCCCGGCCGCTTCGCCGACCAGTTCGTCGCGGACCAGCTGCACACGGTCTCGCTCTCCTTCCTGGTCGACCGCCTCGACGTACGCCGCGGCGGGGTGGGCGCGAACATCGCCTTCGGCATGGGGCAGCTCGGCACCAAGCCGATCCTGGTCGGCGCGGCCGGCTCCGACTTCGACGAGTACCGGGCGTGGCTGGACCGGCACGGAGTGGACACCGAGTCCGTACGGATCTCGGAGACCCAGCACACGGCCCGTTTCGTGTGCACCACCGACGCCGACCACAACCAGATCGGCTCCTTCTACACCGGCGCGATGAGCGAGGCCCGGCTCATCGAACTCAAGACCGTCGCCGACCGGGTGGGCGGCCTCGACCTGGTCCTCATCGGCGCCGACGACCCGGAGGCGATGCTGCGCCACACCGAGGAGTGCCGCTCCCGGTCCATCCCGTTCGCCGCGGACTTCTCGCAGCAGATCGCGCGCATGGACGGCGACGAGATCCGGATACTGCTGGACGGGGCGACCTACCTCTTCTCCAACGAGTACGAGAAGGGGCTCATCGAGACCAAGACGGGCTGGTCGGACGCCGAGATCCTGGGCCGCGTGGGCCACCGCGTGACCACGCTCGGCTCCCGGGGCGTGCGCATCGAACGCGCCGGCGAGGACCCGATCGAGGTGGGGGTGCCCGAGGAGACGGCCAAGGTCGACCCGACGGGTGTCGGCGACGCCTTCCGGGCCGGGTTCCTGTCGGGGCTGGTGTGGGGCGTCTCGCTGGAGCGGGCCGCCCAGGTGGGGTGCATGCTCGCGACGCTGGTCATCGAGACGCTGGGCACGCAGGAGTACCAGTTGCGGCGGGCGCACTTCATGGACCGCTTCACCAAGGCGTACGG
Source organism: Streptomyces sp. NPDC028331 (assembly GCF_055565775.1). Taxonomy (NCBI): domain Bacteria; kingdom Bacillati; phylum Actinomycetota; class Actinomycetes; order Kitasatosporales; family Streptomycetaceae; genus Streptomyces; species Streptomyces sp. NPDC028331. The sequence goes on along the minus strand of NZ_JBVHTR010000004.1, from coordinate 206,869 downwards.
CGACGAGGCCGCCGCGGAGGTCCGGGAACACCTGGCCTGAGACAGGGACACGCACACCTGAGGCAGGGACACGCACAGACGCTAGGCGAGCCGGCGGACCACGTACGCCGCCCCCCGTTCCGCCGGCTCCTCGCCCACGTACTCCTGCCCCCGCATCTCGCACCACGCCGGGATGTCCAGCCGCGCCGCCTCGTCGTCCGCCAGGACGCGCACCGTGCCGCCGACCGGGACGTCCCCGAAGACCTTCGCCAGCTCGATCACCGGGATCGGGCAGCGCTTGCCGAGGGCGTCCACGACCAGGGCGTCCTGCCGCCCGGCGGTCCGCGGGGACGGCGCCCCCAGCTTCTCCCGAACCCCCGCCACCGCCTCCGGCAGCACCGCGAGGAACCGTTCGACGTCCTCCGCCCGCGCACCCGGCGGCAGCGACACCCGGACGTTGCCCTCGCTCAGCACCCCCATCGCCTTGAGCACATGGCTGGGGGTCAGCGTGCTGCTGGTACAGGACGAACCGGACGACACGGAGAAACCCTCGCGGTCCAGCTCGTGCAGCAGCGTCTCCCCGTCGACATAGAGACAGGAGAAGGTGACGATCCCGGGCAGCCGGCGCACCGGGTCGCCCACCACCTCCGCATCGGGCACCAGCTCCGGCACCCGCACCCGGATCCGCTCCGTCAGCTCCCGCAGCCGCACGGCCTCCTCGGCCGCCTCCGCCCGCACCGCCCGCAACGAGGCCGCGGCCGCCACGATCGCGGGGATGTTCTCGAACCCGGCCGCTCGCCCGGACTCCCGCTCGTCCGAGGGACCTTGGGGCGCGAACCGCACTCCCTTGCGCACCGCGAGAAGGCCCACGCCCGACGGGCCGCCCCATTTGTGGGCACTCGCCGTCAGGGCCGACCAGTCGCCCTCCACCGGGCCCCAGCCCAGCGACTGGGCCGCGTCCACCAGCAGCGGCACCCCGGCCGCCCGGCACGCCTCGGCCACCTCGGCCACCGGCTGCACCGTGCCCACCTCGTGGTTGGCCGACTGCAGGCAGGCCAGCGCGGTGTCCGGACGCAACGCCTCCGCGTACTCCCCGGGGCTGACGGCGCCCGCCCGGGACACCGGCACCCGGGTCACCGTCCCGCCCGCCGCCTCGAACACCTCCGCCGAATGAAGCACCGAGGAATGTTCGACCGCTGACACGATCAGGTGGCGTCCGACCCGGCGGCGGCCCGCCAGCACCCCCTCGATGCCCGCGTGCACCGCCCGCGTTCCGGACGAGGTGAAGACCAGCTCGTCCGGGCGGCAGCCCACCGCCTCCGCGGCCGCCTCCCGTGCCGCGTCCAGCAGCAGCCGCGCCCGCCGCCCCTCGCGGTACAGCCGGGCGGGATCGGCCCACCCCTCATCGAGGGAGGCCAGCAGAGCCTGCCGGGCGACGGGATGAAGAGGAGCACCGGAAGCAGCGTCGAAGTAACCCACACAGCAACGCTAGAACGCCGGGCAAGTGCAAGGGGACCTCAAGGGGCGCGGGGAACTGCGCGATCAACCCAAAACCATCCGCACTCGCCACACAAGCCGCACTCCCGAGCCAATAGGCGCCCCCTATGCCCTACTCCACCCCTTCGGGGCGCCCCGCGGCGCGTACGGCACCCTCCCCGCGAACCGCCGGATGGCGTCGAGTAGGGTTTGGTCCGCATAAACATCCAAACCCCTGCCCGACGCAGGGCGGCGACCGACCAGCGAGAAGGCCGCAGCCAACCGCGCGGGCGAGACTCTCGGGAAGGCGCTACGTGAGTCCCAACGGCTCCGACCGCTCGCCGCGGCGCCCGATGCGGCGGAAGCTGCTGCAGGCACTGACCGCGGGCCTGGTCCTGGCGACCGCAACCGGTTGCACATACAAGGACTTCCCCCGCCTTGGTATGCCCACCCCGACCACGGAAGAGGCTCCGAGGATCCTCTCCCTGTGGCAGGGGTCCTGGGCGGCCGCGCTCGCCGTCGGCGTGCTGGTGTGGGGCTTGATCCTGTGGAGCGCGATGTTCCACCGTCGCAGCCGCACCAAGGTCGAGGTTCCCCAGCAGACCCGGTACAACATGCCCATCGAGGCGCTGTACACGGTCGTCCCGCTCATCATCGTCTCGGTGCTCTTCTACTTCACCGCCCGCGACGAGTCGAAGCTCCTCAGCCTCTCCAAGAAGCCCGACGTCACCATCAACGTCGTCGGCTACCAGTGGAGCTGGGGCTTCAACTACGTCACCCCCGTCCCCGGGGTGACGGGCGACGCGAAGACCGACAAGAACCTGGCCGCGATCCCGGACCGGTTCAAGAACGACTTCCCGGCGAACGCCGGCGGTGTCTACGACTTCGGCACGCCCGCCACGCGGAACCCGCAGACGGGCAACCCCGGTCCCACCCTGTGGCTCCCCAAGGGCAAGACCGTCCGCTTCGTCCTCACCTCCCGTGACGTCATCCACTCCTTCTGGGTGCTGCCGTTCCTGATGAAGCAGGACGTCATCCCGGGCCACACCAACGCCTTCGAGGTGACCCCCAACGCGGAGGGCACCTTCCGCGGCAAGTGCGCCGAGCTCTGCGGCGTCGACCACTCCCGGATGCTGTTCAACGTGAAGGTCGTCTCGCCCGCAGCGTACGAGCAGCACCTCAAGGACCTCGCGAAGAAGGGGCAGACCGGTTACATTCCCGCCGGCATCGCGCAGACGAGCCACGAGAAGAACCGGGAGACGAACAACCTGTGAGCATCCTCAACGAACCCCAGGGTGCCGCGGCAGCTGAGTCGTACGAGAACGAGCTGCCGGTCCGGCGCAGGCGACCCGGTAACGTCGTCGTCAAGTGGCTGACGACCACCGACCACAAGACGATCGGCACGCTGTATCTGACGACGTCGTTCGCGTTCTTCCTGATCGGCGGCGTGATGGCGCTGCTCATGCGCGCCGAGCTGGCCCGTCCGGGCCTGCAGATCATGTCGAACGAGCAGTTCAACCAGGCGTTCACGATGCACGGCACGATCATGCTGCTGATGTTCGCGACGCCGCTGTTCGCCGGCTTCGCGAACTGGATCATGCCGCTGCAGATCGGCGCGCCCGACGTGGCCTTCCCGCGGCTGAACATGTTCGCCTACTGGCTCTACCTGTTCGGCTCGCTCATCGCGGTCGGCGGCTTCCTCACCCCGCAGGGCGCGGCCGACTTCGGCTGGTTCGCCTACAGCCCGCTGTCGGACGCGGTCCGCTCGCCGGGCGTCGGCGCCGACATGTGGATCATGGGTCTGGCCTTCTCCGGCTTCGGCACGATCCTCGGCTCGGTCAACTTCATCACCACGATCATCTGCATGCGCGCCCCCGGCATGACGATGTTCCGCATGCCGATCTTCGTGTGGAACGTACTGCTGACCGGTGTGCTCGTGCTGCTGGCCTTCCCGGTCCTGGCGGCCGCGCTGTTCGCCCTGGAGGCGGACCGCAAGTTCGGCGCCCACGTCTTCGACGCGGCCAACGGCGGCGCACTGCTGTGGCAACACCTCTTCTGGTTCTTCGGCCATCCAGAGGTGTACATCATCGCGCTACCGTTCTTCGGCATCATCTCCGAGGTCATCCCGGTCTTCAGCCGTAAGCCGATGTTCGGCTACATGGGCCTGATCGGCGCCACCATCGCCATCGCCGGCCTGTCCGTGACGGTGTGGGCGCACCACATGTACGTCACCGGTGGCGTGCTGCTCCCGTTCTTCTCCTTCATGACGTTCCTCATCGCCGTACCCACCGGCGTGAAGTTCTTCAACTGGATCGGAACGATGTGGAAGGGCTCGCTGTCCTTCGAGACACCGATGCTCTGGGCGACCGGCTTCCTGATCACCTTCACCTTCGGTGGCCTGACCGGCGTCATCCTGGCCTCGCCGCCGATGGACTTCCACATCTCCGACTCGTACTTCGTGGTGGCGCACTTCCACTACGTGGTCTTCGGCACCGTCGTCTTCGCGATGTTCTCCGGCTTCCACTTCTGGTGGCCGAAGATGACCGGCAAGATGCTCGACGAGCGCCTCGGCAAGATCACGTTCTGGACGCTGTTCATCGGCTTCCACGGCACGTTCCTGGTGCAGCACTGGCTGGGCGCCGAGGGCATGCCGCGTCGTTACGCGGACTACCTCGCCGCCGACGGCTTCACCGCCCTGAACACGATCTCGACGATCTCCTCCTTCCTGCTCGGCCTGTCGATCCTGCCGTTCCTCTACAACGTCTGGAAGACGGCCAAGTACGGCAAGCCGGTCGGCGTCGACGACCCGTGGGGCTACGGCCGTTCGCTGGAGTGGGCGACCTCCTGCCCGCCGCCGCGGCACAACTTCCTCACGCTGCCGCGGATCCGCTCCGAATCGCCCGCGTTCGACCTGCACCACCCGGAGATCGCCGCGCTCGAGCAGCTCGAGTACGCGGGTGCCGGCAGCAAGGGCGTCGCTGGTGGCAAGGAGGCCGGCAAGTGAAGATCCAGGGCAAGATGTTCCTGTGGCTGTCCGTCTTCATCCTCGTCATGGCCGTGATCTACGGCCTGTGGTCGAAGGAGCCGGCCGGCACCACCGCGCTCTTCCTGGCCTTCGGCCTGAGCGTGATGATCGGCTACTACCTGGCCTTCACGGCCCGGCGGGTGGACGCGGGAGCGCAGGACAACAAGGAGGCCGACGTCGCCGACGACGCCGGTGAGATCGGCTTCTTCAGCCCGCACAGCTGGCAGCCGCTCGCCCTCGGCATCGGTGGCGCGCTCGCCTTCCTGGCGATCGCGATCGGCTGGTGGCTGCTGTACTTCTCGGCCCCGCTGATCATGGTGGGCCTGTGGGGCTGGGTCTTCGAGTACTACCGCGGCGAGAACCGCACCCAGTGACACGCTCCACGGGAGCCCGGACACACCTTCTGGAGTGTCCGGGCTCCCTCTTTTTGCCGCGCCCTGTGTCCGGGCTCCCTCTTTTGCCGCGCCTTGTGTCCCCCACAAGGATTGCCCGGCGCGCCGTGCTTGACAGACGTTCCTAGCGTGAGGGCATGAGCCACACAGCGTTCTTGAGGAACGGCACGGTCGTCGGCTGCACCCTGGTGGTGATCGCCCTCGGTGCGGGCCTCGTCGCCTGCGGGTCGGACGGGGACCCGGCGGCGAAGCCGTACGACGCGGCGGACGACATCGACTTCAACGCCCAGGTCGGCGACGGCAAGAAGGTCGACCCGGACAAACCACTGGAGATCACCGCCTCCGGGTCGGACGCGCGCATCACGGACGTCACCGCCATCGACTCCCGAGGGCGCTACGTCGCGGGTGAACTCTCCGCCGACGGCGGCCGCTGGCACAGCACCTCACCGCTGGCCGCGGGCACCCACTACACGGTGCAGGTGAGCACGGAGGACGGGGACGGCAACCCCGGCCGCAAGACCCTCGACTTCGACACCAGCACCCCGAAGTCCAGGAAGGTCCTGAACGTCACCTTCGGGCCGGACTCCGGGACCTACGGCGTCGGCCAGCCGGTGACCGCCACCCTCAGCGAGCCCGTCAAGGACAAGACCCAGCGGGCCGTCGTCGAGCGCGCCCTCAGGGTGGACTCGGTGCCCGCCGTACAGGGCTCCTGGTACTGGGTGGACGACAAGACGCTGCACTACCGCCCCAAGGACTACTGGCCCGTCCACGCCACCATCACGGCGTACAGCAACCTCGCCGGCGTGAAGGTCGCCGACCGTCTCTGGGGCGGCGACAGCAAGCCCGTGAGGCTCACGACGGGGGACAGCGTCATCGCCCTCACGGACGCCGCCGCACACCGGATGACGGTCTACAAGAACGGCGACGTGATCAAACAGATCCCCATCACCACCGGCAAGCCCGGCTACGAGACCCGCAACGGCGTCAAGGTGATCCTGGCCAAGAGCTACGTCGTACGCATGCGCGGAACCACCATCGGCATCTCGGCGGGCTCCAGCGACTCCTACGACCTGAACGTCTACTGGGCGGCCCGGGTGACCTGGAGCGGCGAGTACGTGCACGCCGCGCCCTGGTCCGTCGGCTCCCAGGGCTACGCCAACGTCAGCCACGGCTGCACGGGCATGAGCACCGCGTACGCCCAGTGGTTCTACAACACGGTCCGGCAGGGCGACATCGTCCAGGTCGTCAATTCCAACGGACGACAGATGGAACCGTTCGGCAACGGCTTCGGCGACTGGAACGTGGACTGGACCAAATGGCAGAAGGGCAGTGCCCTCAGCCCCGACACCGCCAACCCGGCGATGACCGCGCGTCTGAGCCCCGAGAGCGTCTGATCCGCCCCGACAGGGGCGGATGAGGGGCGGATGCGGGTGCGGTGGCCCCTCAGGCGCTCGAAAGGGCCTTCCGCCGCAACAGGGAGGCCAGAGCCGAGGCGAACTCGACCGGCTCCACCGGCAGCGCCACCGCCGCGTCCGCGCGACTCCAGGTCGCAAGCCACGCGTCCTGAGGCCGGGCGATCAGCACCAGCACCGGCGGGCAGTTGAAGATCTCGTCCTTGATCTGCCGGCACACGCCCATCCCGCCCATGGGCACGGCCTCGCCGTCCAGCACGCACACGTCGATGCCGCCCTTGTCCAGCTCCCTGAGCACGGCCCCCGGCGTGGCGCACTCGACGAACTCCACCTGGGGAACGTCCGGAGCCGGCCTGCGGCCGGAGGCCAGCCGCACCTGGGCGCGGGTGTTGGAATCGTCGCTGTAGACCAGCACCGTGGCGGTCGGCTGCATGCTTCCCTCCGGGACGTCGTCGTCGTACGGAACGGACCATCGGTGCGGATGCTACCCCCTGGACCACCGGGTCGACACCGGCGCGCACCCGCCTTCGGTGCGCCATCCGGGCACTACAGACGGTACGGACACTCCGAACGGCACCCCCCGGAGTGAGGGCGAGATAAGCGACCGACATAATGTCGGTCGTGGCGACAGCAACGACAGTAGAAACCGGGCACGCGCACCCGTCGGTCAACCGGCCGAACCTCACCAGCGTCGGAACCATCATCTGGCTGAGTTCCGAGCTGATGTTCTTCGCGGCCCTCTTCGCGATGTACTTCACCCTGCGATCGGTGACCGGGCCGGCTCACTGGAAGGAGATGGCGAGTTCTCTCAACGTCCCCTTCTCCTCCGTGAACACCACGGTCCTGGTGCTCTCCTCCCTCACCTGCCAGCTCGGCGTATTCGCCGCCGAGCGCGGTGACGTGAAGAAGCTCCGGGGCTGGTTCATCGTGACCTTCATCATGGGTGCGATCTTCATCGGCGGGCAGATCTTCGAGTACACCGAGCTGGTGAAGAAGGACGGCCTCTCGCTGTCCTCCGACCCGTACGGCTCGGTGTTCTACCTGACCACCGGCTTCCACGGCCTGCACGTGACGGGTGGTCTCATCGCCTTCCTGCTGGTCCTCGGCCGCACCTACGCGGCCAAGAGGTTCACCCACGAGCAGGCGACCGCCGCCATCGTCGTGTCCTACTACTGGCACTTCGTCGATGTCGTCTGGATCGGCCTCTTCGCCACGATCTACCTGATCAAGTAGTCGGCGACCGTCCGATCCGATTCCCAGAAGCATCGACGCAGAAGATCCTGACACCGGGGTAATCCGTGAAAAAGCTCTCCGCACGACGACGCCATCCGCTGGCGGCTGTCGTCGTCCTACTCCTCGCGCTGGCGGCCACCGGGGGGCTGTACGCAGCGTTCGCGCCCGCGACCCAGGCGCAGGCCGATACGACCGCCCAGTCCCTCGCCATCGACGAGGGCAAGAAGCTCTACCAGGTGGGCTGTGCCAGCTGCCACGGCACCAACGGTCAGGGCAGCTCCGACGGTCCGAGCCTGGTGGGCGTGGGCGCGGCGGCCGTCGACTTCCAGGTCGGCACCGGCCGCATGCCCGCCGCCACCTCGCAGGGCGCCCAGGTGCCGCGGAAGAAGCCGGTCTACAACCAGACCCAGATCGACCAGCTCGCGGCGTACATCGCCTCCCTCGGCGCCGGCCCGGCGATCCCGACGAAGAACGACTACAGCCCGGAAGGCGCCGACATCGCCAAGGGTGGTGAGCTCTTCCGCACGAACTGCGCGCAGTGCCACAACTTCACCGGTGAGGGCGGTGCGCTGACGCACGGCAAGTTCGCCCCGAGCCTCGAGGGTGTCGCTCCGAAGCACATCTACGAGGCCATGCAGACCGGCCCGCAGAACATGCCGAACTTCCCGGACACCACGCTGTCGCAGCAGAACAAGAAGGACATCATCGCGTACCTGAACGCGGTCAACGGTGACCAGACCGAGAACCCCGGCGGTCTCAAGCTGGGCGGCCTCGGTCCGGTCTCCGAGGGCCTGTTCGCCTGGATCTTCGGCCTCGGCGCGCTGATCGTCGTCGCCGTCTGGGTCGCCGCTCGGACCGCAAAGGCCAAGAAGTCATGAGTAGCCACGACATTCCAGAAGAGAACCTGCCCGCTGAGCAGGACACCGAGTCCGGTGCGGTAGCCGTCGCGGACGAGGAGAACCCGTTCGCCGACCCGGGCCTGCCGCCCCACGAGCACCGCATCCAGGACATCGACGAGCGGGCCGCCAAGCGCTCCGAGCGCACGGTCGCCCTGCTGTTCACCGTGTCGATGCTGGCCACCATCGGCTTCATCGCCTCGTATGTGGGGATCCCGAAGGACAAGTCGATCTACGTCTTCCCGCTCGGGCACATCAGCGCGATGAACTTCGCGCTGGGCCTGACGCTGGGCGTGGCGCTGTTCGCGATCGGCGCGGGCGCGGTCCACTGGGCCCGCACCCTGATGTCCGACGTGGAGATCGCCGACGAGCGTCACCCGATCGAGGCGTCCCCCGAGGTCAAGGCCAAGGTCATGGACGACTTCCGGCAGGGCGCCAAGGAGTCGGTGATCGGCCGCCGCAAGCTCATCCGTACGACGATGCTCGGCGCACTGGCCATGTTCCCGCTCTCCGGGCTCTTCCTGCTGCGTGACCTCGGTCCGCTGCCCGGGACCAAGCTCCGCCACACCATGTGGTCCAAGGGCAAGCTCCTCGTCAACATGAACACGAACCAGCCGCTGCGTCCCTCGGACGTCCAGGTCGGTTCGCTCACCTTCGCCAAGCCCGAGGGCCTGGAGGAGACCAACGAGGACTTCCAGGTGGAGATCGCCAAGGCGGCGCTGATGATCGTCCGGCTGCAGCCGGAGAACATCAAGGACAAGAAGGAACTCGAGTGGTCCCACGAGGGCATCGTGGCCTACTCGAAGATCTGCACCCACGTGGGTTGTCCGATCTCCCTGTACGAGCAGCAGACGCACCACGTCCTCTGCCCGTGCCACCAGTCCACCTTCGACCTCTCCGACGGTGCCCGGGTCATCTTCGGCCCGGCCGGTCACGCCCTGCCGCAGCTGCGCATCGGCGTCAACGCGGACGGTTACCTCGAGGCGCTCGGCGACTTCGAGGAGCCCGTCGGTCCTGCTTTCTGGGAGCGCGGATGAGCACTACACCGAGCAACGGGTCCGCATCGCGCGGACGGGCACCGGCCGGCGAGCGCGTCGCCGACTGGGCCGACGGACGCCTGGGCATCTACACCCTGGCCAAGTCCAACATGCGGAAGATCTTCCCCGACCACTGGTCGTTCATGTTGGGCGAGGTCTGCCTCTACAGCTTCCTCATCATCATCCTCACGGGTGTGTACCTGACCCTGTTCTTCCACCCGTCGATGAACGAGGTGGTGTACCACGGCAGTTACGTGCCGCTGCAGGGTCAGCTGATGAGCGAGGCGTTCAACTCGACGCTGCACATCAGCTTCGACGTCCGCGGTGGTCTGCTGGTCCGTCAGATCCACCACTGGGCGGCGCTGATCTTCCTCGCCGGCATGTTCGTGCACATGATGCGCGTGTTCTTCACCGGCGCGTTCCGCAAGCCGCGTGAGATCAACTGGGTGTTCGGCTTCCTGCTGTTCGTCCTCGGCATGTTCACCGGCTTCACCGGTTACTCGCTCCCGGACGACCTGCTCTCCGGCACCGGTGTCCGCTTCATGGAGGGCGCGATCCTGTCCGTGCCGATCGTCGGCACGTACCTGTCGTTCTTCCTCTTCGGCGGCCAGTTCCCGGGCGGCGACTTCGTGGCCCGGTTCTACTCGATCCACATCCTGCTGCTGCCGGGCATCATGCTCGGCCTGGTGGTGGGCCACCTGATCCTGGTCATCTACCACAAGCACACGCAGTTCGCGGGCCCCGGCAAGACGAACAACAACGTCGTCGGCATGCCGCTGCTGCCGGTGTACATGGCCAAGGCCGGAGGCTTCTTCTTCCTGGTCTTCGGCGTCATCGCGGCCATCGCGGCGATCGCCACCATCAACCCGATCTGGGCCATCGGCCCCTACCGTCCGGACCAGGTGTCCACGGGCGCCCAGCCCGACTGGTACATGGGCTTCTCCGAGGGCCTGATCCGTACCATGCCAGGCTGGGAGATCAACGTCGCGGGCCACACGCTCGTCCTGGGCGTCTTCATCCCGCTGGTGATCTTCCCGCTGGTCCTGGTCGCGATCGCGGTCTACCCGTTCATCGAGTCCTGGGTCACCGGCGACAAGCGCGAGCACCACATCCTGGACCGCCCGCGCAACGCGCCGACGCGCACCGCGTTCGGTGCCGCCTGGATCTCGTGGTACTTCGTGCTGCTGGTCGGCGGTGGCAACGACCTGTGGGCCACGCACTTCCACCTGTCGATCAACGCGATCACCTGGTTCGTCCGCGTCGCGTTCTTCGTGGTGCCGGTGCTCGTCTTCATCGCCACCAAGCGGATCTGCCTCGGCCTCCAGCGCCGCGACCGCGACAAGGTGCTGCACGGCCGCGAGTCGGGCATCATCAAGCGGCTGCCGCACGGTGAGTTCATCGAGGTCCACGAGCCGCTCAGCCAGGAGCAGCTGCACACGCTCACCGCGCACGAGCAGTACAAGCCGCTCGAGATCGGCCCCACGGTCGACGAGAACGGCGTCGAGCGGAAGATCAAGGGCTCGCAGAAGCTCCGCGCCAAGCTGAGCAACGCCTACTACGGGGAGGACAACCAGATCCCCAAGCCCACGGTCGAGGAGTACAAGGAGATCACGAGCGGCCACGGCCACCACTGATCGCTGCACGCCACGCCGCGGTCGAAGGGCCCCGTCCGGTGTTCGGACGGGGCCCTTCGCCGTGCTCCGGGCTGGATAGGGTGGACTCGTTCGAGACTCGCGTCCCGTAGTCCGGGACACCGACCCAGGAGCGGCTTATGAGCGCTGTGCATCCCGCTGGAGGCGACACCGCGGCGGGCCGTTCCTGGCCCCAGGTGCTGAACGGCCTGCTCGACGGACGCGACCAGAGCGCGGACGACACGGCCTGGGCGATGGACCGCATCATGCGCGGCGAGGCGACGGACGCGCAGATCGCCGGGTTCGTGGTGGCGCTGCGGGCCAAGGGCGAGACCGTCGAGGAGATCACCGGCGTCGTCCGGGCGATGTACGAGCACGCCAACGTGATCGAGGTGTCGGGCCGCACGGTCGACATCGTCGGCACGGGCGGCGACGGCGCGAAGACGGTGAACATCTCCACGATGTCGGCGCTGGTGGTGGCCGGCGCCGGCGCGAAGGTCGTCAAGCACGGCAACCGCGCGGCCTCGTCGGCGTCGGGCGCGTCGGACGTCCTGGAGAAGCTGGGCGTCAACCTCGACCTGACGCCCCAGCGCGTGGCGCAGGTCGCGGAGGAGGCGGGCATCACCTTCTGTTTCGCGGTGAAGTTCCACCCCGCGCTGCGCCATGTCGCCGCCGCGCGCGGTCAGCTCGGGATCCGGACGGTCTTCAACGCCCTCGGCCCGCTGACCAACCCGGCCAAGGTGAAGGCCCAGGCGGTGGGCGTCGCGGACCCGCGCCTGGCCCCCATGATCGCCGGCGTGCTCGCCGAGCGCGGCAACTCCTCCCTGGTGTTCCGCGGCGACGACGGACTCGACGAGCTGACGACGACGGCCACCTCCCGCGTCTGGATCGTCCGCGACGGCAAGGTCACCGAGGAGACCTTCGACCCGCGGGACGTCGGTGTCGAGCTGGTACCGGTTCAGGCTCTGCGCGGCGGCGATCCGTCCCACAACGCCGAGGTCGCCCGCCGTCTCCTCGACGGCGAGAGGGGCCCGGTCCGGGACGCGGTCCTGCTGAACTCGGCGGCGGCGCTGGTGGCGCTCGACCCGGGGGACGGTCCGCTGGCGGAGCAGATCCGTGCCGGCATGGCCAGGGCCGCCGAGTCGATCGACTCGGGCGCGGCCAAGCGGGTCCTGGAGCGGTGGGTGGCCGCGAGCAACGCCTGACTCCGGGCGCCCGCGGAAAAGGCCAGGTCAGGCTGGCGGGAGTACAGTGAGATACGTGGCAGCTCCCCCGCGGGCGCAAGGAGGCCGGGCATGATCCATTCCGCCGATATCCGCGAGTGGCGCAACCGGGACGTGGTCGACGCCAAGGGCCGCAAAATCGGTTCCCTGGAGGCGGTCTACGTCGACACCACCACCGACACACCGGCCATGGCCACCGTCCGCACCGGTATGCCGACCCGGCACAGGCTCGTCTTCGTCCCCCTCGACGAGGCGACCGTGGGACCCGGGTACGTACAGGTGGCGCACTCCAAGGGGCGGGTGCGCAAGGCGCCGTCCATCGGCGTGGACGACGTCCTGCCGGTCGAGCGGGAAGAAGAGATCTTCAAACACTACGACAGGGCCTATGAGCCCGGTGCCGACCGCGGACGCCGCCTCGCGCGCCGCTGACCTGCCGGGCCTGAGGAAGTGGTCACCATGGCGTTCGTGCTGTTCCTGATCCTCGCAGCGGTCGTCCTGGGCATCATCGGCGCGGTGGCGAAGGGGCTGTTCTACCTCCTGATCATCGGCGTGGTGGTCTTCCTGGCCAGCCTCGTCCTGACCGGCATGCGCTGGGGACGGCGCTCGCGCCACCACCTGCTCCGCTGACACACCGGGACGGGATTCCCCCGGGGATCCCGTCCCGGTATCCGGACGGAAGTTGCGGGCGGGTGATCGCCTGTCGTAATTTCCTGACCAGGTCATGAGCGACAGCCATTCGGCCCCGGCCGGCTGTCCGGCAACCCTCCGTCCGTGGCGGGGTGCCCCGGGTGAAGACCAGGCCGCAGGCAGCGAGGTCTGCGGCAAGCGCGGACCCCTCGCACACCGTGGACGGTGTGGGGCCAGGGGTCCTGGTCGTTCGAGGGAGCCTTCCGTGAGCAAGCGAATGCGCTAGGGCCGCAGAGCCCCGCCTCCGCATCCCCTTTTTCTCTTCACCTTCCCGTGCCGTCGACACCCTGCGCCCGCACGCGCGTCCGGCACCGGTGAGTCTCGCCTGCCCTACGGGAGTACCCCCATGTCCGTCTCCACCTTTGCCGCCGACCAGTCCGTCTGTGCCCCGCTGCCCGTCCTGGGCCGTGATGTCACCGTCCCGCTCGTCACCGGCGGCGACGTCACCTACGCCGCGCTCGACTACGCGGCCAGCGCCCCCGCCCTGCAGCGGGTCTGGGACGACGTGGCGGCGTACGCGCCGTACTACGGCAGCGTCCACCGCGGCGCCGGCTACCTCTCCCAGCTCTCCACCGACCTCTTCGAGAACGCCCGCCGCACCGTCGCCGAGTTCCTCGACTGCCGCGACAGCGACCAGGTGGTCTTCACCCGGTCCACCACCGACTCGCTCAACCTGCTCGCCGCCGCCCTCCCGGCCGACTGCCAGGTGTTCGTCTTCGAAACCGAGCACCACGCCTCCCTGCTGCCCTGGCGGGACGCCCGCGTCAGCTACCTCGACGCCCCGGGCAGCCCCCGGCAGGCCGTCGAGACCCTGGAGCGCGCGCTGGCCGACCGCGACCCCTACGGCCCGGCCCTGGTCTGCGTCACCGGCGCCTCCAACGTCACCGGCGAACTGTGGCCGGTGCGCGAACTGGCGGCGGCCGCCCACGCGCACGGCGCCCGCATCGTCCTGGACGCCGCCCAGCTCGCCCCGCACCACCCGGTGTCCGTCAAGGACCTCGACGTGGACTGGGTCGCCTTCTCCGGCCACAAGCTCTACGCGCCCTTCGGCTCCGGCGTACTGGCCGGCCGCGCCGACTGGCTGCGCCAGGCCGAGCCGTACCTCGCGGGCGGCGGCGCCAGCCGCAAGGTCACGCGCCGGACGGACGGGGGAGTGGACGTGGAGTGGCACGACACGGCCGCCCGCCACGAGGCGGGCTCCCCGAACGTGATCGGCGCCTACGCCATCGCGTCGGCCTGCAAGGCGCTCACCGAGGCCGGCTTCGACACCCTGGTCGCCCGCGAGCAGCACCTGATCCGCAAGGTGACGGCGGGCCTCGCCGAGATCCCCGAGGTCAGGGTCCTCTCCCTGTTCGGCGACGACGCCCCCCGCGTCGGCGTGATCTCCTTCGTCGTCGACGGCTGGAACAGCTCGCACTTCGCCGCCGCGCTCTCCGCCGAGTACGGCATCGGCGTCCGCGACGGCCTGTTCTGCGCCCACCCCCTGGTCCGCACCCTGCTCGGCAGCGACCCCCAGACCCAGGGCGAATGCGGCGCTCCCGAGGCCGCGCCCGGCGAGAAGTCCCTCAACGCCATCCGGGTCAGCTTCGGCGCGGGCACCCCCGACGAGCACGTGGAGCGCTTCGTCACCGCCGTGCGGGAGCTGGTGAGCGACGGCGCGAAGTGGCGGTACCGCACGGAGAACGGCCGCTGCGTTCCGGCGGTCTGAGGCTGTCGCAGGGCCGGTGAGGCGGCGTTCAGCGGGTCAGGAGTCCAGCCCGATCGCGAACGCCGCCTCCAGGTCGTGCTGGGAGTACGTACGGAACGCCACATGGGTGTCCGTCGCCTCCACACCCGGGATCTTGCTGATCCGACCGGGGATGACGTCCGCCAGCTCCTCGTGCTCCCGCACCCGCACCATGGCGATCAGGTCGTAGGTCCCCGTGACGGAGAAGACCTCGCTGACGGAGTCCAGCGAGGCGATCCGCTCCGCGATCTCGGGGATCCGGTCCACGCTGGTCTTGATGAGCACGATCGCGGTGATCACGGCTGCTGTTCTCCCTCGGGGGCCTCGGCTGGTGCTTTCACCCTACTCGTACGCACCTGGCGCACCGACGCGTAGAGGAACCCCAGCGAGAACCCCACCACGTGCGCCAGGTACGCCACCCCGGGCCCCTGGGCGGCCCGGCCCGCCGCCATCCACTGCAGGGACGCCCAGAACGGCAGCACCACCCAGGCCGGGAACCTGAGCGGCAGGAAGAACAGGAACGGGAAGAGACTGGTCACGCGCGCCTTGGGGAAGAGGAAGAGGAACGCGCCCAGCACCGCGGAGATCGCCCCTGACGCTCCGACCAGCGTCTGGGCCGACGCCGCGTTCGCCGCTGCATACCCCAGCAGCGCCAGGTAACCGCAGCCCAGATAGAACAGGGCGAACTCCACGTGCCCCATCCGCTCCTCGGCCATGGCTCCGAAGACATAGAGGAAGAGCATGTTGCCCAGCAGATGCACCCAGCTCCCGTGCACGAACAGCGCCGTGACCGGTGTGAGCGCGGCCCGGGGCGCCCCGCCGAACAGCTCCACCGGCACCACGCCCCAGCGGGCGAAGTAGGCCCGCTGCGCGGCGAGCAGCGCGTCCCCGGTCCCGTAGGCCGGATTCAGCCCCGCCGCCGGTCCGACGACGAAGAGCACACAGCACACGACGATCAGCCCGTAGGTCACCGGGGCCGACTGCCCGCGCAGTGCTCCGACGGCCGCCCTGCTCCAGGTGCTGATCATGGTACAGAGCATGACGCAACCGCCCCGATCGGCACAGAGTGCCTCGCCGCCGTGGAACGGGCGGGCGGCGGGTACTCGGCAGGCCGTAGGGTTACGAGCCACACGCTCCAGGGAAACTGGCGCATCACGGAGACTGGAAGAAGGAAGAGCACCCAGATGACGGTCCCCCTGCCGACGGAGACGACCCGCTGGCGCTGCACGCTCTGCGGCAACCTCACCCGTTTCGATGTGACCCGCTCGTCGAAGGTCGTCGAGTACGTGCACCTCGATCTGGCCGGGGAGCCCAAGGTCGAGGAGCGTGAAATCGTCAGTGAGACCATCGAGTCGGTCCGGTGCCGCTGGTGCAACGCGGTCGACCAGGTGGAGCTCGTGGACAGGCCGGGCGCCGGCTCCTGAGGGAGGCGGCCCCGCAGGGCGTATGGGGTGAGGGATGGCTGAGACCACAGGCGGGGAGCCGGTCGACGGCACCGCTGAGGTGCTCGACCGTCCGCTGCCCGACGGCGTGCGCCGTCGGGTCGTGCAGATCGTGTCCGACGGCTTCGGCGGGCTGACCCTCGCCGAACTGCCCGCACAACTGCGCCAGTACGCCCGGTTCACCCCCACCCGCCGGGCCAGGTTCGCCGGCAACGCCATGGCGGCGGCCGTGGAGACCGACGCGCTGTTCCGGCAGCGCATCGCGGAGAAGTTCAGAGAGGCCCAGCCGGAGCTCGCCGGTGCCCTGGACTCCGGCTCGCCGCCCCCGGCCGCGGACCCGCTCGACGTGGCGGCCGCGGCCTACGTACTGCGCCCGCCGGGCTGGGTGAAGCTGGTGACCGCCGCCGGCGAGGAGGCCCAGCGGGTCGACGCCGAGCGGGCCGACGAGGAGAGCCGGGCCGAGCTGGAGCGGCTGCGCGACGAGCTGGCGGCCGCACGCGAGCACACCCGCGCCGAGACCGAGCGGCTGCGGGCGGAGCTGGACGCGGCGCGCAAGGAAGCCGAATCGCTTCACCGCAAGCTGCGTGCCGCCCTCAGTGACGTCCGGCGTGGCGAGGCCGCGCTGCGCAAGGCCCGGGCCGAGGCCGAGGCGGTGCGGGCCGAGGGGCAGGCCCAGGTCTCGGCCGCCGAGAGCGAGACCCGCCGGCTCAAGGCGCGCCTCGCCGAGGCGGAGGCCGCGCTGGAGGCCACGCGCAGGGCGGCGCGCGAGGGGCGCAGCGTCGAGGACATGCGGGTACGGCTGCTGCTCGACACCCTGCTCGACGCGGCCCAGGGGCTGCGCCGTGAACTGGCGCTGCCGCCGGTCTCCGTGCGGCCGGCGGAGACCGTGGACGCGGTCGAACCGGGACGAATGACTCCGAAGGACATCGCCGCCCGCGCGCTGTCCGAGAACGATCCCGCGATCCTCGACCAGTTGCTCGCCCTGCCCCAGGTGCATCTGGTCGTCGACGGCTACAACGTCACCAAGACCGGCTATCCGCAGATGCCGCTGGAGAAGCAGCGCCTGAGACTCCTCGGCCAGCTCTCCCAACTCGCCGCGCAGACCGGCGCCGAGGTCACCTGTGTCTTCGACGGGGCGGAACTGGCCGCACCGGTGCTGCTCGCACCCCCGCGCGGGGTGCGGGTGCTGTTCTCCAAGCCGGGCGTCACGGCGGACGAGTTGATCCGTCAGCTCGTGCGCGCCGAGCCGCCGGGCCGGCCGGTCGTCGTCGCCTCCACCGACCGCGAGGTGGCCGACGGGGTCGCGCGGGCCGGAGCGCGCCCGGTCGCGTCGGCGGTGCTCCTCAAGCGCCTCTCGCGAAGCTGAAATCGCCGTAAGGCGGCCTACGCCCCAAGCGCAACATACGGGGTTCCATGCCCGAATTGACGGGACCGTCACCCCACGTAGCGTCAGGCGGGCGTCACCTCCTGTGCTTCATGTGCAAAGAATGCATTGCGTGACCGGATTTTTAGGTGTGAGGATTTGAATTCATCACGATGAGGTCACTAGGGTCTGGCCTCGAACCTCCGAGCGGGTGATCACTTAGAAGAAGGAGCTCGCTTCCGTGGCGTCCCACCGTCGACCCAAGCAACCGAGCCGCGCACGTGTGACCGTGCTGACCACCGCAGCCGCCGCTGCCGTCGCTTTCAGCGCGCAGGCCGCCAACGCCGCGCCCGGCGAGAAGCCGAGCAAGGACGAGGTCAAGGCCAAGGTCGACGCCCTGTACGAGCAGGCGGAGCAGGCCACCGAGAAGTACGACGGGGCCAAGGAGAAGCAGGACAAGCTGCAGAAGGAGATCTCCACCCTGCAGGACAGGGTCGCCCGCGGCCAGGAGGAGCTCAACCAACTGCGCGACGGCATCGGCACCATGGCCAGCGCCCAGTACCGCACCGGCAGCATCGACCCCTCCCTCCAGCTCTTCCTCTCCTCCAACCCGAACGACTACCTGGACAAGGCCTCCACGCTCGACCAGTTGAGCAGCCAGCAGGTCGAGGCGCTGAAGAAGATCCAGGAGAAGCAGCGCGAACTGGCCCAGGAGCGGCAGGAAGCCACCGACAAGCTCAAGGACCTCGCCGCCACCCGCACCGAACTGGGCAAGAAGAAGAAGGAAGTCCAGGGGAAGCTGGCCGAGGCGCAGAAGCTCCTCAACAGCCTCAGCGCGCAGGAGCGGGCCGCCCTCCAGGCCGACCAGGCCCGCGCCAGCCGCGACAGCGCGCGCACCGTCCTCAGCGGCTCCACCGCCGCGGCCTCCGGTCGGGCCCTCGCGGCCTTCCAGGCCGGACAGACCAGGATCGGTGATCCCTACGTCTACGGCGCCACCGGCCCCAGCTCCTTCGACTGCTCCGGTTTCACCGGCTGGTCCTACGCGCAGGCCGGCATCTCCCTCCCGCGCACCTCGCAGGAGCAGGCCAACGTCGGCACCCGCATCTACAACATCAACGACCTCAAGGTCGGCGACCTGGTCTTCTTCTACAACCTGGACCACGTCGGCATCTACGCGGGCAACGGCCAGGTGCTGCACGCCCCGCACACCGGCGCCACCGTGCGCTACGAGGCGATGAGCGACATGCCGTTCGATTTCGGCGTCCGCGTCTGACGCTCTCCTCCAGGTTCCCGCCCCACACCGCCCGAACGAGCGAATTCCAGCGACTCCCGCTGACTCCACGCCCCGCCGATGACCTGCGTCAGCGGCGGGGCGTCGCTCTGTCGGCCCCTCGGGCTCTTTGGACCCGCGGTGATCATCCCGCTACTGTCTGCCGCGTTTCCCCCGCCGCCCGGCGGGCGGTTTGTCAGCGGAAGGGAGAGCGACCGGTCGTGGGGTCCCATCGCCGCCTTGCACCATCCGGCATGCGCCAGGGCGCCGGCGCCGTGGAGTCGAACCGAGCCCTGAAGAGGGCCGCCGCCGTACTGTCCGCCGCGGCGGCGGCCGCGGCCACGCTGGGCGCCGTGCCGGCCGACGCCGCGCCACGCGACACCCGGGCCGCGGTGGACCGGCTGTACCGGGAGGCGGAGCAGGCCACCGAGGCCTACAACCGCGCCGGGGAGCGCGCCGACGCGCTGCGCCGGGAGGTCGGCCGGGCACAGGACCGCATCGCCCGGCAGCAGGACCGCGTCAACACCATGCGGGACGCGCTCGGCGCGCTCGCCGGTGCTCAGTACCGCTCCGGCGGACTCGCCTCCCTCGCGCTGCTGCTGTCGGACGACCCCGGCGAGTACCTCGACAGGGCCGCGGTGATGGACCGGATCGGCGCCCGCCAGGCCGGGCAGCTCCAGGAACTGCAGGGAGCGCTGCGCCGGTTGGCCCGGGAGCGCGCGGTGGTGGCCGGGGAGCTGGCCCAGTTGGAGAAGGGCCGTGAGGCGGTCGCGCAGCACAAGAAGGCCGTGGAGCAAAAGCTCCTCGCGGCGCAGCGACTGCTGAACTCCCTGCCGGCCGGGGAGCGCACCGCCTACCAGCGGGCCTCCCGCTCGGCCGGCGAGGTGCCCGGCCTCACCCCGGCCGCGGCGCCCGACTCCCGTGCGGCCGCGGCCGTGGCCGCGGCCCGCTCCGCACTCGGCCGCCCGTATGTGTGGGGGGCCAACGGGCCGGGCGGCTTCGACTGTTCGGGCCTCATGCAGTGGGCGTACGGGAGGGCGGGCGTCGGACTGCCGCGCACCTCGCAGCAACAGCGGTACGCCGGCCGCCAGGTGCCGCTGTCCCAGGCCCGCCCCGGGGACCTGGTGGTCTACCGCTCCGACGCCAGCCATGTGGCGATGTACGTCGGCGACGGTCGGGTCATCCACGCACCCCACCCGGGGGCGGCGGTGCGCTACGACCCGGTCGGTATGATGCCGATCGCGTCCGTCACGAGGCCCTGAGGCGCCGGTCCAGGCCCGAACCGCCGTGCGGGCGGCGCGTACGATCGGACGGTGGCTGGTCGTGGGCGTGCGTCGGGGATCGTGGCGGGCTGTGTCCTGCTGCTGGCCGGGCTCGTCGGCTGCGGCGGCGCTCCCCCCGCGGAGAACCGGACGGCCGCCGTGCGGGAGCTGCTCGACCGCCGGGCGACGGCGATCCTGGACGGCGACCGCTCCGCGTTCCTCGCGACCCAGACCCGCACCGCAGGCGCCGCCGGGTTCGACCGCCTGCGCGCCGTGCCGCTGGCCGCCTGGTCGTACCGGCTCGGCTCCCTCCACCAGACCGGTGACCAGGCCTCCGCCGAGGCCGAACTGCGGTACCGCGTCAGGGGATACGACCGGGCACCGGTGACCGTCGCCCGGTCACTGCGGCTGACCCGCACCGGCGGACGCTGGTACGTCACCTCCGACGAGCCCGCGCGGAAGGCCGCCGAGCAACTGTGGGACCAGGGCACCGTCGAGGCGGTCCGCGGCGCGCACAGCCTCGTCCTCGGCGTCGGGCAACCGCGGAACGCGCTGCGGAGCTACGCGCGCCTGGCGGACCGTGCGGTGCCCGCCGTCACCGGGGCGTGGGGAACCGACTGGCCGGGACACGTCGTGGTGCTGGTACCGAAGTCGCTGGACGGCATGGCGGGGCTCCTCGGCGCACCGGCGTCCGGGTACCGGGGGATAGCCGCGGTCACCACCGGTGAGACGGGCGGCAGCGGGGCGACGCCCGCGGACCGGATCACCGTCAACCCGGACGCCTACGCCATGCTCGGCGACCTCGGCCGGCAGGTCGTCCTCACCCACGAGACCACCCATGTGGCCACCCGCCGCCACACCACGGCGGCCACGCCCCTGTGGCTGTCGGAGGGCTACGCCGACTGGGTCGGCTACCGCGGCACCGGCCGGACCCCCGCCCAGGTGGCCCCCGAACTCGCCCGCGCCGTCACCCTGGACCACACCCCGCCCGCGCTGCCGCAGGACTCCGACTTCGCCTTCTCCGGGGACGCCGGCAGACTGGCGCAGGCCTACGAAAGCGGCTGGATGGCCTGCCGGATGATCGCGGACCGGTGGGGCGGGGCCCGACTGGACGACTTCTACCGGGCCGTCGGCGACCACGGGAAGCGCGAGGGATCGGTGGAGACCGCCCTGAGGACGGTGCTCGGCACGACCCCGCAGCAGTTCACGCGGCAGTGGCGGGCGTATCTGCGGTCCCGACTGGGCTGAGGCCGCGGCCGGTCCACCGGCCCTGATCAGGGCGCCGGTCAGGAGGACGTGAGCGTCTCCTGGGTGCGAGCGGTCTGCGGCGGTACCGTCCGGGCCGCGTGCGAGACCGTGGTGCGCCACAGGGACCTGGCCGCGGTCAGCGTGGCGAGCAGCAGGAGGCCGTTGCGCGTGGCGAGGAGGGTGACGCCCAGCCGGTCGCTCGCCACGACGTTCGCGAAGTACACCGGGAACTCCAGGACCGTGGCGAGGCAGGCGGCCAGGAGCAGCCCGGCGGGCAGGACCATCCGGCTGCCGGGCAGGCACAGGCAGACGGCCGCGAGCCCCACCAGCCACACCATGTACTGCGGGCTGATCACCCGGCTGGTGAGCGTGAACAGCAGCACCGCCACGAAGGCCGCGTCCGCGAGCGCGTGCGGCGGCAGGCGGCGCACGCTCACCCGCCACAGCAGCAGCCAGCCGAACGCGATCACGGTGAGGAAGAGGGCCGCCGCGCTGACCCAGTCGACGTAGGGGCCGAGGAACTCCACCGAGCCGTAGTTGAGCATCACCCGGCCCTCCCAGCCGTAGTGCCGGGCCACGTGGAACACCAGCGAGCCCAGCGACTCGACCTCGGTGCCGCGGTCGCGCTGGGCGGTCAGGAAGGAGAAGGCGCCGGGCATGGTCAGGGCGAACAGCAGGGCGAGAGCGCCGGCCGTCGCCGCGGCCGAGATCCAGGCCCGGCGCCTGCCGGCGCCCGCAAGCAGCAGCGCCGGCCACACCTTGAGCAGCGCGCCGAAGGCCACGAGCGCCCCCATCAGCCGCGGGCGGCGCACCCCGGCCAGCAGCGCGGCGACCGCCACGGCCGTCACCATCAGGTCGTAGCGGGCGTACACCGTGGGGCCGAGCAGCGGCACGCCGACCGCCCACATCCAGGCGCCGCGCGGCGACCTGCCGCGCCGGAAGCCCGCGTAGACGAGGAGAACGAAGACCGCCAGGTCGGCGACGCAGGCGAGCACGTAGAACGCCTGTGCGTAGCCGAGGAAGGGCAGCAGCGCGGGGGAGAGGATCGCGAGCGCCGCGGCGGGCGGGTACTGCCAGGTGACGTCGCCCTGGGGGAACCTGCCGGTGCGCAGGGTCTCGTACCAGCCCTGGTAGATCACGGAGACGTCGCTGGTCACGTCCGGGCCGGGGAAGACCCACACCTTGAAGACGTAGAGCAGCAGGACCAGCCGCGTCAGCAGCCAGGTGGCGAGCAACCAGACCGGAATGCGCCGTGCGCCCGCCATGTCCACCTTCAGTACCTGTCCTCACACGTCCGGCATCGCTGTCGCTGAGGAGCCATGATCCCGCGTCGAACCGGGCGAGGGGCGGCAAACGCGGCCGTTGGGCGCTGTGAGTACCGTCGCACAACGGGTTCGGTACTGTCGACGACGATGCACAAGACCCTCATCGTGACCAACGACTTTCCGCCGCGTCCCGGCGGCATCCAGGCGTTCCTGCACAACATGGCGCTGCGCCTGGACCCGGACCGGCTGGTCGTCTACGCCTCCACCTGGAAGCGCGGCCGGGAGGGCGTCGAGGCGACGGCCGCCTTCGACGCCGAGCAGCCCTTCACCGTCGTGCGGGACCGCACGACGGTGCTGCTGCCGACACCGGCCGCGACCCGGCGGGCCGTGGGGCTGCTGCGGGAGCACGGCTGCACCTCGGTGTGGTTCGGGGCGGCGGCACCGCTCGGCCTGATGGCCCCCGCGCTGCGGCGCGCGGGCGCCCGGCGCCTGGTGGCCACCACGCACGGCCACGAGGCGGGCTGGGCCCAGCTGCCCGGCGCCCGCGGCCTGCTGCGTCGCATCGGTGAGTCCACGGACACGATCACCTACCTCGGCGAGTACACCCGCTCCCGCATCGCCGCCGCGCTCACCCCCCAGGCGGCCGGGCGGATGGTGCAGTTGCCGCCGGGCGTCGACGAGAAGACCTTCCACCCCGGCTCGGGAGGCGACGAGGTCCGCGCCCGCCTGGGGCTCACGGACCGCCCGGTGGTGGTCTGCGTCTCCCGCCTGGTCCCGCGCAAGGGCCAGGACACGCTGATCCGGGCGCTGCCGCGCATCCTCGCCGAGGAGCCGGAGACGGTCCTGCTGATCGTGGGGGGCGGGCCCTACGAGAGGGACCTGCGCAGGCTCGCCCAGGAGACCGGCGTCACCGACGCGGTCCGCTTCACCGGCGCCGTCCCGTGGTCCGAACTGCCGGCGCACTACGGGGCGGGCGACGTCTTCGCGATGCCGTGCCGGACCCGGCGCGGCGGCCTCGACGTCGAGGGTCTCGGCATCGTCTACCTGGAGGCTTCCGCGACGGGCCTGCCGGTGGTGGCCGGCGACTCGGGCGGCGCGCCCGACGCGGTCCTGGACGGCGAGACGGGCTGGGTGGTCCACGGTGGCTCGCAGGAGGAGACGGCGGACCGCATCGTCACCCTCCTGGCGGACCCGGAGCTGCGCCGCAGGATGGGGGAGCGCGGCAGGCAGTGGGTGGAGGAGAAGTGGCGCTGGGACCTGCTGGCTGACCGGCTCCGGGAACTCCTGTGAGGGACCGGCGCGTACGGACAGGGGCGCGGGGCTGTATCGAAATGCGGCTCCGCCGCGTGGGCGAGACAAGCCACGAACAACCGGTAGCCGCCCGACGCCGGAACGTGGCACCCCGGAAGGCGCCCGATCTCTAGCCGGAACAAAAAAATCCGCCGATGCTGCGCCCATGACACCAAAACTGACGCGCCGTCAAATACTGGGCCTCGCAGCCCTGCAAACGGCAGCCGCACTGGGGTTCACCCGCATCAACCTGCAGTCGGCCCGAGCGGCGGAGCCGCCCGCGGTCGACAACGCCCCGGCGATCGTCGTCGGCTCCGGCTACGGCGGCGCCGTAGCCGCCCTCCGCCTGGGCCAGGCCGGCATCCGCACCCTCGTCCTCGAAATGGGCCGCCTGTGGAACACCCCCGGCCCCGACGGCACGGTGTTCTGCTCCACCAGGGACCCGGACCGGAGATCCATGTGGTTCCGCACCCGCACCGAGGCCCCGCTCGCCACCTTCCTCTGGCTGGACGTGGTCAACCGGGACATCAGCCCCTACCCGGGCGTCCTCGACCGCGTGCACTTCGACGCCATGTCCGTGTACGTGGGCCGCGGCGTCGGCGGCGGCTCCCTCGTCAACGGCGGCATGGCGGTCACGCCCGTCCGGTCCTACTTCAGCGAGCAGTTCCCCACCGTGGACGCCACCGAGATGTACGGCACGTACTTCCCGCGGGCCCGCACGATGCTGGGCGTCAACACGGTCGACCCCGCCTGGTTCGAGTCGACCGAGTGGTACCGGTTCGCCCGCACCTCCCGGAAGGCCGCCGCGAACACGGGCCTGAGGACCACCTTCGTGCCGAACGTGTACGACTTCGCCTACATGCAGCAGGAGGCGGCCGGCACCGCCACCAGGTCGGCCCTGGCCGGCGAGGTCATCTACGGCAACAACCACGGCAAGCGCAGCCTCGACAAGACGTACCTCGCCGCCGCGCTCGGCACCGGCAACGTGACCGTCAACACCCTGGAACGGGTCAGGGAGATCCGCAGGGCCGCCGACGGCGGCTACCTGCTGACCGCCGACCGGTCCGACCTGACCGGCGCGGTCGTCGAGACCAAGACGTACGCCTGCACGTACCTCTTCCTCGGCGCCGGCAGCGTCGGCACCACCGAACTCCTCCTCCGCGCACGGGAGACGGGCACCCTGCCCGCGCTCGACGCCGACGTCGGGACCGGTTGGGGCACCAACGGCAATGTGATGCTCGGCCGCGCCAACCACCTCTGGGACACCGTCGGCGCCGACGAGTCCACCATCCCCGTGATGGGCATCGACGACTGGGCCAACGCCGACAACCCCGTCTTCGCCGAGATCGCCCCGCTGCCGATGGGGCTCGAGCACTGGATCAGCCTCTACCTGGCGATCACCAAGAACCCCCAGCGGGCCGCGTTCTCCTACGACCCCTCGACCGACGGCGTGAAACTCGGCTGGACCGCCGCGCAGAGCGCCGTCTCGGTGAGCATGGCCAAGAAGCTCTTCGACCGGATCAACGCGGCCAACTCGACCATCTACCGCTACGACCTCTTCGGCTCCACCAGCAAGGTCTTCGCCGACGACTTCACGTACCACCCGCTCGGCGGCTGCGTTCTCGGGAAGGCGACCGACGACTACGGCCGGGTGAAGGGCTACCCGAGGATGTACGTCACCGACGGCTCCCTCGTGCCGGGCAACCTCGGCGTCAACCCCTTCCTCACCATCACCGCGCTCGCGGAACGCATCATGGCGCGGGTCCTCGCCGAGGACACCGCGCCATGACGTGAGACCGGGAGACGGCCCGGCTACTTCCGGTACAGGGCCTCGATCTCCTCCGCGTAGTCCTTCGCCACCACGTTGCGCTTGAGCTTCAGGGACGGCGTGAGGTGGCCCGACTCCTCGGTGAACTGGGAGGAGAGAATGCGGAACTTCCGCACCGATTCCGCCTTCGACACCGCGGCGTTGCCGTCGTCGACCGCGTCCTGGATCGCGGCGAGCAGATCCGGGTCGTCGCACAGCGACGCCGCGGTGGAACCCGCCGGCTTGCCGTGCTCGGCCGCCCAGCGGCCCAGGAACTCCTCGTCGATCGTGATCAGCGCGCCGACGAACGGCCGTCCGTCGCCCACCACCATGCACTCCGCGACCAGCGCGTGCGCCCGGATGCGGTCCTCGATCACGGCCGGGGCCACGTTCTTGCCGCCCGCGGTGACGATGATCTCCTTCTTGCGGCCGGTGATCCTGAGGTAGCCGTCCTCGTCGAGGGTGCCGATGTCACCGGTGTGGAACCAGCCGTCGGCCAGCGCCTCCGCGGTCGCGGCCTCGTTGTTCCAGTAGCCCTTGAACAGGTGCTCGCCGTGCAGCAGCACCTCGCCGTCGTCCGCGATACGGATCACGGATCCCGGCAGCGGCTGGCCGACCGTGCCGATCTTCTGCCGGTCCCACGGGTTGAACGCCGTCGCCGCACAGGACTCGGTCAGTCCGTAGCCCTCCAGGACCGTGAAGCCGATGCCGCGGAAGAAGTGGCCCAGGCGCTCGCCCAGCGGAGCGCCGCCGGAGATGGCGTACTCGCCGCGGCCGCCCAGCACCGCGCGCAGCTTGCTGTAGACGAGCTTGTCGAACGCCTTGTGCTTGATCTTCAGACCGAGGGACGGACCGGACGGCGAGTCCAGCGCCTTGCTGTACGCGATCGCCGCGTCCGCCGCCTTGTCGAAGATCCTGCCCTTGCCGTCCGCCTGCGCCTTGGCGCGCGCCGAGTTGTACACCTTCTCGAACACGCGCGGCACGCCGAGGACCAACGTCGGCCGGAACGCGGCCAGTTCGTCGGTGAGGTTCTTGATGTCCGGGACGCAGCCCAGCTTGATCGGCGCCATCATCGGCGCGATCTGCACCAGACGCCCGAAGACGTGCGCGAGCGGCAGGAAGAGCAGGACAGAGCACTCGCCGGTGCGGAACAGGGGGCGCAGCCGCTCCACGACGTTGCCGCACTCGGCGAAGAAGTTGCGGTGGGTCAGCACACAGCCCTTGGGGCGCCCGGTGGTGCCGCTGGTGTAGACGATCGTCGCCGGGTCGTCGGCCTTGGCGAGGGAGCTGCGCTCCTCGACCGCCGTGTCGCTGACGTCCCGGCCGACACGGCCCAGCTCCTCCACGGCCCCGGCCTCGATCTGCCAGACGTGCTTGAGCGCGGGCAGCTTCTCGCGCACCGCCTCGACGGCCGCGGCGTGCGTGTCCTGCTCCACGATGCAGGCGGTCGCGCCCGAGTCGCTGAGGATCCACTGCACCTGCTCCGGCGAGCTGGTCTCGTACACCGGCACGGTGACCCCGCCCGCGCTCCAGATCGCGAAGTCCAGCAGCGTCCACTCGTAGCGGGTCCGCGACATCAGGCCCACCCGGTCGCCCGGCTGCACTCCGGAGGCGATGAGGCCCTTCGCCGCGGCCTGCACCTCGGCGAGGAACGCGGCGGAGGTGACGTCCTGCCACACGCCCGACACCTTGCGGGCGATGACGGCGACGTCCGGATGCTGCGCGGCGTTTCTGCGGACGATGTCGGTCAGGTTTCCGTCCGCAGGGACCTCGTACAAAGCCGGAAGGCTGAACTCGCGCAAGACTGCTGCTCCTCACAGGGCGCCGACGCCACGACTCTGTGTTGCTGCGACGGTGCGGTCCAAGGCTCGGTCAGGTGCTCGGGATTCATCCGGGATTCACTGGTTGAAACCCTGAGCACGACTGGACTGCCCGGACGTTACCCGCCGGTATGGCTTCTCCGACAGGGGGTCCCGACGAGATGTTCCGTGCGTCACACATGTTGGCGTTCCTCGACGCACAGTAATCCACCTCTTGACTTACTGGCCAGTAACCTCAGGTGCCGCCGCCACTGTTCACCTCTGCCCCACAGCCCTACGCTTGATCGTCATGGCATCCACACCGGGCGGCAACAACAGGACACGCGTCCACGTGGTCAGCGACGTGCACGGCAACGTGCGCGACCTGGCCCGGGCGGGCGAGGGGGCGGACGCCTTGATCTGCCTGGGCGACCTGATCCTCTTCCTCGACTACCACGACCACTCGCGCGGGATCTTCCCGGACCTGTTCGGCACGGAGAACGCCCACCGGCTGGTCGAACTGCGCACCGCGCGCCGTTTCGAGGAGGCGCGGGCGTTCGGCGCCGGGCTGTGGGCCGGGGTGGGCACCGACCGCGCCGCCGCGATCGAGAAGGCGGTGCGCCGGCAATACGCCGACCTGTTCGCCGCGTTCCCCACGCCGACGTACGCCACCTACGGCAATGTCGACATGCCGCCGCTGTGGCCCGAGTACGCCGGCGAGGGCACCCGGGTCCTGGACGGCGAACGCGTCGAGATAGGCGGCTGGACCTTCGGCTTCGTCGGCGGCGGCCTGCGCACCCCGATGCGGACCCCCTACGAGATCGGGGACGAGGAGTACGCGGCCAAGATCGAGGCGGTGGGGGAGGTGGACGTGCTGTGCACCCACATCCCGCCGGAGGTCCCGGAACTGGTCTACGACACGGTGGCGCGCCGCTTCGAGCGCGGCAGCCGGGCCCTGCTCGACGCCATCCGCCGTACCCGGCCGCGGTACTCCCTGTTCGGACACGTCCACCAGCCGCTGGTGCGCCGGATGCGGATCGGGGCCACGGAGTGCGTGAACGTGGGTCACTTCGCGGGGAGCGGGAAGCCCTGGGTGCTTCAGTGGTGAACGGACCGCGGGGCGGCACCCCGGCCGTGGAACGGCACTGCCCGGCCGAAGCCCAGGTGGGGTGGTAGCGGCGCCGCGCGTGCGCGGTAGCCTTCACGCTGCACACACGTGCGCACGGGCGCACCACCCTCCCTGACCGGACCGCATCTGGAGGAGCCACGGCGATGGCGGAACACACCAGCTCGAGCATCACGATCGAGGCGGCTCCGGCCGACGTCATGCGGGTGATCGCCGACTTCGCGCGCTACCCGGACTGGACGGGCGAGGTGAAGGAGGCGGAGGTCCTGTCCGCCGACGAACAGGGCCGCGCGGAGAAGGTGCGCCTCGTCATGGACGCCGGCGCCATCAAGGACGACCAGACCCTCGCGTACACCTGGACCGGCGACAGCGAGGTCTCCTGGACCCTGGTCAAGTCGCAGATGCTCCGGTCCCTGGACGGCTCGTACCTGCTCAAGCCGGCCGGGGCGGGCGCCACCGAGGTGACCTACCGGCTGACCGTCGACGTCAAGATCCCCATGCTCGGCATGATCAAGCGCAAGGCGGAGAAGGTCATCATCGACCGCGCGCTGGCGGGGCTGAAGAAAAGGGTCGAGGCCGGGGAGAAGTGACGGCCGCGGAGCCGGGGGACAGGTGACGGGCACGGCACGCGCCGGGTGCCGTCGCGTCGAGGCGGTGGCTCTCCGTTACCGTTCACGGTCATGCGCACCATCCTGATCACCGGCCCCGGCGGCTCCGGCCGGACCACCGTCGCCGCGGCCACCGCGCTCGATGCCGCACGCCGGGGCAGCCGCACCCTCGTGCTCAGCGCCGACCGCACCGACACCCTCGGTGCCGTACTGGGCGTCCCCACCGGCGCCCACCCCGTCGAGGCCGCACCCGGCCTCACGGCCTGGCGCCCGGACGCCGCCGCCCGCTTCCGCGACGGCCTCGTGGCCTTCCAGGACCGCGCGGCCACCGTGCTCGACCTCCTCGGTGCCGCGCCGCTCGACGCGGAGGAGGTCACCCCCTTGCCCGGCGCCGAGGAACTCGCTCTGCTCCGCGCCCTGCGCGACGCGGCGCTCTCCGAGTCCTACGACCTCCTCGTCGTCGATCTGCCTCCCGCTCCGCAGGCGCTCGTCCTGCTCGCCCTGCCCGAGGAACTCCGCCGCTATCTGCGCCGTCTGCTCCCGCCCGAGCGGCAGGCCGCGCGCGCCCTGCGCCCCGTCCTCGGCCGGCTCGCGGGCGTGCCGATGCCCGCCGACTGGCTGTACGAGACCACCGCCCGCTGGGACGTCGAACTGGCCGCCGTCGAGGCCGTCCTCGCCGACCGCGCCACCAGCGTCTGGCTCGTCGCCGAGCCGGGCCCGGCCGCCGCCGACGCGGTCCGCACCACCGTCACCGGCCTCGCCCTGCGCACCCTGCGCCCCGAGACCCTGGTCGCCAACCGCGTCCTGCCCGACGGCGGCCACGACGCCTGGCTCGCGCACCTCGCCGCCCAGCAGCGCAAGGCCATGGAGGAGTGGCAGGGCACCTACGCCGTGCACGAGGTCCCGCACCTCGGCCACGACCCGCGCGGCACCGACGACCTCGCCGCGCTGGCCGTCCCGGACGTCAACCCGCAGCCCTCCCCGGTCGAGTGGCCCGTGACGGACCGGCTCGCCGAGGACGGTGTGCTCGTGTGGCACATCCCGCTGCCCGGCGCGATACGCGAGGAACTGGACCTGGTCCGGCGCGGCGAGGAGATCGTGGTGACCGCGGGGCCGTTCCGCCGCATCGTTCCCCTTCCCTCGGCGCTGCGCCGCTGCACCGTGGCCGGGGCGGCGCTGCGCGAGGGCGAGCTCCGCATCCGCTTCGCACCGGACCCGGAGCTGTGGCCGCGCACCACATGAAGCCGGTGCGCGCCCGCGGCCGCAGCTGATGAAGCACGTACCCCCGTTCGGGTAACGTCGGGAGTACGAACCGCAGTCAGGAGTCCGCCATGAGCGAAGAGCGCCCCCGTTCCGACGCCGCTCAGGAGGAGGCCGAGGAAGTGCGGGTGACCGACGCCGACGCCTGGGCGACGGCATGCGCCGAGGACCTCGCCGCGGAGAAGGCCCGCCGCCGGACCCAGTACGGGCCGCCGCCCGGGTCGGCCGCCGAGGAGCTGAAGAGACTCGTCGACGCCGTCGCGGACAAGCTGTCCGGGCTGCAGGCACCGCTGTTCGGCGCGGCGGCCTCGGGCACGGCCCAGCACATGGTCCGCCAGGTCGTGCAGCAGGCCAGGGCGGCGGTGGAGCCGGTCATCGAGCGCAACCCGGACGTCTTCGACCACCTCGCCGCGGCCGGCTCGGAGCTGCTCGCGGCCTACCGCTCCGCGGTCGAGGCCCAGGAGCGGCGCTGGACCAACCGCACCTCCGGCGACATGGACCCCCGTCGGCAGGACGGGGACGAGGGCCCCGGGGAGCACATCGACCTCGACTAGGCCGGCAGGGGAGGCCGGGAGCCTGGAGAACCGGGAGAGGCCGGGGTCCCCGGGCGGGAGGGAGCCGTCCGACGCCCTTGCGGCCCCTCGGGTACGGTGGGCCGTAGCGGGGCTCGACCGAAACTGAGGGATTCATGGGACTCACCATCGGCGTCGACATCGGCGGCACGAAGATCGCGGCCGGTGTGGTCGACGAGGAAGGCAACATCCTCTCGACCCACAAGGTGCCGACTCCGGGCACGCCCGAGGCCATCGTGGACGCCATTGCCGCTGCCGTCGAGGGCGCCCGTGCCGGTCACGAGATCGTCGGCGTGGGCATCGGAGCCGCCGGCTACGTCAATCGCCAGCGCTCCACGGTGTACTTCGCGCCGAACATCGACTGGCGCCAGGAGCCGCTGAAGGACAAGGTCGAGGCCCGCGTGGGCCTCCCGGTGGTCGTCGAGAACGACGCGAACGCGGCCGCGTGGGGCGAGTACAAGTTCGGCGCGGGCAAGGGCCACCGCAACGTCATCTGCATCACGCTCGGCACCGGCCTCGGCGGCGGCATCATCATCGGCAACAAGCTGCGCCGCGGGCACTTCGGCGTGGCCGCGGAGTTCGGCCACATCCGGATGGTCCCGGACGGGCTGCTGTGCGGCTGCGGCTCGCAGGGCTGCTGGGAGCAGTACGCGTCGGGCCGCGCGCTCGTCCGCTACGCCAAGCAGCGTGCGAACGCCACCCCCGAGAACGCGGAGCTGCTGCTGTCGCTGGGCGACGGCACCCCGGACGGCATCGAGGGCAAGCACATCTCCATGGCCGCGCGTCAGGGCGACCCGGTGGCCGTGGACTCCTACCGCGAGCTGGCCCGCTGGGCCGGCGCGGGTCTCGCCGACCTGGCGTCGCTCTTCGACCCGTCGGCGTTCATCGTCGGCGGTGGTCTCTCCGACGAGGGCGAACTGGTCCTGGAGCCGATCCGCAAGTCGTACAAGCGCTGGCTGGTGGGCGGCAACTGGCGCCCGGTCGCCGACGTGATCGCGGCCCAGCTCGGCAACAAGGCGGGCCTGGTGGGCGCGGCGGACCTGGCCCGCGAACCGGACCCGGTCATGTAACGCCCGCTCCACGCACGACAGCGCCCGCCGCACCCACAGGGTCCGGCGGGCGCCGCCGTTCCGGCGGGAGCCGGCGTGGACGGACGGCCGGACGGACGGACGGACGGGCTGGGCGCGGGGGAGGCGGTTGCCGCCGGGGTGCGGCGACGAAGTCTCCGGGCTTCGTTGCGGCGGCAGTTGGTGGGGTCCTCGGGGTCTGGGACGGAGGCCTGTGTCCGGGGGCGGGCGTGCGGGTTCTGGGGGTGCGGGGCGGTGTCCCGTGTCCGGGGGCGGGCGTCGGGTTCAGGGGGTGCGGGGCGGAGGCCCGTGTCGGGCGGGCCTCCGGTTCTGGGGGTGACGGGGACGGGGTCGCCGTCGGGGTCCGGGCCGGAGTCCGGAGGTGCTGTTCCGGCGGGGATCTGCTGTTCCGGCGGGGATCGGTGGGCTCCCGGGGCCGGGGCGGAGTCCCGTGGGGGGCGCGCCGACGGAGCTTTCGGGCTCGGGGCGGGCAGCGCACGCGGTGCCCGCCGGGGGCTCGGGGCGGAGCCCCCGGGACGGGTCAGGCGGGGGCGGGAAACCCGGGCGGGCCCCGGCCGGGGACGGCGTATCTTGATCCACATGGCGACCTCCGACCCGCTGCTGCCCGACTCCCGAACCGAAGCCGACGGATCCGCCGTCCTCCGCGTGCTCAGCTACAACATCCGGTCGATGCGCGACGACACCGACGCACTCGCGCGCGTCATCCGCGCCTGCGCCCCCGACCTCGTACTCGTCCAGGAGGCTCCCCGTTTCTTCCGGTGGCGCAAGAAGCTCGCCCGGCTCGCGGCGGCCTCCGGTCTCGTGATCCTCACCGGCGGCGCCACCGCCGCCGGGCCGGCCCTGCTGTGCTCGCTGCGGGCCACCGTCGAGCGCACCGAGGACGTCCTGCTGCCCCTCACCCCCGGCCTGCACCGCCGCGGCTTCGCGACGGCGGTCGTACGGTTCGGCGGCGCCCGGCTCGGCGTCATCGGCTGCCATCTGAGCCTGCAGGACGACGAACGCCACGAGCAGGGAGGCATGCTCCTCGACCGGCTCGCCGGGATGGGCGTCGAGCACGCGATCGCGGGCGGCGATCTGAACGAGACCCCCGACGGGCCCACCTTCAAGCGCCTGGCCACCGACCTTCAGGACGCCTGGGCCACCGCCCCCTGGGGCGGGGAGCACACCTGGACGCGCTCCGGCCCCCCACGCCGAATCGACGCCGTCTTCGCCACCCGCGGCATCGAGGTCCTCGGCTGCGGCGTCCCCCTCGGCCAGCCCGGCGTGACGGAGCGGGACCTGACCGCGGCCACGGACCACCTTCCCGTGCTCGCCGCCCTCAGGGTCCCGGCGGCGTAGCGGTCAGACCACCGCGCCGCGCCCCGGGTCGTCGTCCCCGTCGTCGTCCGTCTTCATGCGCACGACCAGGGTCACGAAGCCGCCCAGGAAGCCGCCGACGCCGAGGGTGGCGAGCCACCAGGTCATGTCCCAGCCCAGCACCACCGCCAGCAGGAGCAGCACCGGGCCGCCGATCACCGACAGCCACGCGAACTTCGCCGTCGCGTCCGCCGCGGGCAGCGGCGGCGGCTCCGGCGGCACGAAGTGGCCCTCGTCGTCCTCGTCGAAGTCGTCCTCGGACGGCTCCGGAGCCGCGTAGTCCCGCGGGCCGACCCCGGGGGCGAACGACACCGAGCTGCCCAGCGGCTTCACCGGCCCGTCCTTCGTCTCCTCGTCCTTGAACGTGACGCCGTTCGGCTCCCAGTCGGGCAGCGCGAGGTCCTCGACCGGCTTGAACGGCTTCGAACCCGGCGGGTCCGGCGGCTCCTCGCCGTACCCCGCGACGATCGCCGCCCACGCGGCCTCCTCGTCGAAGGGCACACCCTTCTCGTCCGGCTCGCGGTCCTCGCGGTCGGAGTCGTGCTCAGCCACCTGCGGCCGTCCCTTCCTTGCCGACACTGGGCGCGAGCCGGCCGATGAACGCGTGGCTCTCCTCGAAGATCCGGTCCGCGTCGTGGTCCAACGTCGCCACGTGGTAGCTCTGTTCCAGCAGGATCTCCCGCACGTCCGTGGAGGAGACCCGGCTCAGGATCCGGGCCGAGTCGGCGGGCGGCACCACATGGTCCTGCGGGCTGTGCAGGAGCAGCAGCGGCTGGGTGACCTGCGGCAGCTCGCCGTCGACGATCCGGAAGAAGTTCCGCAGCGAGTGCGCCGCGTGCAGCGGCACCCGGTCGTACCCGAGCTCCACGCTGTCCGGCTTGGCGATGTCGCTGGCGATCCCCTTCGTCGTCCGCACGAGGTGGCGGGCGACCGGCAGGGCGTACGCGGACAGGCCGTGCACCTTGTTCGCCGGGTTGACCACGATGACGCCGCTGACCGCGTCCCCGTGCTTGGCGGCCAGCCGGAGGGCCAGGGCACCCCCCATGGACAGGCCGGCCACGAACACCTGCGCGCAGCTCCGGAGCAGGGCGCGCAGCTCGCGGTCGACCTCCCCGTACCAGTCCTGCCAGCCGGTGAGCTGCATGTCCTCCCAGCGTGTGCCGTGCCCGGGCAGCAGCGGCAGCGAGACGGTCAGGCCGCGCTCGGCCAGATGCTCCGCCCACGGGCGCAGCGACTGCGGGGAACCGGTGAAGCCGTGGCAGAGGAGGACGCCGATCTCCCCGCCCTCGTGGCGGTACGGCTCGGCTCCGGGGAGGACCGGCACGTCGGTCTCCTGTTCATGAAAAGGGGCAGGGCACGTCGATTGCAGGTACTTCACCGTACGCGACGGCACTGACACCGACCAGGGTCGTCGGTTCCTTTGTCGGCGGGCCGCGTTAAGGTCTGATCTACAGACACAGGAGGCACTCGGTTGTTGTACGGCGCGATGAAGGTATCCATCGGGGGGCCGCTGAAGCTCGCCTTCAGGCCGTGGGTGGAAGGCCTCGAGAACGTTCCCGCCGAGGGCCCCGCGATCCTGGCGAGCAATCACCTCTCCTTCTCCGACTCGTTCTTCCTGCCCGCGGTGCTCGACCGCAAGGTGACCTTCATCGCGAAGGCCGAGTACTTCACCACGCCCGGTGTGAAGGGCCGGCTGACCGCCGCCTTCTTCAAGGGCGTCGGCCAGCTCCCCGTCGACCGCTCCGGAGCCCGCGGCGCGGGCGAGGCCGCCATCAAGAGCGGCATCGAGGTGCTGGAGCGCGGCGAGCTGTTCGGCATCTACCCGGAGGGCACCCGTTCGCCCGACGGCCGTCTCTACCGGGGCAAGCCCGGCGGTCTCGCGCGCGTGGCGCTGGCCACCGGGGCGCCCGTCATCCCGGTCGCCATGATCGACACCGAGAAGATCCAGCCGCCGGGCAAGATCGTCCCGAAGCTGATGCGGCCGGGGATCCGGATCGGCAGGCCGCTGGACTTCAGCCGCTACCAGGGCATGGAGCACGACCGGTTCGTGCTGCGCGCGGTGACCGACGAGGTCATGTACGAGATCATGAAGCTCTCCGGCCAGGAGTACGTCGACATCTACGCGACCGCCGCCAAGCGGCAGATCGCAGAGGCGGCCAAGGCGGAGAAGCAGGCCCAGAAGGAAGCACAGAAGGAAGCGGCGGGCTCGTAGAGCGCGGTCCGTAGGACTCGCTGGGGGTGGGGGACATGGCCAAGCGCGAGCGCGTCATCAGGATGTCCGTCGAGCAGCCGCTGTGGCGTGCCCTCGCCGGGTACCGGATCCTGACGATGCTGTACGCGATCGGGTTCTTCGCGACCGCCTACGAGACGTTCACCCGGCCCTGGCTGGCGATCGCCTACTACGTCCTGCTGAGCGTGTGGACCCTGGCCACGCTCCCCCGGGTCGCGAACGCGGCGAGCTGCGCCAGGTGGTTCCTCGCCGTCGACCTCACCATCGCGCTCACCGGCATCCTCCTCACCCCCGTCGCCGACTCGCACGAGCGGATCGCCTCGGGCGGCCCGACCCTGCCGTCCATATGGACCGCCGGGTCGGTCCTCGCGTACGCGCTCAAGGGCGGCTGGCGATGGGCGGCCTTCGCCTCCACCCCGGTCGCCGCGGCGAACCTGATCGAGCGCGGCTCCCCGGCCCGGGACACCGTGCACAACGTGGTCCTCGTCTGGGTCGCCTCCATCGCGATCGGCTACGTCGTCGAGGTGGCCCGCGCCTCCGAACGCACCCTCGCCCGCGCGCTGGAGATCGAGGCGGCGACCCGGGAACGGGAGCGGCTGGCCCGGGACATCCACGACGGGGTGCTCCAGGTGCTCGCCATGGTTCAGCGGCGCGGCACCGCGCTCGGCGGTGAGGCCGCGGAGCTGGGCCGGCTGGCCGGGGAGCAGGAGGTGGCGCTGCGCACCCTGGTCTCCGGGGGCCTGGTGCCGCCGTCGCGGGTGTCGGAGGACGCGTCGCTCGGCGCGGTCGTGCGCGCGGTGGACGAGCCGGACGCCGAGGAGGGCCCGGTCGACCTGCGCACCCTGCTCGCCGGGTACGCGGGCGCTCGGGTGACGCTGTCCGAGCCGGGCGGCCCGGTGCCGCTCGCGCCGGCCGTCGCACGGGAACTGGCCGCCGCCGTCGGTGCCGCCCTGGACAACGTCCACCGGCACGCGGGGGAGGGCGCCCGGGCCTGGATCCTCGTCGAGGACGAGCCGGACGGGATCGTGGTGACCGTGCGGGACGACGGGCCGGGCATCCCGGAGGGGCGCCTCGCCCGGGCCGCGGAGGAGGGACGCCTCGGAGTGGCCCAGTCGATCCGGGGCCGGCTGCGCGACATCGGCGGCACGGCCGAGTGGATCTCGGTCCCGGGCCAGGGCACAGAAGTGGAACTGAAGCTACCGAAGGCCGTGAGGGACGGACAGGACCTCGAGGCCGCGCGGGGGAAGGCGGAGCAGCGGTGACGGAGAGCGGGACGACGACGGACGAGTGGGGGCGGACCCCGATCAAGGTCATGGTGGTCGACGATCACCCCATGTGGCGCGATGCCGTCGCACGTGACCTCGCCGAGTCCGGATTCGACGTCGTCGCCACCGCGGGCGACGGCGAGCAGGCCGTGCGCCGCGTCCGGGCCGCCGCACCCGACGTGCTCGTCCTGGACCTCAACCTGCCCGCCAAGCCCGGCGTCCAGGTCTGCAAGGAACTCGTCGGCGCCAACCCCGCGTTGCGCGTCCTGGTGCTGTCGGCCAGCGGCGAGCACGCGGACGTACTGGAGGCCGTGAAGTCGGGCGCGACCGGCTACCTGCTGAAGTCGGCGTCCACCCAGGAGCTGATCGACGCGGTGCGCCGCACGGCGGCCGGCGACCCGGTGTTCACCCCCGGTCTCGCGGGACTCGTCCTCGGCGAGTACCGCCGCCTCGCCTCCGAACCGGCCCCCGCCGCCGGCGCCGACGAGCCGAAGGCACCGCGGCTGACCGACCGCGAGACCGAGGTGCTGCGGCTGGTCGCCAAGGGCCTCAGCTACAAGCAGATCGCCGAACGCCTGGTCATCTCGCACCGCACCGTGCAGAACCACGTCCAGAACACCCTCGGCAAACTCCAGTTGCACAACCGGGTGGAGCTGGTCCGGTACGCCATCGAGCGGGGACTCGACGGCGAGTAGGCCCCGGCCGGGTCGCACGGACCCCGACCACGTCAACCTCCGGAGGGATATCCCGCTTTCGAGTGGATTGACGGAGATCAACTGGCGGACAATTCACCGGAATTGACCTTCCCGCCCATGCCGAAGTGACCTGGGTCACTATTAGCGTGACCCGCATCAGGCAACCGCGGCGAAGGGACATTTCCATGCGGGTCGGAGTACTGACCGGAGGCGGCGACTGCCCCGGGCTCAACGCCGTCATCCGGGGCATCGTGCGCAAGGGCGTGCAGGAGTACGGCTACGACTTCGTCGGTTTCCGGGACGGCTGGCGGGGTCCCCTCGAGGGCGACACCGTCCGGCTCGACATCCCCGCCGTGCGCGGCATCCTGCCCCGCGGCGGCACCATCCTCGGCTCCTCGCGCACCAACCCCCTCAAGCAGGAGAACGGCATCCGCCGCATCAAGGACAACCTCGCCAAGGAGGAGGTCGACGCGCTCGTCGCGATCGGCGGCGAGGACACCCTCGGGGTCGCGGCGCGCCTGTCCGACGAGTACGGCGTCCACGTCGTCGGCGTACCGAAGACCATCGACAACGACCTGTCCGCCACCGACTACACCTTCGGCTTCGACACCGCCGTCAACATCGCGACGGAGGCGATCGACCGCCTGCACACCACCGCCGAGTCCCACATGCGGGTCCTGGTGGTCGAGGTGATGGGCCGTCACGCCGGCTGGATCGCCCTGCACTCGGGGCTGGCCGGGGGCGCCAACGTCATCCTCATCCCCGAACAGCGCTTCGACGTCGACCAGGTGTGCGCCTGGGTAACGTCCCGGTTCAAGGCGTCGTACGCGCCGATCGTGGTCGTGGCCGAGGGAGCCATGCCGAAGGACGGCGACATGGTGCTGAAGGACGGGTCGCTGGACTCGTTCGGGCACGTGCGCCTGTCCGGAGTCGGCGAGTGGCTGGCCAAGGAGATCGAGAGGCGCACCGGCAAGGAGGCCCGGACGACCGTGCTCGGGCACGTCCAGCGCGGCGGCACGCCCAGCGCCTTCGACCGGTGGCTCGCCACCCGCTTCGGCCTGCACGCCATCGACTGCGTCCGCGACGGCGACTTCGGGAAGATGGTCGCCCTGCGCGGCACCGACATCGTCCGCGTCCCCCTCTCCGAGGCCACGGCCCGGCTCAAGACGGTCGACCTCGAGCTCTACCAGGAGGCCGGCGTCTTCTTCGGCTGACGCCGCACCTCCCGTGGAACCCGGCCGGGGCGAACCGCACCCCGGCCGCGCCCACCCGGCCGGCTACACCGCCGGGCGCCGCTGGGCGAACGGGCTCGTGCCCGCGGCGGCCAGCCCGTCCAGCAGTTCCCGTACGGTGTCGGCGCCGCCCATCGACAGCACCGACTCCGGGTGGAACTGCACCCCCGCGAAGCCGGTGGCCCGCAGCGCGTGCACCTCGCCGCTCACGCTGCGGCTGACCTCGACGCCGTGTGCGGCCAGCTCCGCCGCCGCCTCGTCGTCGCAGTGCGCCACGAAGCTGTTGTAGAAGCCGACGGTCTCCGACCGCCCGAACAGGTCGATCTCCATCTGGGCGCCCTGGTACGGGACCTCCTTGCGGACGATCGGAAGTCCCAGCTCGGCCGCGATCAGCTCGTGCCCGAGGCAGACGCCGAGCACCCCGTGCCGGTGCCCCCGGATGACCTCGGCCGTCAGCTCCCGCAGGAACCGCATCTTCGGATCCGCCAGGTCCGAAGGGTCGCCCGGCCCCGGCCCGAGCACCACGGGGCCGGGGTGCGCGAGCACCGCCTCCCGCAGCCCCGGCGCGTCGTACCGCCGTACGGTCACCTCCAGGCCCGACGATCGCAGGACGTGCGCGAGCATCGCGGTGAACGTGTCCTCGCCGTCCACGACGAACGCGTGCCCGGTCAGCTCCGAGGCCCGCTGCTGCATCCGCAGCCAGAACGGCGCCAGCCTCTCCCGCCGCCCGTCCAGTGCCGCCCGCACCCGCGGGTCGTCCGCGAGGCCGGGCCGTACGCGCTCCTCGCGCGGCCGTCCGGGCCGCACGCCCAGCGCCGCCAGCACCCCGGCCGCCTTGGCGTGCGTCTCCGCGACCTCGCCCGCCGGGTCCGAGCCGCGCACGAGTGTGGCCCCGACCGGCACCCGCAGCCGTCCGTCCGCGGCGATGTCGGCGGTGCGGATGAGGATGGGGGAGTCGAGGATCTGCGCGCCCCCGGAGTCCCTGCCGAGCAGTGCCAGGGCACCCGCGTAGTAGCCGCGCCCCCCGACCTCGTGCCGTTCGATCACCCGGCAGGCGTTCTGCACCGGCGACCCGGTGACGGTCGCCGCGAACATCGTCTCCTTCAGCACCTCGCGCACGTCCAGCGTGGACTTCCCGCGCAGCTCGTACTCGGTGTGCGCGAGGTGGGCCATCTCCTTCAGCCGCGGCCCGACGACGACCCCGCCCATGTCGCCGACCGTGCACATCATCTTCAGCTCCTCGTCGACGACCATCGACAGCTCCTCGATCTCCTTGCCGTCGGCGAGGAAGTCGAGCAGGTGCTCCGGGGACGGGCCCTCGGCGGGATAGCGGTACGTCCCGCTGATCGGGTTCATCACGACCGTTCCGCCGGACATCCGCACGTGCACCTCGGGGCTGGCCCCCACCAGCGTGCGCTCACCCGTGTATACGACGAAGGTCCAGTACGCGCCCCGCTCCCCGACCAGCAGCCGCCGGAACAGCGCGAGCGCGTCCGCCCGGCCGAAGCCCGCAATCCGGCCCTCGTACGTCCGCCGGATCACGAAGTTGGCGCCCTCGCCCCGCCCGATCTCCTCCTCCAGCACCCGCCCGACGATCCCGGCGTACTCCTCGTCGGCGACGTCGAAGCCGCCGTCCTGGACCCGGACCTCGTGCCGGGGCAACTGCGCCAGCGCCTGGTCCAGGGGGATCTGGTGCGACTCCTCGGGGGTGAGCGCCAGCAGCGGTGTGCCGTCGTCGCGCACGTCGAAGCCGCGCTCGCGGATCTGCCGGAAGGGGACGAGGGCCAGCGCCTTCTCGGGCAGGTCGGCCAGGCGCTCACAGCGGCCGACCGGCCCCGTCAGCAGCTCCACGGTGTCGTGGTCACGCCCCGGGGTGCGGCGGCGCAGCAGGGCGAACGGGCGGGGGTCGTCCAGCAGGTCCAGCAGGTTCATGGGCGGTGTCCTTCTCGGTGAGGTGAGAGGGAACGGCCCGGTCGCGAAAACACCGAAGGCCGCCCCTCGGGCGGCCTTCGCGAAGTCTTGCGTACGCGCAGTCAGTGGGCCGCCGGACGAGCGGTCCACCACCAGTTCTGGTTCTGGGTCGAGTGCGCGAACATGCCCCGCACCCTACACGAACCCGCCGCCCCGGCGCGGACGAGCCGTCTCATCAGTCGAGCGCACTGATAAGCGGTGGACACGACCCCGTAATGTTTAGGGGGTGACCGTGAACGCTAAGACCAGCCCGAGCGCTGGCAACACCTGGCGAGACCTGCCCGCGGCGCAGCAGCCCGAGTACCCCGACCCCGAGGCTCTGCGCAAGGTGATCGCGGACCTCGCGTCGTATCCGCCGCTCGTCTTCGCGGGCGAGTGCGACCAGCTGCGCGCCCGGATGGGAGCCGTCGCCAGGGGCGAGGCGTTCCTGCTCCAGGGCGGCGACTGCGCCGAGGCCTTCGACGCGGTGTCCGCCGATCACATCCGCAACAAGCTCAAGACACTGCTCCAGATGGGCGCCGTGCTCACGTACGCCGCCTCGGTGCCGGTGGTGAAGGTCGGCCGCATCGCCGGCCAGTACTCCAAGCCGCGCTCCAAGCCCACCGAGACCCGTGACGGGGTCACGCTGCCGGTGTACCGGGGCGACTCCGTCAACGGCTTCGAGTTCACCGAAGAGGCGCGGATCCCGGACCCCGAGCGCCTGAAGCGCATGTACCACGCGTCGGCGTCCACGCTGAACCTGGTGCGCGCCTTCACCACCGGCGGTTACGCCGACCTGCGCCAGGTGCACGCCTGGAACCAGGACTTCGTGAAGTCGTCGCCGTCCGGTCAGCGCTACGAGCAGCTCGCGCGCGAGATCGACAACGCGCTGAACTTCATGCACGCCTGCGGGGCCGACCCGGAGGAGTTCAAGACCGTCGAGTTCTACGCCTCGCACGAGGCGCTGCTGCTCGACTACGAGTCCGCCCTGACCAGGGTCGACTCGCGCACCGGGCAGCTCTACGACGTCTCCGGGCACATGGTGTGGATCGGTGAGCGCACCCGGCAGCTGGACGGCGCGCACATCGAGTTCGCCTCCCGGATCCGCAACCCGATCGGCATCAAGCTCGGCCCGACCACGACGGCCGAGGACGCCCTGCGCTACATCGACCGCCTCGACCCGGACCGCGAGCCGGGCCGGCTGACCTTCATCGTCCGCATGGGCGCGGACAAGGTCCGCGACCGGCTCCCCGAGCTGGTGGAGAAGGTCACGGCGTCCGGCGCGGTGGTGGCCTGGGTGACCGACCCCATGCACGGCAACACGTTCGAGGCGGCCTCCGGGCACAAGACCCGCCGCTTCGACGACGTGCTCGACGAGGTCAAGGGCTTCTTCGAGGTCCACAAGGGGCTCGGCACGCACCCGGGCGGCATCCATGTGGAGCTGACCGGCGACGACGTCACCGAGTGCGTGGGCGGCGGCGACGAGATCTTCGTCGACGACCTGCACCAGCGTTACGAGACGGCCTGCGACCCGCGGCTGAACCGCAGCCAGTCGCTGGACCTGGCGTTCCTCGTCGCGGAGATGTACCGGGACCAGTAGGGCCCACCCCGGTTCCGCACCTCCCGCAGGGAAGGTAAGGTTAGGGTTACCTAATCGACCCCCGGCGGGAGGTGTACCGCGTGTACGTCTGCAGTTGCTTCGGCATCACCGAGCAGCAGGTGAGGCAGCACGCGGAGAACGGCGCCTGCACGCCGCGGCAGATCGCCTCCACCTGCAAGGCGGGCACGGACTGCGGCTCCTGCGTGCGGAGGATCCAGGCGCTGCTGGGGCGCGGCGCGGGTCCGCGCCGTGAGATCGCCGGGTCGGCGCTGTCGGGCATGGAGGAGGCCGCGTAGCCGCCGCCCGGCCCGCCCGGCTCTCCTAGCTTTCCGGTTGCTCGATGACCTGGGAGATGTAGAGCGCCTCGCCCAGCTTCTCCAGCAGGTCGAGCTGGGTGTCCAGGTAGTCGATGTGGTGTTCCTCGTCCGCCAGGATCGACTCGAAGATGTTCGCGGACGTGATGTCGCCCTTCTCCCGCATCACCTTGATCCCGCGCCGGAGCCGGTCGATCGCCTCCACCTCGATCTGCCGGTCCGCCTCGAACATCTCCCTGACGGTCTGACCCACCCGCACGTGGAAGAGCCGCTGGTAGTTCGGCAGGCCCTCGAGGAAGAGGATGCGGTCGGTGAGCACCTCCGCGTGCTTCATCTCGTCGAACGACTCCCGCCGCGTGTACCGGGCGAGCTTGTACCACCCGAAGTTCTCCTGCATCTTCGCGTGCAGAAAGTACTGGTTGATCGCGGTCAGCTCACCGGTGAGCTGCTCGTTGAGGAATTCGATGACCTCGGGGTCGCCCTGCATGGCGGGGCTCCTTCCAGGCGGGGACGAGCGGGCTGCGCGCATGATGGCACCGGCACCGAGGGGCGTCCAGTAAGTTCACGCTTAGTGGGAGTTGCCCCGATTGAGCCGGGGCTGGTCATGTGCACCCTCCGCGGTCTGTCAGGATGGAGTCATGGGTCATCCGGTGGAGCGCGAATCTGGAGAAACGGCACGGTCACAGCTTCCGCCGGGACAGCGACTCCAGCGGGGCTGGCCGGTCACGCACTACGGACCCGTTCCCAAGTTCCGCCCCGAGCGCTGGGAGTTCCGGGTCTTCGGCGCCACCGCGGACGGCGAGAAGCACTGCTGGAACCACGAGGAGTTCACGTCGCTGCCGTACGCGACCGTCGTGGCCGATCTGCACTGCGTGACGAAGTTCAGCATGGTCGGGGCCGAGTGGGGCGGCATCCCGGCCCGTACGATCCTGGAGATCGCGCCGCCCGCGCCCACCGTCACCCATGTGATGGTGTGGGCGGAGTACGGGTTCAGCTCGAACCTGCGCCTGGCCGACTTCGCCTCGGAACGCACGATCTTCGCCACCCACAAGGACGGCGAACTGCTCACCGCGGAACACGGCTTCCCGCTGCGCCTGATCGTGCCGCACCTGTACGCCTGGAAGGGCCCCAAGTGGGTCCGTGGCGTCGAGTACATGACCACCGACCGGCGCGGCTTCTGGGAGGAGCGCGGGTACCACAACATCGGCGACCCGTGGAAGGAACAGCGCTACTCCTACCAGGAGCAGCCCGGGGACGGCCCCGAGCTCTGACCGCGCGGGGCTCCGGTGCCGCACCCGCAACGCCGGCCCCGGGGCGTGCGCCGCGCGGACGGCAGCGCCGTCCGGGCCCCGCTCCGGTCCTTCTCCCGGCGTCGGGAGCGGATCCCGGCACCTCCCGCGGCTGCGCCCCGCCTCAGTCCGTCGTCCCGGTCGCCGGCCCGCACGCGCGCACGTAGTCCTGCACCAGCGGGCGGCGGTCGTCGGCGCGCCAGGCCAGGGCGAAGCGGCTGGGCGATATGCCCCTCACCGCACGGGTGACGACTCCGCCGAGGGTGATCAGCGGGGTGTTCCCGGCCGCCAGCAGGACTACGCCCAGCCCCGCGACGAGCGCCTCGTACGTCTCCTCGGTGCTCGCCACCTCCGCGCCGATCACTGCCGGCCTCCCGCCGCGGGCGTCGGTGGCGAGCCAGTGGTCCCGCAGCGGCCCGGCGCTGTCGGGCAGAGCGAGGAACGGCTCGTCCAGCAGGTCGGTGAAGTCGATGATCTCCCTGTCGGCGAGCGGATGGGTGTCGGCCATGGCGACCAGGCGGGGTTCCTCCGCGACCACCACCCACCGGTAGCGGTCCGGATCGGGCAGCGGCAGCCAGACGAACGCCACGTCGCACGTGCCGTCGGCGAGCCCGGCGGTCGGGTCGTGCCAGGGGACCTGGCGAAGCCGGAGGCGGGCGGCAGGGCGCGCTGCGGTGAAGCGGGAGCGGATCGCCGGCAGCACGCCCCCGCGCCCCGGACTGGTACTCATCCCCACGACGAGGACGGCCGCCCGGTCGGCCACGACCCGGGCGACCGCCTCCTGGGCCGCCTCCCACTCGGCGAGGATGCGCTGAGCATGCGGCAGCAGCGCCGCGCCGACCG
Organism: Streptomyces sp. NPDC028331; assembly: GCF_055565775.1. NCBI lineage: Bacteria > Bacillati > Actinomycetota > Actinomycetes > Kitasatosporales > Streptomycetaceae > Streptomyces > Streptomyces sp. NPDC028331. Next base: position 161,978 of record NZ_JBVHTR010000004.1, on the reverse strand, counting down.
CGCTCAGGCGCACCTCGCGCCGATCGCGCTCGAACAACGCGGCCCCCACCTGTCTCTCCAGCATCCTGATCTGCTTGCTCAGCGCGGGCTGCGACACGTACAGCCGCTCGGCCGCACGCGTGAAGTGCAGTTCCTCGGCCACCGCGGCGAAGTACCTCAGGTCCCGTCCGTGAACGTCCATGACCATCGGCTATCACAGCGGATCTTGGACGGGCAACGGACGTGCGGGGCAAGGTGGTTCACACACGGACCGCCGAGAACAGCGGGTCACCCGGCATGAGGAGAAGAACATGAACAAGGTGTGGCTGGTCACCGGGGCGAGCAGCGGGTTCGGCCGGGCGATCACCGAAGCGGCGGTGGCCGCGGGCGACATCGTGGTCGCCGCCGCCCGCCGCACCGCGCTGCTCGACGACCTGGTCGCCGCGCACCCGGACCAGGTCGAGGCGCTGCCGCTGGACGTCACCGACATCGCGGGCGTCCAGGCCGCGGTCGACGGCGTGGCAGCCCGGCACGGCCGGGTCGACATCCTGGTCAACAACGCCGGACGGGGCATGGTGGGGGCGGTCGAGGAGACCACCGACGCGGAGCTGCGGGACCTGATGGACCTGCACTTCTTCGGCCCGGCCGCGCTCACCCGGGCCGTGCTGCCGCACATGCGCCGCCGGGGATCGGGCGCCATCGTGCAGCTGACCAGCATGGGCGGGCGGTTCGCCTTCGCCGGAGTCGGCGCCTACTGTGCCACCAAGTTCGCCCTGGAGGGGCTCTCCGAGGCGTTGGCCGCCGAGGTCGCCCCGCACGGCATCCGGGTGCTGATCGTCGAGCCCGGCGCGTTCCGTACCGGATTCGCCGACGCCGCGGCCCTGCGGCCCTCCGCGGCCATGGACGCCTACCAGGACACCGTGGGTCCCGTCCTTTCCGGGCTGCCGGGCGGAAGCGGCAGGGAACCCGGGGACCCGGCCAAGGCCGCGGCCGCCATCCTCACCGCTCTGGACGCCGACGAACCCCCGCTGCGTCTGCCGCTCGGCAACGACGCCGCCGACGCGATCGGCGACCACCTCGACCGTGCCCGCGCCGAACTCCGCTCCTGGGAAAAGCTCATCCGCTCCACCGACTTCGACGACTGACACCTCCGGCCGCCTCCGCCCGGCGCTCCCGCCCGCCGTTTCCACGCAGGCGCGGCGGGAGACCGGGCGTCGTGCGCTGCGGACGGTGTGCTGCCACGGTCCGTCCGTGGTCCCCCTGGACGTCGCGTGGCGCAACACGCCTACCTAGTGCCGCGACGGGGCGAACGTTGCCTGTCGCGGCGCTAGCCGTCCCGCAGCTTCTTCAGCCGCTCCACGTCCGCCGCGTGCCCTTCCTTGCGGCCGGGGGTCTCGATGACCAGCGGCACGCCCTCGGTGGCCGGGTGCGTCATCAGCGCCTGGAACGGGGCCTCGCCGATATGGCCGGCGCCGATGTTCGCGTGCCGGTCCCGGTGGGCTCCGACCGCCTCCTGGGAGTCGTTGGCGTGGATCAGTTTCAGCCGGCCCGCGCCGACGGTGTCCACCAGCAGGTCCAGCGTCCGGTGCGCCCCGTCCGGGCCGGTCAGGTCGTGCCCGGCCGCGAAGATGTGGCAGGTGTCCAGGCAGACGCCGAGCCTCGGGTGGGCGTCCAGGGCCTCGAAGTACGGCCCGAAGTCCCAGGTGCGGGAGCACAGTGAGGCGCCCTGGCCCGCGGTCGACTCCAGCAGCAGCCACGGGTCGTCGTCGTGCGTCAGCTCGTCCAGCAGCGGCAGCATGCGCTCCCGCACCTGCTTCAGCGCCACGGAACGGTCCCGGCCGCCGGTCGCGCTGCCGGTGTGCACCACCACGCCCCGCGCCCCGATCGCACGCCCCCGGCGCAGCGAGTGCCTGAGCGACTCCACCGACCTGTCCACGGTCGCCTCGGTGTGCGAGCCGAAGTTGATCAGATAGGGCGCGTGGACGTACACCGGGATGGACTCGGCGGCGCACGCGGCCCGGAACTCCTCGTCCTCGCGCGGGCTGCCGGCGGGCGTCGCCCAGCCGCGCGGGTTGGCCACGAAGACCTGCACCGTCTCGGCCCCGATGTCGCGGGCGTAGGCCAGCCCGACGGAGTTCAGCCCCCCGGCCACCGGGACGTGGCTGCCGATCGGGTTGCGGAAGGGGCCAAAGGCGCCCGGGGCGCCACGGGACTGCTCAGTGCTCACCCTCCAAGGGTGTCACGTGCTCCGGGGCGTCCCTCCGCGGCCTCGGCTAGCGGATCTTGATGGTGATCGTCGAGCCCTTCGGCGCCTTGTCCCCGCCCTTGACCGACTGGCTCTTCACCGTGTCGCCGAACAGGCCCAGCAGACCCCGGTCCTCCTCGACCTGGAAGCCCGCGGCCTCGAGCGTCTTCTTGGCGTCGTCGACGTTCTGCCCCGTCACGTCCGGCACCGCGACCATCTCGGGGCCCTTGGACAGCGTCAGCGTGACGGTGTCGCCCTGGCCGGCCTGCTTGCCCGCGCCCGGCGACTGCCGGGCCACCTTCCCGGCGTCGTACTCCGAGGTGACCTGCGTGTCGGCGATCTTCACCTGCAGGCCCGCCTCCTGCAGCTTCGAGGTGGCGTCGTCGATGGAGTCGCCCCTGACGTCGGGCACGTCCACCGGGCTGCCCTTGCTGACGACGAGCGCGATCGCCGAACCGCCGTGCCGCTCGGTCCCCGCCCCCGGGTCCGTGCCGATCACGGAACCCTTGGGCACGTCCGCGCTGAACGCCTGTGTGACCATGCCCGGCACCAGCCCGGCCTTCCTCAGCCGGTCCTGGGCCTCGCCCAGCGCGTAGCCCTTGAGGTCGGGCACCCGCACCGTCTCGGGACCGTCCGAGAGCGTCAGCGTCACCGCGTCGTGGGAGCGGATCCGCGTCCCCGCCGCCGGGTCGGTGCTGATCACCGTGCCGCGCCTCACCGTGTCGCTGTAGGCGTGCTTGACCTGCTTCACCTCGAGGCCGGCCGCCTTCAGCCGGGACCGCGCGTCGGCCTCCGTCTTCGCCAGCAGCGGCGGGACCTTGGTGAACTGGCCGGAGTTGATGTACCAGACCCCCGTACCGACACCGAACACCACCAGCACGGCGAGGACCAGCGCGTACAGCCCGCGCCGGGGCCGAGCCGGGCGCCGGGGCGGCTCGGGGGGCGGGGCCTGAAGCCGGCTCGTCCGGTTGAGGACGGCCTCCCCGGCGTCCACACCGCCGGCCGGCAGCAGGCGCGGGATCACGCTCGTGCGGTCCTCGGCGATGTCGTGCTCCGCGGCGAGCGCTCCCGGCGGCACGGCGTCCAACTGCTCGTCCGAGAGCGCGCCGCGGGCTTGCAGCACCTGCCCCAGCAGCGCCACCGCGTCCGCCGGGCGCAGCTCGGGGTTGCGCGCGGTCGCCGACGCGACCACGTCGTCGAGTTCGACGGACAGCCCGGGCACGGTCGCCGACGGCGGCGGCACGTCCTCGTTCAGGTGCTGGTACAGCACCTGGGCGGGGGAGTCGCCGTGGTGCGGCTTGGCTCCGGTCAGCATCTCGTAGAGGACGACCCCGCACGCGTACACGTCGACCCGCGGGTCGGCCGTGCCCTGCTCGATCTGCTCCGGGGCGAGGTACGAGACGGTGCCGAGGACGGCGCCCGTGGTGTTCGTGACGGTGTCCACGGCCCGGACCAGGCCGAAGTCGGCCACCTTGACCCGGCCGTCGTCCCCTATGAGGACGTTCTCCGGCTTCATGTCCCGGTGCACGAACCCGGCGCGGTGCGCCGCCCCCAGGGCGGCCAGCACCGGCTCCAGGATGTCCAGGGCCGCGCGCGGCTGCAGCGCCCCGCGCTCGCGCAGCACGTCCCGCAGGGTGCAGCCGGCGACGTACTCCATGGCGAGGTAGACGTACGACCCGTCGGCACCTTGATCGAACACCTGCACGACGTTCGGGTGGTCGAGGCGGGCGACCGACTTGGCCTCCCGTATGAAGCGCTCGACGAACGAGCCGTCGGCCGCCAGCGCCGGGTGCATCACCTTCAGCGCGAGCACACGGTCCAGTCGCGTGTCCAGGGCCCGGTAGACCGTGGCCATCCCGCCGACCGCGATCCGTGCGTCGACGCGATAGCGGCCGTCGAGCACCTGCCCGACGAGAGGGTCCTGAAGGGTCGTATCCACGCCGGTGAGTCTACGAGGGACCACTGTCGGCCCCGGCCGCCGCGGGGAGACCGGGGCCCTACTGCAGCCGACCTGTGACGCACGCCTCCCGGCACCGCTCAGAAGGCCGGCCGCTCCGGATCCAGCCGGGCCAGGCCCTCCGTCGGCGACGACGCCTCCGCGAAGTGCCGGCGCGGGATACGGCCGGCCCGGCGCGCGAGCCGGCCCGCCTCCACCGCGTGCCGCATGGCCTCCGCCATCAGGACCGGCTCCTGCGCCCGGGTCACCGCGGAGGCGAGCATCACACCCGCGCACCCCAGCTCCATCGCCAGCGCCACGTCCGACGCCGTCCCGGCCCCGGCGTCCAGGATGACCGGCACGCGCGCGTGCTCCACGATGAGCTGGAAGTTGTGCGGGTTGCGGATGCCGAGCCCGGAGCCGATCGGAGAGCCGAGCGGCATGATCGCGGCGCAGCCGACGTCCTCCAGCTTCCGGGCGAGCACCGGGTCGTCGTTCGTGTACGGCAGCACGGTGAAGCCGTCGTCCACCAGCGTCTCGGCCGCCTCCAGCAGCTCGATCGGGTCCGGCAGCAGGGTCCGCTCGTCGGCGATGACCTCCAGCTTGACCAGATCCGTGCCGAGCGCCTCGCGCGCGAGGCGGGCGGTGAGCACGGCCTCGCCCGCGGTGAAGCAGCCCGCGGTGTTCGGCAGCACCCGGATGCCCAGCTTGTCGAGCACGGACAGGACCGAGCCGTGCACCGAGGCGTCGACGCGCCGCATCGCGACCGTCGTCAGCTCCGTGCCGGACGCCACCAGCGCCCGCTCCAGCACGTCCAGGCTGGGCGCGCCACCGGTCCCCATGATCAGCCGGGACGAGTAGGCGGTACCCCCGAGGACGAGGGGATCGTCAGCCATGGGTCAGCCTCCTTGGACGGCGGTGAGGACCTCGACGCGGTCCCCCTCGCTGAGGGACGTCGACGCCCACTGCGCGCGCGGGACGACGGTTTCGTTGACGGCGGCGGCCACCCCCGAGGGGGCCGCGGTCAGGCTCCGCACCACCGCGTCGAGCACGACACCCGGGGCGACCTCGCGGGCCTCCCCGTTGACCGAGATGTTCATACGGATCGCTCCGAGAGTACGGCGGCGGTGAAACGCCGCGGGGTGAAGGGACGGGCCTCCTCCGGCAGCTCACCGGTGGTCAGCACGTGCGCCATGACGTCGCCGGTGACCGGGGTGAGCAGGACGCCGTTGCGGTAGTGGCCGGTGGCCAGCAGCAGGCCGTCCAGCTCGGTCGGGCCGAGCAGCGGCGCGTTGTCCGGGGAGCCCGGGCGCAGTCCGGCCCGGGCCTCGGTGAGCGGCAGCTCGGTGATCCCGGGCACCAGCTCGTGCGCGTCCCGCAGCAGCTCGTACACCCCGCCCGCGGTGACCGTGGTGTCCCAGCCCAGCTCCTCGCTGGTCGCGCCGACCACCAGCTCGCCGTTCTCGCGCGGCACCAGGTAGATCGCGCCGCCGCGGACGACGGCGCGCACCGTACGGCTCAGGAACGGCGCGTACCGCTTCGGCACGGTCAGCCGCAACACCTGCCCCTTCACGGGACGGATGGGCGGCAGGACGGCCTCCGGGACGCCCGCGAGCCGCCCGCTGAGGCTGCCCGCGGCGAGCACGACCTGCCCGGCGGCCAGCTCGGTGCCGTCGGCGGTCCGCACCCCGGCGGCACGCTCCCGCACCACCGTGAGCCGCTCGGCCCACACCCGGTGGAAGACGACCCCGGCACGTTCGCAGGCGGTCACCAGGGCCGCGGCGAGCCGGCGCGGGTCGATCTGGTGGTCGCCGTCGACCCTGAGGCCCCCGCGCACGCCCGGCGCGAGCATCGGCTCCAGACGGCGGCACTCGCGCCCGCTCAGCCACTCCGACGCCAGGCCCGACCGCTGCTGGAGGGCGTGCAGTTCCCGCAGCTCGGCGCGGTCGTCGGCGTCGAGCGCGACGGCGAGCGTGCCGCAGCGGCGGTAGCCGAGGTCCCGGCCGGTGGCCTCGGCCAGCTCGGCGGCGAAGTCCGGGTAGCGCCGCGCGGAGGCGAGGTTCAGGGCGAGCAGCCTCTGCTCGCCGTAGTGCAGCTCGGTGACGGCGGCCAGCATCCCGGCGGCCACCTGCGCGGCTCCGCCGCCGGGCTCCGGATCCACCACGGCGGTGGCGAACCCGCGCTGCGCCGCCCGCCAGGCGGTCACGAGCCCGATGATCCCGCCCCCGATGACGAGGACGTCCGACACGGTCGACGCGCCGCGCGCGCTCGACGGTCCGTCCGGTGTACGCGACATGGGCGTCCAGCCCCTCCCTTCGCCGGCATGACCCGGATCAGGTTCGTACGGTCGGAGGCCGTCCCAGCCTCCCTCTCAGCCCGGTGCGCCGGGCTCCCGCGAGTGCTTTACGTGGCAACCCTAGCCCGCACGGCACCGCCCTTGTAAGACAGCCTCCGCTCGGCCCGAGGGGCTGTGCAGGACGTCACTCAGCACGCCCCCTGACTGACAATTCGTCAGTTGTCTATGGTGATCAGGTGAGCGAGCAGACGCAGGCACGGGGCGGAACGGCACGGCGCGTCGTCGTCGTGGGCGCGGGCATGGCCGGGGTGCAGACCGCGGTCGCCCTGCGGGAACAGGGCTTCACCGGCAGCGTGACGCTCATCGGGGCGGAGCCGCACCAGCCGTACGACAGGCCGCCGCTGTCCAAGGCCGTCCTGCTCGGCAAGGCCGAGGGATCCGCCTTCGACGTGGACTTCGAGGCGCTGGAGATCGAGCTCCGGCTCGGCCGCGAGGCGACCGGCCTGCGCCCCGGGGACCACGAGCTGGACACCGAGCGGGGCCCCGTGCCGTACGACGTCCTGGTGGTGGCGACCGGTGCGGAGCCGATCCGGCTGCCGGGCGCGGAGGGCGTCCCGGGCGTCCATCTGCTGCGCACGCTGGACGACGCCGAGCGGCTGCGGCCGGTGCTCGCCCGGCAGCACGACATCGTGGTCGTCGGCGCGGGCTGGATCGGCGCGGAGTTCGCCACCGCCGCACGCGAGGCGGGCTGCGCGGTGACCGTGGTGGAGGCCGCGGACCGGCCGCTCGCGGGGGCGCTGCCCGCGGAGGTGGCGGCGCCGATGACGGCCTGGTACGCGGACAGCGGTGCCGAATTGCGGACGCACGCGCGTGTGGAGCGCATCGAGCCGGGCGCGGTGGTGCTGGACGACGGCTCCCGGGTGCCGGCCGGGGCGGTGGTGGTGGGCATCGGCGCCCGGCCCGCCACGGCGTGGCTGGCGGGGTCCGGGATCGAGCTGGGCGTGCACGGCGAGGTCCTGGCCGACGACCATCTGCGCACCTCGGTGCCGGACGTGTACGCGGTCGGCGACTGCGCGTCCTTCCCGTCGGGCCGCTACGAGGAGCGCCTGCTGGTCCACCACTGGGACAACGCCCTCCAGGGGCCGCGTACGGTGGCCGCGAACATCATCGGTCAGACGCCGGTGGCCTACGACCCGGTGCCGTACTTCTGGTCGGAGCAGTTCGGCCGGTTCGTCCAGTACGTGGGGCACCACGCCTCCGCCGACACGACGGTGTGGCGCGGCGACCCCGAGAGCGCGGCCTGGACGGTCTGCTGGCTGCGCTCGGGCCGCCTGGTCGCCCTGCTGGCCGTGGGCCGCCCCCGGGACCTCGCCCAAGGCCGCCGCCTGATCGAATCGGGCACCCCCATGAACCCCGCCCTGCTGGCGGACCCGTCCCGCCCCCTGAAGGAGGCGACGGCGTAAGGCCCGTCGGTGGAGCGTGGGGCTCCTCCGTGCACAGGGCAGGGGCAGGTGCCGAACCGGCGGCCCCCGGGCGGGACACTCCGGCCCGCCGGCCACACCGCAGCCACCGGCGGCCCGGATCTCCCCTACCGATCCTCGTACGGCACCCCCGGCGTCCCGGATCCCCGTACGGCACCCCCGGCGTTCCGGATCCCCGTGACGACCCCGGGCCACCACCCCCGCCCGGCGGTATACCACCCCCTCCGGCTAACCCCGCCGGAGGCACTCGGCTTCCGACTGTCAGTCCGGGATGGCACGCTTGATCCCGTGACCGAGATTGAAGCAAAGATCGATGCTCTCGTCCCCGCCTGGCTCACCCTGCCCGACATCGCCGAGGCGCTCGGCGTCGAGGTGACCCGCGTGCGGCAGCTGGTCAAGGAGGGCCAGCTCATCGCCGTCCGCCGAGGTGAGAACAAGGCGCTGCACGTCCCCGCCGCCTTCATCGACGGGGACAAGGTGGTCAAGGGCCTGTCCGGCACCCTGACCCTGCTGCGGGACGACGGCTTCACGGTCGAAGAGATGATCGAGTGGCTCTTCACCCCGGACCCGACCCTGCCCGGCACCCCCGCGCAGGCTCTCAGCGAGAATCGCGGTACGGAGGTGAAGCGCCGCGCGCAGGCGCTCGCCGTCTGATCCGATCCAGCCTGATCGGACCTGACCGGATCGGACCCGGCCCGATCGGGCCCGACCCGTTCGCCCCGACCTGATCGGGCCCGACCCGTTCGGCCCCGACCCGATCGGGCCGGCTCCGGTCTGATCGGGACCGCACACAAGAAGAACCGTCCGGCGTACGGGCCGCGGGCACCGGAACGCGCCCCGGCCCCGGCCGACCGCGCCCGCCGCGGCCCGTACGCCACCGACAACGGGGGACCACCACCGTGCCCGACACCGCCCGCCTCGCCGACGCCCGCGTCTACCTGTGCACGGACGCCCGCAGGCGCCAGGGCGACCTCGCCGAGTTCCTCGACGCGGTCCTCGCCGGCGGCGTCGACATCGTGCAGTTGCGCGACAAGGGCATGGAGGCCGCCGAGGAGCTGGAGCACCTTCAGGTCTTCGCCGAGGCATGCGCCCGCCACGGCAAGCTCCTGGCGGTGAACGACCGCGCGGACGTGGCCCACGCCGCCCGCTCCGACGTCCTGCACCTCGGCCAGGGCGACCTCCCCGTCCCCGCGGCCCGCGCCATCCTCGGCGACGACATCCTCATAGGCCGCTCCACGCACTCCGAGGCGGAGGCGGAGGCCGCCGCCGTCCAGGAGGGTGTGGACTACTTCTGCACCGGCCCCTGCTGGCCCACCCCCACCAAGCCCGGCCGCCCCGCCCCCGGCCTCGGCCTGGTCCGTCACACCGCCGCGCTCGGCACCGACCGCCCCTGGTTCGCCATCGGCGGCATCGACCTCGGCAACCTGGACCAGGTCCTCCAGGCGGGCGCCCGCCGCGTGGTGGTCGTCCGCGCGATCACCGAGGCCGACGACCCGGGCGCTGCGGCGGCCGAGTTCGCCAAGCGGCTGCGCACGGCGTAGGAGCAGCCGGAAGCCCCTCCTGCCGCACCTTGTCCGATGGGTGGACAACAAATCGACAATTCGGGCAAATCCAGGGCGTGCGGTTGGGGGACCGCCGCCCCCTGGCTAACCTGCGACTATGGCCCTCGGAACCGCATCCACGAGGACTGATCGCGCACGCACCGTGCGTGACATCCTCGCCACCGGCAAGACGACGTACTCGTTCGAGTTCTCGGCGCCGAAGACCCCCAAGGGTGAGCGGAACCTGTGGAGCGCGCTCCGGAGGGTCGAGGCGGTCGCCCCGGACTTCGTCTCCGTCACCTACGGTGCCGGCGGTTCCACCCGTGCGGGCACGGTCAAGGAGACCGAGCAGATCGTCGCCGACACGACGCTCACCCCGGTCGCCCACCTCACCGCGGTCGACCACTCCGTCGCCGAGCTGCGCAACATCATCGGCCAGTACGCCGACGCCGGGATCCGCAACATGCTCGCGGTGCGCGGCGACCCGCCCGGCGACCCCATGGCCGACTGGGTGCCGCACCCCAGGGGGCTGACCTACGCGGCCGAACTGGTCCGGCTCATCAAGGAGTCCGGCGACTTCTGCGTCGGTGTCGCCGCCTTCCCGGAGATGCATCCCCGCTCCAGCGACTGGGACACCGACGTCGCGCACTTCGTCGACAAGTGCCGGGCCGGCGCCGACTACGCGATCACGCAGATGTTCTTCCGGCCGGAGTCGTATCTGCGCCTGCGCGACCGGGTCGCCGCGGCCGGCTGCGACACCCCGGTCATCCCCGAGGTCATGCCCGTGACCAGCGTGCGGATGCTGGAGCGGCTGCCCCAGCTCAGCAACGCCGCCATCCCCGCCGTTCTGAAAGAGCGGATCCTCGCCGCGAAGGACGATCCGGCGGCGGTACGCTCGATCGGCATCGACTTCGCCACGGAGTTCTGCGCGAGGCTGCTGGCCGAGGGGGTCCCCGGGCTGCACTTCATTACACTCAACAACTCCACGGCGACGCTGGAGATCTACGAGAACCTGGGCCTGCACCACCCGCAGCGGGCCTAGACCGCCGCACCCGTATGCGACACACTGCGTAGCGGCCACTGGGAGAGGGGCGTACATGGGCTGGACGGTCCTCTACATCGCGTTCGGCGTCGTCGCGCTGTGGTTGCTCGGCGAAGTGCTGCTGCAGTACAAGGCACGCCTGCGCTGGCGGCTGCTCGCGTTCGTCGGATTCCTCGGCGTCGTGTTCGGCGTTCTGATCCCCTCCGTGCTGGTCATCGCCGTGGGCGCCGCCGCCTTCGCGGTCGGGCAGACCTATGTCACCCTGTCGTTCCGCCGCGGATTCGCCGCCGGCTGGGCGGTCGGCAACCGTCCGCGCGAGGGCGCGGGCGCCGGCAGCAAGCGCCGCCGGGGCGAGAAGGCCCGCCAGGAGCCGGCGCCGGAGGACGACGACCTCGAGCAGGCGGCCGCGACGACGACGATGCCCGCCGGAACGTACCAGCAGGCCGACGCGTACGACGAGGACGACCACGACGACGTCTTCACCCGCCAGGGAACCACCCCGCCCGCGGAGACCGCGGCCGAGGCCACCGCCGTGTACGAGCCGCAGCCCCTGCCCGAGGAGACCGGCTCCTACGGCGTCTACACCGGCAACGGCTACGCCGCCGGACAGCCCCAGGAGCAGCAGGCCTACGCCTACGACGGCTACTCCGGATACGGCCAGCAGCAGTACGGCTACGAGGGCGGCCAGCAGCAGTACGCCGGCTACTCCGACCCGTACCAGGGCACGGGCTCCTACGGCGGCGGCTCGTACGACACCACGTACGGCGGCGAGCAGCAGTACGGACAGCAGGCGTACGGCCAGGACCAGTACGCCACCGGCACCTACGGGGCGACCCCGCCCGGCGGTGTCTGGGTGCCCCAGCAGCGCACCACCGACGACGCGCTCGGCGGCGAACTCCCGCCGCAGCAGCCGTACCCGTACCAGGGCGACGGCACCGCGCACGGCAACGGCTACGACGAGCGCTACCGCTTCTGACCGGTCAGGGCCCGCGGCCCCCGGGACGTCACTGAGAGCCCCGGAAGTCCGGTCCCTCCACGATGAGGCCGGCCACCAGGGCGCCCGACATGCCGGCGTGGGGGAGACCTCCACCGGGATGGGACCAGCCGCCGACCGTGAACAGGCCCGGCAGGCGGGTGCTGTTGGACGGCTGCAGCAGCCGACCCCCGGCCGCCGCGAGAGCCGGCGCCGGAACCGCGCCACCGGGCGCGCCGGTGTCCTCCGCGATGTCGGCGGGGGTGCGCACCTCGCGCCACAGGACACGGTCGGCCAGGCCGGGTATCGCACGCTCGGCGGCGGCGACGATCCGGTCCACGTCGGACTCCGTGACGACGGTCCCCGAAGGCACCGTGACCGTCAGCGTGACCGCCTCGTGCGCCGTGTCGGGCACCAGCGCCGGGTCGTCCGGGCGCAGCACGGTCACCGTCGGCGACGGCGGAAGTCCGGCGGGCTCCGCGAACAGCCGGTCCAACTCGCGCTCGCGGTCGGCCGTGTGGACGACCGTCCGGTGTGCGGCACCCTCCGGCCGGCCCCCGCGCAGCGCCAGCAGCACCGTCAGCCGTCCGGGCATCCCGCGCTGCGGCGCGACCTCGTCCGCAGCGCGCGCCGCCGTCCCCGGGACCAGGCGGTCCAGAACGGTGGGCGCGACCCCGGCCACCACCAGGTCGGCCTCCGCCACCGCGCCCGTCCCGGTGCTGGGGGAGGTGCCCCCGGCCAGCTCCACGCCCGCCGCCCGGCCGTCCTTCTCGACGATCCCCGTGACCTCGGCGCCGAAGACGAACTCCACCCTGCGGGCCAGGCACCGCTCGTACAGGGCACGCGCCAACTCCCGCATCCCGCCCCGCACGTACCAGGTCCCGAAGGCGTGCTCCATGTACGGCAGCACCGCCGCGCTCGCCGGGGCCGTCCGCGGGTCCAGGCCGTAGGCCAGGGCATGGCTCTCCAGCAGGGCCACCAGGCGCGGATCGCGCAGCTCCCAGGCGCCGACCTCGGCGAGCGTGCCGGCCCGCCGGGTGCGCAGCAGCCTCTTGTGCGGCACCGCCGGGTACGGCTCACGCTCGGCCAGCATGGTCCAGTTTGGCCACAGCGGCTCCTCCAGGAGCGGCCGGCGCGTGCGGTCCCAGGCCTCGCGCGCCCGCACCAGGAAGTCGCCCCAGCGCCCGCCCGCGCCCGCACCCAGCGCCGCATCCAGCGCGGACACCACGCCCGCGCGCGAGGCGTTGGGCAGCGCCACCTCGGTGCCGTCCGCGAAGACGTGCCGTGACGACGGGTCCACCTGGACCAGCTCGACGCAGGCCTCCAGCGGCTCCTTGCCGGTCTTGACGAACAGATCGCGGTAGACCGCCGGCAGCGGCAGCAGGCCCGGGCCGGTGTCGAAGGAGAAGCCGTCGCGGGAGAAACGGCGCACCGCACCGCCGTACGTCTCCGTACGTTCGTACACCACCACCCGGTGGCCCGCGACGGCCAGCCGGGCGGCGGCCGCCATCGCGCCCATTCCGGCGCCGATCACCGCAGTCCGTGCCATGCCTGCGACTTTATCGGCCGCCGCCGACACTCCGGCCGCGGGCCTGTGACCGGCGCTTTCCGGCATCGCCGTGCCTGGGGGTGAGCGCCCAGGTCTGAGTATCCGTACTCAGGCGGAGAGATGAGTACCTTCGCGGATGGGGCCCGACGTGCGCGGACGGGAGAGTGGAGGCACGGAACGGGGCACGGCTCCGGCACCGCCGACACGGGGCGGCGGAACGGTGCCGGCCCTCGACCGCTCCTTCCGCCGGCACTCGTCCGGTGGAAGCGAGGCAGGGGGAGACCCGGGGGAAGGACCGACCGGGGGGTCGAACGGGGGACACGGGGGCACGACGGAGTGCCGGTTCGAGGCGGCCCGCGAAGGGCGCGGCCGCCACGAGCCGGCGCTTTCGTCTGCGGCCGCCACGATCCGGCGCTTTCGTCCGCGGCCGTCACCGGCCCGGCCGGCCATGCCGCCTACCGGCCGCCGCTCACGCGCCCCTGGATCAGTCGCGAGAGTGCCGCGTGGACGTCGTCCAGGGAGCGCTCCGGCTGGAACGACTGCCAGTCCAACGCCGCCACCAGCACCATGCCGACGAGCGCCGCCGCCGTCAGCGGGACGTCGATCTCGCCGCTGAACTCGCCGCTCTCCACACCCGCGCGCAGCACGTCCTCGATGGCCGCGACGACCTGCTGCCGGACCACCATGAGCGTGGACTGCCAGGCCCGGTTGGTGCGCCACAGCTCGGCCACATACAGCTGGGTGAAGGACGGGTAGCGGGCGATGAAGGCGAGCCCGGCGCGGATCATGGCGTCCAGGGCGTCCACCTTGGTCCCGCCCGCCAGGTCGCTCTGCTCGGCCGCGTCCCTGAGGGAGGCGGTGAGGAGTCCCACACCGTGCCGCAGCAGCTCCTCGAAGAGGACGGACTTGCTCGCGAAGTTGTAGTAGACCGTGCCCTTCGCGACCCCGGCCCGCTCGGCGATCTCGTCGACGGTGGTCGCGGAGAACCCCTGCTCCGCGATCAGGGTGACGGCCGCCTCGTAGAGCTTCTGCCGGGTCGCCTCGCGGCGGCTCGAGCCGCCCGACGTAGCGGCGCTGCTGCGTTCCATGGCCCTGATTCTCACAGGAACGGCCCGGTGGGGCGGCCCCGACCTCACAGGTTCAGCTCCGGGTGCAGCCGGTCCAGCGTCCACACCTGCCTGCGCCGGGCGGACAGGGCGGTGAGCGCGAGGGCCCCCGCGGTGAACGCCGTGAGCACGGCGCAGGCCTGCCACACGGGTCCCAGACCGCCGCCGGTGATGAGCCGGCGCAGCGCTCCGACGACGTAACTCATCGGCAGGAAGGGGTGGATGGCGTTGAAGAAGCCCGGAGAGGTCTGCACGGGGTAGGTGCCGCCCGCGGACGTCAGCTGGAGCATCAGCAGGGCGAGGACGAGGATCCGGCCGGCTGCCCCGAAGCGCGCGTTCAGCCACTGGACGAGTGCCGCGAAGCACGCAGCGACCAGGAACAGGAACCCGATCGTCCCTGCCGCCCGCGTCATCCGCAGACCGATCGCCCAGTGCAGTACGGCCATCAGGGCGGCCGTCTGCAGCACGCCCACGGCGGCCACCGGCAGCCAGCCCGCCAGTGCGATCCGCCAGGCGGAGGCGCCCGCGGCGAGCGCGCGCCGGTTCATCGGCGGGATCAGCATGTACGCCACCATCGCGCCCACCCACAGGGACAGCGGGATGAAGTACGGGGCGAAACCGGTGCCGTAGTTGGGCGCGTGGTGCAGGTCCCTGGAGGCGAGCTGCACCGGGTCCGCCATCACCTGGGTGCGCCGGTCGCGGTCCTGCTTGTCGTAGTCGGGGATCCTGCCCGCGCCGTCGTGCAGGCCGCCGGCGAGCTTGCCGGAGCCGTCGGCGAGCTTGTACATGCCGCCGTTCAGATCGATGGCGCCCGTCTCCAGCGCGCCGATTCCCGAGTCCAGGTCGGCCGCCCCGGCCCGGGCGGTGCCGAGGCCGGTGTGCAGGGTCCGGGCCCCCTTGGCGACCTCTGCGGCGCCCTTGTTGAGCGCATCCACCTTGGAGACCGCGTCGTCGAGGTCGTCCGACAGGTGCGGTGCCGCCTTGGCGAGCGCCCGGGCCTGCCCCTGGAGGGTCTTCAGGTCCTGCTGCATGGCGGTCATGTCGCCGTGGTAGTCCTGCACCACGGTGTTCACGTCCTCGGCGAGCCGTGCCGCGTCCGCCGCGGCGTCCTTCGCCTGCTTCAGGTCCTGGCACGCGGGGTCGGGCAGGACCTGGTTCACACAGCGCTTCCGGTACACCGCGTCCAGCGTCTCGGAGGCTTCCCGCGTGCCCTTCTCGGCGATGGGAGCCGTGGTGACGAAGGCGTCGAGGTGCTCGCTGATGACACCCGCCGAGTCGGCCACCAGGGTCGCGGTGTCGGCGATCTGCCGGCCGTCCTTCTTCAGGAAGGGCCGCACCTGGCCGGCCGCGCCGTGCACCCGGTCGGCGAGCGCCTGGGTGCCGTCCGCGACCTGCTGGGCGCCGTCCTGGAGGGCGCCCGCTGCCTGGTCGAGCTTGTTCAGGCCGCTGGAGAGCTTTCCGCTGCCGCTCTTGGCTTCCCTCAGCCCGTCGGCCAGGTCCTTGGAGCCCTTCTCCGCCTTGCCGATCCCGCCCGTGAGCCGGTCGGCGCCGTCGGCGGCCCTGACGGTCGCGCCGTGGATGTCGGAGAACGAGATGAAGATCCGGTCGAAGAACGACCGCGAAGCCTTCGTGGAGGCCGCCGCGCGCACCTCGGCGAACACCGTCTTGGAGATCTGCCCGACGATGTAGTTGTTGGCGTCGTTCGTCCGCACCTGGAGGGCGCCCGTCTCGGGGGAGCCACCGGAACTGGAGGCGATCTTGGCGCTGAAGTCGGACGGCATGGTCAGCGACAGGTAGTAGGTGCCGTCCTCGACGCCCTTCCGGGCTTCGGCGGCGCTCATCCGGTGCCACTCGAAGGTGTCGCTCCTGAGCAGCCCCTTGACGAGGTCGTCGCCCGCGGTGAGCCTCCGGCCGGCCACGGTCGCCCCCTTGTCGTCGTCGACGAGCGCCACGGGGATGCGGTCGAGCCGCCCGTACGGGTCCCAGAACGACCACAGGTACAGGGCACCGTAGAGCAGCGGCAGCAGCAGGAGCGCGACCAGTGCCGCACGCGGCAGCTTCCCTCTGCCGAACCGCCTGAGCTCAAGCGCGGCCAGTTTCGGCGAGCGCATCCGCCGCCTCCTTGTCGTCGTCGCCGTCTTGGTCCTGGGTTTCGTCGGCCGGCCCGTCGGCGGCGGTCTCCTCGCGCGCGTGGCGCGCGCCGGGCGCCGTGGACACCACGACCGCGTCCTCGGGTGGCTCGGTGCACACCGCGAGGACGGTCGTCCCGTCCTCGGTCAACGACCTCAACAGGTCCCAGGCCTCCGCCCGTTCGGCGGGGGACAGCTTGAGGTCGGCGTCGTCGACGGCGAGCAGGCGCGGCCGTCCGATCAGGGCCAGTGCCACGGACAGCCGCAGGGCCTCCAGTCGCTCCAGGTCCCGTACGGCGGTCCGGCGGCCCTTGGGCAGCGTTTCCGGGTCGAGTCCGGCGGCGTCGAGGGCGGTGTCGATCCGGCGTGCCGTCTCGGCCGCCCTCCCCCCGGCGAGCAACGTGCGCAGGGAATCACCGAACCGGCGTTCCAGCAGCGCGCGTTCGCGCAGGTGCTCGCCGACGGTCAGCGCCGGGTCGAGGTCGGTGACGCCGGGCACGTGCGCCGGTGCGCTGATCCGGCGCACGGCGGACATCTCCTTGGGCAGCCGGTGCCCGCCGACCGTGGCCCGGCCCTCGCTCGGCCTCATCCGCCCGGTGAGCGCGAGCAGCAGACAGGTCCGGCCCGAACCCGAGGGGCCCACGACGGCGATGAGCGAGCCGGGCCCCGCGTCGAGGTCGACGTCCCGGAAGACCCAGCCGCGCGGTCCCTTCAACCCGAAGCCGGCGGCACTGACGGCGACCCCGGCCGCCGTCTCCTGCATGTCCATGTCCCCCCTCGTTCCCCTGGGTGGGGCACCCAGTCCCGGGGCCCCCGTCACAGGGCCCCGGGAACCCGGTTTTTTTGAACTGACTGGTCAGTGCAAAAACTACTCCGAACCTTTGAACGAAGCAAAAGACCAGGTCAGAACGGATTGTCAGTGCCATACCTCACGATGGGCACATACGGCACCTCGTCTCAGGGTGTGCCGTCACACAGACGACAGGAGGTTCGTCATGGCCAGTCACCACGCAGCCGCCGCACGTCGGCGCCGCGCCACCGGCCCTGCCCCCTCACTGACCGGCCCGGCGAGCGACGTGCACCCCGTGCTGCGCCGGGCCACGGCCCCGCCCGCCGCCCTCGACCTGCTGGCCCAGGCCCGCGCCGCACTGGAGGAGGCCACCCTCCTCGAAACGCCCAACGAGCGGTACGCGACGGCCCATCTGGCGGCCCTGCGCACCGCCGCCGCCGTGCTCGCCGCCCGCGGGCGCCCGGAACCGACCGCGCGGCGCCGCGCCAAGATCCGGAGCGCCTGGGAAGTGCTCCCCGAGATCGCGCCCGAACTCACCGAGTGGAGCGCGCTGTTCGCCTCCGGCGCCGCCCGCCGCGCCCGCGCCGAAGCCGGTATCCGGGGTGCGGCCGGCACCCGGGACGCGGACGACCTGATACGGGACGTGGCGATGTTCCTGCGCCTGGTCGAGCGGATGCTCGTGCTCCAGCCGGTGCTTCCACAGCCGCGCCAGGACGGGAAGCGGGAGATGCCGGACGCGGGGTGACGGTTCCGGGCGGGGCGAGGGGTCCGGGTCGGGCGCCGGAGGCAATAGGGTGGAGGCGCCTGAAGTCTTTCGCCCTGGTAACGGGGGTCGGAAGGCCGTCCGATCGCTCCGCCGAACACCAGGCGGTGCCGCGCCGAGGAGTCAACTGCCGTGTCGGACCCTACTCGCCCCCGCGCTGCTCTCCGTACCGCCGTGGTCTGGGAGGTCCTCAAGGATGCCCTCGACCGCCGGGTCAAGGCCACGGGGCGGGACGTGCTGGACGTCCTCGACACCGGTGGCGGCAGCGGTAACTTCGCCGTGCCCGTAGCCCGCCTCGGCCACCGCGTCACCGTGGTCGACCCCAGCCCGAACGCTCTGTTCGCGCTGGAGCGCCGGGCCGCCGAGGCCGGCGTCGCCGACCGGGTGCAGGGCGTGCAGGGCGACGCGCACGGCCTGTTCGACGTGGTCGAGCGCGGCGGCTACGACGCGGTGCTCTGCCACGGCGTCCTGGAGTACGTCGACGACCCCGCCGAGGGCGTCCGCAACGCCGTCGCGGCGCTGCGCCCTGAAGGCGTCCTCAGCCTGCTCGCCGCGGGCCTCGGCGGCGCCGTGCTCGCGCGCGCCCTGGCCGGGCACTTCAAGGAGGCCCGGCAGGCGCTCCAGGACCCGAACGGCCGCTGGGGCGAGGGCGACCCCGTGCCGCACCGCTTCACCGCGCAGCAGCTCACCGCGCTCGTCGAGGACGCGGGCCTGCGCGTGGGCGCCGTACACGGCGTGCGGGTCTTCGCGGACCTGGTGCCCGGGGTGCTGGTGGACACCGAGCCGGGCGCGCTGGAGGCGCTGCTCGGGCTGGAGGCCGCGGCGGCCGAGTCCCCGGCGTTCCACTCCGTGGCGACGCAGCTTCACGTGCTCGGTGAGACGGCGGGGGCCGCCGAGGCCTGAGGGGGCCGTCGTGGGCCCCGCTGATCAGCGGCTTGGCGGCGGATGGAGTACGCCACAGGCCCCCCGATCGGGCGGTCCGCGCCGTATGATCGAGGGAGACCGACCGGCATGACGGCTCGGCCACTGGGGAATGAAGATCTCAGTGAGCCGGGACGGGCGTGGCGGATTCCGGTTGGCCAATTGGCGTAGAGGGGCGGGTTTCAAGGGGGCGATTCCCTGCCTATCCTGAAGGGGACCCCCGGTCGCCCCGGCGACTGCACGATGAGGAGGACTCCGTGCCGCTCTCGGAGCACGAGCAGCGCATGCTCGAGCAGATGGAGCGAGCGCTGTACGCCGAAGATCCCAAGTTCGCGTCGGCGCTTGAGGGAAGCGGGCTGCGTACGTACACCCGGCGGCGGGTCTACCAGGCGGTCGCGGGCTTCCTCGTGGGTATCGCGCTCCTCATGGCCGGAATGGTCGCGAAGCAGATCTGGATCAGCGTGGTGGGATTCCTCGTCATGCTGGGCTGCGCGGTGCTCGTCGTGACCGGTTGGCGCAAGGTACCGAAGCCGGGCGAGCAGGGCGCGCCGGGCATCCGTCGGCAGGTGCGCCCGCGGCGGCCCATGATGGACCGCATCGAAGAGCGCTGGCAGCGTCGACGGGACGAACAGGGCCAGTAACAGCAGACATGAGGCACAGGGGCGACCGGACGGTCGCCCCTGTTGCTGTATCCGGCACCGAACAGCCGCAGCGGCCCGGCGCCGTTCGCTGCACGCGCGGGGCGAGGGGCGCCACCGGGCTCGCAGACGCCGGCCGAGGGCGCCTGTCCGACGGGCTCGTGCGACTGCACCCCGAGCTGCGGCGGGCTCCGGGCCGAAGGGGCCGCTCGCGTTCGGGCTCCCGGCCTGAGCGGGGGCTCTCCGATAGACCCCCGGGGCTCCGGTCGGTCCTCGGGGCTCTCCGGTCAGTCCTCGGGGCTCCGGTCGGTCCGCGGGGCTCTCCGGTCGGTCCGCGGGGCTCCGGTCGGTCCTCGGGGCTCTCCGGTCAGTCCTCGGGGCTCTCCGGTGAGCCCTCGGGGCTCCGGTCGGTCCTGGTGGCTCCGGTCGATCCTCCGGGCTCCGGTCGGCTCCGGTAACCCCGGGTCGGTCCCCAGGGCGTGGAGACCGGCCCCAGCGGCCTGTTCTGCGGGCCGCAGCACCGGCCTCCGTCGGAGTCCGGGGCCGGACGGCGTCCGCTCGCGCTCGTCCACCGGACCGGCCCCGCTGCCCGGATGCCGGGACTGGCCACGCTGCCACGATGCCGGGACTGGCCACGCTGCCCGTGTGCGGGGGTTGGCCCCGCTGCCCCTGTGCCGGGAGGCGGGAGGCGGGAGGCAGGAGGCGGGAGGCGGTGCGGACCTTCCGGCCGCCGACCTGGACGCGTCGGCCGCGCCGGCGGTCGCGCTCAGTGGTCGGTGCGGCCCGCCCCGTGTCCAGGCGGGCCGCACCCGTGTCAGCTCCCCTGCTGGCCCGAGGGGCGGCGTATCAGGGCCGCCCAGCGCGTCGTCCAGTGGGCCTTCAGGCCGGCCCAGCGGTCCGCCGCCGCCCATACCGCCCGCATCGCCGACGGCGGCGCCACGAGCGCGCGGAGGCGGGTCCGGCGGCCGGCCGTGGAGCGCAGGGAGGCGCGCAGCTTGCGTACGTCGTCCACCAGGCCCGTCTGGGACCGCGGCTCCGGCGCGAACAGCACCTGCTCCACCGCACCCGCCACCCGGTGCACGGCCTCGGCCGTCTCGGGGTCCACCCGGCCGAGCCGCACGATCCGCTCGGCCGCCTTCCGCGGGGTCAGCGCGTCGTCCGGTGCGATGCCGTAGTCCCACGCCGTGTCCGTGAGCTCCCGCCAGACCGCCAGCGTGTGCCCCGGGGAGACCTGCGGCGCCTGGTTCGAGGGGGTCTCACCGGGCAGTGCGGTCATCCCGATACCGTCCGCGTACCCCCCGCCTCCGCGATCCCTGCGGCGGACGCGGGCGAGCGGCAGGGCCGACGGAGCGTGCTGCGCGGAGGCCAGGCGCACCGACCGGCTCCTGAGCCGCCACAGCATCGGCGTCAGCGGCACCGCCACCAGCACCAGACCCAGCAGGGCCCAGAACAGCACCCGGTACCAAGGCGGCCCGTCGTCCCCGGAGCCCCCCGCGATGTGCGAGGACTGGCTGGGGCACCCTTCCAGCCTCCGCACGGTCGCCGAGCAGCTCTCGCTCGCCGACGGAGCGGCGGACGGCGCCGTCGCCGACGACAGCGACGGCCGCGGCACCACCGGAATCTCCCCGGTCGGCGTGTTCGACTGCGTGTACGACGGGGTCGAGCCCCGGTTCGGGGTCGGCTCGAAACGGGTCCAGCCCACGCCCTCGAAGTACAGCTCAGGCCACGCGTGCGCGTCCCGCAGCCCCACCGACATGGAACCGTCCGCCTGCGGCGACCCCGGAGTGAACCCGACCGCCACCCGCGCCGGTATCCCCAGCGTGCGCGCCATCGCGGCCATCGCGAAGGAGAAGTGCACGCAGAAGCCCTGCTTGTCCTTGAGGAACCGGGCGATGGCGTTCGGCCCGGTCCCGACCTGCACCTGCGTGTTGTAGGTGAAGCCGCCGTTGACCGCGAAGTAGTCCTGGAGCTTGACCGCCTGCTCGTAGTGGTTCGACGACCCGGCCGTCACCCTGCGGGCCGTCTGCGCGACCACGGCGGGCAGCGAGGACGGGACCTTCGTGAACTCGCGTTTCAGCGATGCCGGCGGCTCCGGCGCATCGGCCAGCTGCTCCGCCGTCGGCTGCAGGATCAGACTCTTGACGTCGTACTGCACGCCCCGTGTGTTCTGCCCGTGGTCGCCGACGAGCGTGCGGCCCACCGGCTCGTACCGCCAGCTTCCCTTGATCTTCACGCTCGTCGCCGGGTACGGCATCGGCAGCCAGTCCTGCGCGTACCAGTCGGCAGCCGAGATCCGCGTCTCGATCTCGGTCCGCCGCACGCTGCCCGCGAGCCCGGTGGGCGTGGGGAGCGTGTCCGGCACGGCGGTGATGTGCCGCTGGGCGGGCTTCCAGGTGGTGCCGTCGAAGTCGTCCAGGGCGACGATCCTCAGGTACATGTCCTGGGTGTCGTCCGTGTTGGTGCGGTACGCCATCACCTGGCGGTCCTGGTCCACGTTCAGGCTGTCGCGCAGCGACACCAGCGGGTTGACCGCGGAGATCGTGTTGCCGTCGCCCAGCCCCACGCCCGCTCCGCCCCCGGTGCCGTCCAGCAGCCCGCCCCGCAGCGAGGGCAGGGCCAGGGGCACCACCAGGGCGACGCCCAGCGCGACCGCGCCGATCCGCCGTCCGGTGCGCACGGGGGCCACCGCGCCCCCGGAGTCGGCTTCCCGGGCGCGTGGACCGCCGCCGAAGACCCGCCCCCATTGGGAGAGCCGGTCCCGGCCCTCGGCCAGCAGCAGCATCAGATAGCCGCCCGCGGCCACCAGGAACCACAGCCAGTCGGAGGCGCCGTGCGACAGGGCCGTGGCCACCGCGTACAGCGCGAGCAGGGGCAGTCCGGCCGGGGCCGCCGCGCGGAACGTCACGGCCAGCGCGTCCACCAGCAACCCGATCACCAGCACCCCGCCGACCGTCATCAGCCGGATCCCGGGCGTCAGCGGCGCCGGGCTCGTGTACCGCCCGACGTCCTCGCCGCCCGACTGCAGCAGCTCCCCGAAGTGCCGGAAGGCGTCGGGGCCGGGGATGAACCCGGCGAGGGACTGCTCCCGGGCGAAGACCAGCGTGAGCAGCGACAGGGCGACCACCACCTGGCAGGCGAGGGTCAGCGGACGCGCCAGCGGCACCCGCCGGGTCGCCGCGCCCACCCCGGTCACCGCCGCCACCAGCAACGCCGCCTGGACCAGCCAGGTCGCCGGGGACACCAGGGGCAGCAGGGCACACGACGTCATCAGCGTCGCCGCCGCGGCACAGAGCGCGAGACGCGCCCGCCCGCTCACGACCGTCCCTCCGCACCGCTCACGGCGCCCACGCCCGTGCGCTGCCGGTCCGCCTCGCGCCACAGATCCGTCAGGGATACGCCCCGGGGGACGGGCAGGGCGGTCCAGCCCGCGTCGCGCAGCAGCCGCAGCCGCTCCTCGCTGCGGTCCCACGGGCCCGGCACGTCGGCCGGTTCACGTCCCCAGGCGTCGCTGTCCAGCACGAACGCGAGCGCGCCGCCGCTGCGCCCGCTCATCTTGGCGGCCACCGCGGTCTGCTCCTCGTCGAGATCGCCGAAGAACGCCACCAGCAGCCCCTCGTTCCCGCCCCGCAGCACGTCGTAGGCGCGCGAGAGGCCCGCACCGTCCGAGTGGTCGATCACGGCGAGTGTGTCCATCATCAGCCCGGCCGCGTCCGCGGATTCCTGGCTCGCGCCCGCGAACCCCTCCGCGCCCTCACCGGGCACCGAACTGCCCGTGTCGGTCAACAGCCGCACCGAGAAGCCCCGTTCGAGCATGTGCACCAGGGTGGACGCCGCGCCCGTCACCGCCCACTCGAAGGCCGAGTCAGGGCCCGCACCCCGGTAGGCGATCGCTCGGGTGTCGAGCAGCACCGTGCACCGGGCCCGCTGCGGCTGCTCCTCCCGGCGCACCATCAGCTCGCCGTAGCGCGCGGTGGAGCGCCAGTGCACCCGGCGCAGGTCGTCGCCGTACCGGTAGCCCCGCGGGATCACGTCGTCCTCACCGGCCAGCGCCAGCGAGCGCTGCCGCCCGTCGCCGTACCCCTGCGCCTCACCCGCGAACCTGACCGGCGGCAGCGGTTCCACGCGCGGGATGACCGTCAGGGTGTCGTACGCCGAGAAGGAGCGGGTCAGCTCGCACATCCCGAAGGGGTCGGTCAGCCGGAGCTGGAGCGGGCCCAGCGGATACCGGCCGCGCAGGTCCGAGCGCACGCGGTAGGACACCTCGCGGCGGCCGCCCGCCTCCACCCGGTCCAGGACGAACCGGGGGCGCGGCCCGAGGACGTAGGGCACCCGGTCCTGGAGCATCAGCAGCCCGGTGGGCAGCCGCGAGACGTTGTCCATCCGCAGATGCACCCGCGCCTCGGAGCCCGCCGGCACCCGCGAGGGGGACAGGCGGCGGCTGCCCGCGACCCGGTAGCGCGTGCGGTACAGCACGGTCGCGCACGCCAGGGGCAGCACCGCGAGCAGGACCCCGACCCGCAGCAGCTCGCTCTGGCCGAGGACGTAGGCGCAGATCGCGGCGGCGACACCGGCGGCCAGGAAGGACCGGCCGCGCGTCGTCAGCCCGGCGAGCGCGGTGCGCAGCCCGCCCCGGTCCTCCTCGGCGGTGCGGGCCGTCCCCCCGTAGCTCATCAGAGCCTCCGGGGCGGCTGCTGGCCGAAGTCGCGGCCCATGGTGAGGCCGGACTGCTGCGGGGGCGCCGCGGGCACCGGGGTGCTCTGCAGGATGTCCTGCACGACCTGTTCCGCCGTGCGGCGGTTGAGCTGGGCCTGCGCGGTGGGCAGCAGCCGGTGGGCGAGGACCGCCACGGCGAGCGCCTGAACGTCGTCGGGCAGCGCGTACTCCCGGCCGGCCAGGGCGGCGGATGCCTTCGCCGCGCGCAGCAGGTGCAGCGTGGCGCGCGGCGAGGCGCCGAGTCTGAGGTCGGGGTGCGTACGCGTGGCGGCGACCAGGTCCACCGCGTAGCGGCGGACCGTCTCGGCGACGTGGACGCCGCGGACGGCCTCCACCAGCTTCACGATCTCGTGTGCGTGCGCCACGGGCTGGAGGTCGTCCAGGGGGTTGACCCCGCCGTGGATGTCGAGCATCTGCAGTTCGGCGTCGGGGCTGGGGTAGCCGATGGAGACGCGGGCCATGAAGCGGTCGCGCTGGGCCTCGGGCAGCGGATAGGTGCCCTCCATCTCCACCGGGTTCTGCGTGGCGACCACCATGAAGGGGCTGGGCAGTTCGTACGTCTGGCCGTCGATGGTGACCTGCCGCTCCTCCATCGACTCCAGGAGCGCGGACTGGGTCTTGGGCGAGGCGCGGTTGATCTCGTCGCCGATCACGATCTGGGCGAAGATGGCGCCCGGCTTGAACTCGAAGTCCCGCCGCTGCTGGTCCCAGATGGACACGCCCGTGATGTCCGAGGGCAGCAGGTCGGGCGTGAACTGGATGCGCCGCACCGAGCAGTCGATGGACCGGGCCAGTGCCTTGGCGAGCATGGTCTTGCCCACGCCGGGGACATCCTCGATCAGAAGATGCCCCTCGGCGAGCAGCACGGTCAGCGAAAGCCGTACGACCTCGGGCTTGCCCTCGATCACTCCTTCCACCGATCTGCGGACGCGCTCCACAGTGGCGGTCAGATCAGTGAGGCTCGCTCGATCGTCATAGGTCGTCACCCGGCCCTCCTCGGCCCGTTTCTTTCTCCGGGCCGACGCTCTGCTGTGCGGACCGGCCCACCCCGAAACACGGACACCACGCGTGTGAAGTTCCGCGTGACGCCACAACCCGCATTCTTGCCGCCGTTACCGATTCGTGTCACTCGCCTGTGGATAACTGGCCGTGATATGTCGGCCTTACGGGCTTTTTGGCACACCAGGGTGGGGATCCTTGTCCGAATGGACTTCCGACTCCGGCGTGCTGACGGCGGGTGGAGTACGGGGTGGGAGCCCGGAACGGGCCGTTACGCCGGCTCGACCTCCCGCAGCAGACCCGTCTTCACGTCGAACACGAAACCGCGCACGTCGTCCTTGTGCAGCAGGAACGGCGAGGTGCGCACCCGCTGCATCGACTGCCGCACGTCCTGGTCGGCGTCGCGGAACGCCTCGACCGCCCAGGAGGGCCGCTGGCCGACCTCCATCTCCAGCTCGTGCCGGAACTCCTCGGTCAGCGACTCCATGCCGCAGCCCGTGTGGTGGATGAGCACGATGCTGCGGGTGCCGAGCGCCCGCTGGCTGATGGTGAGGGAGCGGATCACGTCGTCGGTGACCACGCCGCCCGCATTGCGGATGGTGTGGCAGTCGCCCAGCTTCAGGCCGAGCGCGGCGTGCAGGTCGAGCCGAGCGTCCATGCAGGCCACCACGGCGACGCGGAGCACGGGACGGGCGTCCATCCCGGGATCGGTGAACGCGGCGGCGTAGCGCTGGTTGGCCTCGACGAGGCGATCGGTGACGGGGCCGGTTATGGCGCCTTCGGGGCCGACGGGTACGGATGCGGAAGTCGTCATACCCATGACGTTACTGGTCACAAGCGATCTCGGCCTGCTGTGGGAGGGGACAAAGAACGCCACCGCGACTTGTTGTGACGCAACGCACACAGGCGGGAGGCATCCACCGGGCGGGTGAGTCCTTTCGAATACCGCCGCCGCGGCGGGCCGGTGGCGCCACGCACAGCCCCGTTGATTGACCGCGAGACAGGGTGGACTAAAGTGACGCGAAGCGGGAGGCGAGACGCTCTCCCCGCGGACTGTTCACCCCCGGAGACGTCGGCGGGCGCCGATGCCTCCCCGCGTGCGCGGCGCGTACGTACGGCTCGGCCTCCTCCCGCTCCCGGTCGGCTGACGCTTCCGGCGCCGGCAGGCCGCCTTTTCGAGCGGGCGGGGACCTGGCGGTGCGATGCGGCCGCGCCGGATCTGAGAGGCCCCCTTGACCCAGAGCCGACACGTGCCCGTCATGCTCCGGCAGTGCCTGGACATGCTGGCTCCGGCCCTCGCCGAGCCGGGCGCCGTCGTCGTCGACTGCACCCTGGGGCTCGGCGGCCACAGCGAGGCCCTGCTGACGCACTTCCCCCAGGCCCGGCTCATCGGCCTCGACCGGGACAAGGAGGCGCTGCGCCTGTCGGGAGAGCGCCTCGCCCCCTTCGGCGACCGCGCCACGCTGGTGCACGCGGTCTACGACGAACTGCCCGACGTGCTCGCCCGGCTGGGCATCCCGCGCGTCCAGGGCGTCCTCTTCGACCTGGGCGTCTCCTCCATGCAACTCGACGAGGCGGAGCGCGGTTTCGCGTACGCCCAGGACGCCCCGCTCGACATGCGCATGGACCAGACGGCGGGCATCAGCGCCGCCGAGGTCCTCAACACCTACCCGGCCGGCGACCTCGTGCGGATCCTGCGGACGTACGGCGAGGAGAAGCAGGCCAAGCGGATCGTGTCGGCGATCGTGCGCGAGCGCGAGAAGGAGCCGTTCACCAACAGCGCGCGCCTCGTGGAGCTGATCCGCGACGCGCTGCCGCAGGCGGCCAAGCGGACCGGCGGCAACCCGGCCAAGCGCACGTTCCAGGCGCTGCGCATCGAGGTCAACGGCGAACTGGCCGTCCTGGAGCGGGCGATCCCCGCGGCCGTCGGGGCGCTGTCCGTCGGCGGCCGGATCGCCGTGCTCTCCTACCACTCGCTCGAGGACCGCCTGGTCAAACAGGTGTTCGCGGCGGGTGCGGCGAGCACCGCGCCCCCCGGCCTGCCGGTCGTCCCCGAGCGCTACCAGCCCCGGCTCAAGCTCCTCACCCGCGGTGCCGAACTTCCCACCGACGAGGAGATCGCCGAGAACCGCAGGGCGGCCCCGGCACGCCTGCGCGGCGCCGAGCGCATCCGTGAGGACGTCGAGTGAGCCAGGGCGCCGAGTGAGCCGTACGACGACCGAGTGAGCCGCACGAAAGGGGTGGGCGAGTGAGCAGGGGACGCGAGGCGGGTGTGGAAGCGCGGCGGGAGGGCGTGTGAGCGGCACACCCGAACTCAGGGGCCGGGCGGCCCGGCTCGCCCGGCTGATCCCCGCGGGCCGCAGCCGGGCCGCCCGCACCCCCTTCGTGCTGCTGGTCGTCCTGCTGCTGGGCGGCGGCCTCATCGGGCTCCTGATGCTGAACTCCGCGCTCAGCGAGGGCGCGTTCCAGCTCGACGACCTGCAACGGCAGACCAAGAGCCTCACCGACGAGGAACAGGCCCTCCAGCGGGACGTGGACGCCTACTCCGCCCCCGACGCCCTCCAGCGCCGGGCCCGCGAACTCGGCATGGTCCCCGGCGGCGACCCCGCCTTCCTGAGCCCCGACGGCACCGTCAAGGGCGTCCCGGGCCCCGGCGGCCAGCAGTCCTCGGCGAGCACCGCCACCGTGCGCCCGCCCGAGGTCCTCGGCGCCCCGGGCCCGGCGGTGGCGCCCTCGCCGTCCCGTTCCACCCATGCGGCGGCCGCCCCTACGGCCGCCTCCCCGAGCCCGTCCGCATCCTCCTCCCCGACCCCCGGCAGGTGACGGAAGTGTCCGACAGGGAACCGCCGCGCCGTCGCGTGCCCGGGCCCGCCCGGCCCGTGCGTCCCGACGCCGGGCGCCGCCCGGGCCCCGGTGCCCGGCCGGCCCGCCGCCCGGCCCCGGCCCCGGCCCCGGCCCCGGCCCGCCGCCCCGTCCCGGCCCGCCGCCCCGCCCCGCGCGCCATCCGGCTCGGCAGCCCCCGCCCCCGGCTCCGCCTGATCGGCCTCGCGCTGACCCTGGTGATGGTCGCCTTCGTCGTACGGCTGCTCCAGGTGCAGGCCGTGGACGCGAGCGCGTACGCCGCCAAGGCCGACAAGAACCGGTACGTCGGCCGCACCCTGGCCGCCGTCCGCGGCGAGATCACCGACCGCGACGGCGTCGAGCTGGCCACCAGCGTGGACGCGTACGACATCACGGCCGACCCGACGCTCTTCACGTCCGAGGCCACCAAGGTGGCGGATGCCCCGGAGCAGGCCGCCGCGCTGCTCGCCCCGATCGTCGGCCAGGACGCCGCCGACATCGCCAGGAAGCTGAAGGCCCCCGACACGCGCTATGTGCCGCTCGCACACCGCCAGACGCCCCAGGTGTGGAACCAGATCAAGGACCTGAAGAACACCCTGGCGACCAAGGCGAGGACGGACCCGAACACGGCCAACGTCCTCGCCGGCGTCCTCGCCGAGCCCACCAACAAGCGCGTCTACCCCAACGGCGACCTCGCCGCCGGCGTCCTGGGCTGGGTCAACGACGAGGGCAAGGGCGCCGGCGGCATCGAGCAGCAGCTCAACCAGGAGCTGGCCGGCAAGGACGGCAAGATCCGCTACGCCCAGTCCGGCGGCCGTCTGGTGCCGACCGCGGGCTCCGCCGAGACACCCGCGGTGGCCGGCACCGACGTCGAACTGACCATCGACCGCGACATCCAGTGGGCCGCGCAGAGCGCCATCACCGACCAGGTGAAGAAGTCCAAGGCCGACCGCGGGTACGTCGTGGTGCAGGACACCCGGACCGGCCAGATCCTCGCCCTGGCGAACTCGCCCGGCTTCGACCCCAACGACCTCTCGCACGCCGACCCGGCGGCCCTCGGCAACGCGGCCGTCCAGGACGCGTTCGAGCCCGGTTCCACCGCGAAGGTCATGACGATGGCGGCCGTGCTCCAGGAGAACGCCGCCACCCCGCTGACCCACGTCACCGTGCCCAACCGGCTGCACCGCGGCGACCGGCTCTTCGCGGACGACGTCGACCACCCGACCTGGTACCTGACGCTCAACGGCGTCCTCGCCAAGTCCAGCAACATCGGCACCATCCTGGCGGCCGGACAGCTCGGCAGGACCCAGGCGCAGGCCAACCAGGTCCTCTACTCCTACCTGCGCAAATTCGGCATCGGCCGCCCCACCGGGCTCGACTTCCCGGGCGAGACGGCCGGCATCCTGGCGCCCCCCGACAAGTGGTCGACCTCCCAGCAGTACACGATCCCCTTCGGCCAGGGTGTGTCGATCAACGCGGTGCAGGCCGCGTCCGTCTACTCGACCATCGCCAACGGCGGCGTGCGCGTAGAGCCCTCCCTCGTGCGCGGCACCAAGGGTCCGGACGGACGCTTCACCCCGGCCCCGCAGCCCGAGAGGACCAGGGTCGTCAGCGACAGGACGGCGAAGACGCTCGCCCAGATGCTGGAGGCCGTCGTGGACGACGGGCAGGGCACCGGCAACAAGGCGCGCATCCCCGGCTACCGCGTCGCGGGCAAGACGGGTACGGCCAACCGCGTGGATCCGGCCACCGGCAGGTACCGCGGCTACACGTCCTCCTTCGCCGGATTCGCCCCGGCGGACAAGCCGCGCGTCACCGTCTACTGCGCCATCCAGAACGCCACCAAGGGCAGCTACTACGGCGGTGACATCTGTGGCCCCGTCTTCAAACAGGTGATGGAGTTCGCCCTGAAGACCCTCCAGGTGCCGCCGACCGGAGCCGCCCCCGCGGACCTGCCCGTCACCTTCACGCCATGATCAGCAATACGAAGCACTACGGGAAAGACCGACCAGGAACCGCTCGTGACAACGATCACTCCCGACCCCGGGAACCACACCCCGCCCTCGCCCTCGCTTCGCTCCCCGGGGGCTGCGCCGGGTACGCTCACCGCCGTGCCACACGCTGATCAGTCCCCCACCATTCAGAAGGGCGCTTCCGTGACGTACCCGGGACCGCCCAGGCCGGTTCACGTCTCCGCCACACCCCTCGCGGAGCTCGCCGGCCAGCTGGGTGTCACCGCGCCGGAGAGCGCCGTCGAGGTCACGGGCATCACCCACGACTCGCGCGCCGTCCGTCCCGGCGACCTGTACGCGGCCCTGCCCGGCGCGCGAGCGCACGGTGCCGACTTCGTCACCCAGGCCGCCGGACTCGGCGCGGTCGCCGTGCTGACCGACCCGACGGGGGCCGAGCGCGCCGCGGCGACGGGCCTGCCGGTCCTGGTCGCCCCCGACCCGCGCGGACGGATGGGCGAGCTGGCGGCCACGATCTACGGCCACCCCGGCCGTGA
Source organism: Streptomyces sp. NPDC028331 (assembly GCF_055565775.1). Taxonomy (NCBI): domain Bacteria; kingdom Bacillati; phylum Actinomycetota; class Actinomycetes; order Kitasatosporales; family Streptomycetaceae; genus Streptomyces; species Streptomyces sp. NPDC028331. Next base: position 131,530 of record NZ_JBVHTR010000004.1, on the reverse strand, counting down.
CCTGCTCCAGATCGGCATCACCGGCACCTCCGGCAAGACCACCACGGCCTACCTCGTCGAGGGAGGCCTGAAGACGGTCCGCTCCACGAACGAGGGGGGCCGGCGCGAAGCGTCGTCGGTTGAGGGCGGTGGTGAGCGACGGGTCGGGCTCATCGGCACGGTCGAGATGCGCATCGGCGAGACCCGCATCAAGTCCGAGCGCACCACCCCCGAGGCCACCGACCTGCAGGCCCTGTTCGCGGTCATGCGCGAGCGCGGGGTCGAGGCGGTCGCCATGGAGGTCTCCAGCCACGCGCTGGTCCTCGGCCGGGTCGACGGCTGCGTCTTCGACGTCGCCGTCTTCACCAACCTCAGCCCGGAACACATGGAGTTCCACTCCGACATGGAGGACTACTTCCGGGCGAAGGCGCAGCTGTTCACGGAGAGGCGCAGCAGGCTCGGCGTGGTCAACGTCGACGACGAGTACGGCCGCAGGCTCGCCAAGGAGGCCGGCGTCCCGGTGGTCACGTACTCCGCGGAGGGCCACCCCGACGCCGACTGGCGTGCCGAGGACGTCCGCATCGGCCCGCTGGACTCCACGTTCACCGTGATCGGCCCCAAGGAGCAGCGCATCGCCGCCAGGTCGCCGCTGCCGGGCCCGTTCAACGTGGCGAACACCCTGGCCGCGATCGTCGCCCTCGCCGAGGCCGGGCTGGACCCGCAGACCGCCGCCGACGGCGTCGCGGCCGTACCGGGCGTCCCGGGGCGCCTGGAGCGCGTGGACGCCGGGCAGCCCTACCTCGCGGTCGTCGACTACGCCCACAAGACCGACGCCGTCGAATCGGTGCTGCGCGCCCTGCGCAAGGTCACCGAGGGCAGGCTGCACGTCGTCATCGGATGCGGCGGCGACCGTGACACCACCAAGCGCGCCCCGATGGGCGCCGCCGCGGCCCGGCTCGCCGACACCGCCGTGCTGACCTCCGACAACCCGCGCTCCGAGGACCCCCTCGCGATCCTCGCCACCATGCTCCAGGGCGCCGCGTCCGTGCCCGCGCACGAACGCGGAGAGGTCCAGGTCTTCGAGGACCGGGCCGCCGCCATCGAAGCCGCAGTGGCCCGCGCGCGGCCCGGGGACACCGTGCTCGTCGCGGGCAAGGGCCACGAACAGGGCCAGGACATCGCCGGGGTGGTCCGTCCCTTCGACGACCGCCAGGTGCTTCGCGAAGCTATCCAGAAGACCCAGGGATGAACTTGTGATCGCCCTCTCCCTCGCCGAGATCGCAGAAGTCGTCGGCGGGCAGACGCATGACATACCGGATCCGTCCGCCCAGGTCACCGGGCCGGTCGTCCGGGACTCCCGCGAGGTGGGGCCCGGATGCCTCTTCGTCGCCTTCGTCGGCGAACGGGTGGACGGCCACGACTTCGCACCCGCCGCCGTCGAGGCGGGTGCCGCGGCCGTCCTGGCGTCGCGCCCCGTCGGCGTGCCCGCGATCGTGGTGGACGACGTCCAGGCAGCGCTCGGCGCCCTCGCACGGCACGTCGTCTCACGGCTGGGGGCGACCCTCGTGGCCCTCACCGGCTCCGCGGGCAAGACCAGCACCAAGGACCTCATCGCCCAGGTGCTGCAGCGCAAGGCGCCGACCGTGTTCACGCCCGGCTCGCTCAACAACGAGATCGGGCTGCCGCTGACCGCCCTCAGCGCCACCGAGGAGACCAGGTTCCTCGTCCTGGAGATGGGCGCCCGCGGCATCGGCCACATCCGCTACCTCACCGAACTGACCCCGCCGAGGGTCGGTGTCGTGCTCAACGTCGGCTCCGCCCACATCGGCGAGTTCGGCGGCCGCGAGCAGATCGCGCAGGCGAAGGGCGAACTCGTCGAGAGCCTGCCCTCCTCGGACGCCGGCGGCATCGCGGTCCTCAACGCCGACGACCCGTACGTGAAGGCCATGACCTCCCGTACGAAGGCGAAGGTGATCCTTTTCGGAGAGTCCGACGAAGCGGACGTACGCGCCGAGAACGTGCGACTCACGGACAGCGGACAGCCCGCCTTCAGGCTCCACACACCCTCCGGTGCATCCGATGTGACCATGCGCCTGTACGGTGAGCATCACGTGTCGAACGCGCTCGCCGCGGCCGCCGTCGCCCATGAGCTGGGCATGTCCGCAGACGAGATCGCCGTCGCGCTCTCCGAGGCGGGCTCCCTCTCCCGCTGGCGGATGGAGGTCACCGAGCGCCCTGACGGCGTGACCATCGTCAACGACGCCTACAACGCGAACCCCGAGTCGATGAGGGCGGCACTGCGCGCGCTCGTGGCCATGGGCCGGGGACGCCGGACGTGGGCGGTGCTCGGCAAGATGGCCGAGCTCGGGGACGAGGCGCTCGCCGAGCACGACGCGGTCGGACGGCTCGCCGTCCGGCTCAACGTCAGCAAGCTCGTCGCGGTCGGGGACAGGGAAGCGTCCTGGCTGCAACTGGGCGCATATAACGAGGGTTCGTGGGGTGAGGAGTCGGTGCACGTGTCCGACGCACAGGCGGCGATCGACCTGTTGCGCAGCGAGTTGCGCCCGGGAGACGTCGTACTCGTGAAGGCGTCCCGGTCGGTCGGACTCGAGAGCGTGGCGCAGGCGCTGCTCGAGACCGGTGCCGAGGGTGGGGTCGATGCCCGATGATGAAGCAGATCCTGTTCTCGGGAGTCATCGGCCTGTTCCTGACCCTGATCGGCACCCCGCTGCTGATCAAGCTCCTCGCCCGCAAGGGCTACGGCCAGTACATCCGGGACGACGGCCCGCGCGAGCACGCCAGCAAGCGCGGTACGCCGACCATGGGCGGCATCGCGTTCATCCTGGCGACGATCGCCGCCTACTTCCTGTCCAAGGTGATCACGGGCGCGCCCCCGACCTTCTCCGGACTGCTGGTGCTCGGCCTGATGGGCGGCATGGGCCTGGTCGGCTTCCTCGACGACTACATCAAGATCGTCAAGCGGCGTTCGCTCGGTCTGCGGGCCAAGGCGAAGATGGCCGGCCAGCTCATCGTCGGCGTCGCCTTCGCCGTGCTGGCCCTGCAGTTCGCCGACAGCCGCGGCAACACCCCGGCCTCCACCAAGCTCTCCTTCGTGCAGGACTTCGGCTGGACCATCGGCCCGGTGCTGTTCGTGATCTGGGCGCTGTTCATGATCCTCGCCATGTCGAACGGCGTGAACCTCACCGACGGTCTCGACGGCCTCGCCACCGGCGCCTCCGTGCTGGTCTTCGGCGCGTACACCTTCATCGGCGTGTGGCAGTGGCAGGAGTCGTGCGCCAACGCGCAGACCCTGACCAACCCGGCCGCCTGCTACGAGGTACGGGACCCGCTCGACCTGGCGGTCGTCGCCTCCGCGCTGATGGGCGCCTGCCTCGGCTTCCTGTGGTGGAACACCTCGCCGGCGAAGATCTTCATGGGGGACACCGGTTCGCTGGCCCTGGGCGGCGCGCTGGCCGGCCTCGCGATCTGCTCCCGCACCGAGCTGCTGCTCGCGCTGCTCGGCGGCCTGTTCGTCCTGATCACCATGTCGGTCGTCATCCAGGTCGGCTCCTTCCGCCTCACCGGGAAGCGCGTCTTCCGGATGGCTCCGCTCCAGCACCACTTCGAGCTCAAGGGCTGGTCCGAGGTTCTCGTCGTGGTCCGCTTCTGGATCATTCAGGGCATTTGCGTCATCGTGGGACTCGGCCTCTTCTACGCGGGATGGGCAGCGGAAAAGTGATCGACTGGCAGGGCAAGCACGTCACCGTCGCGGGACTCGGCGTCTCGGGCATCCCGGCGGCCAAGGTGCTGCACGGGCTCGGCGCGGTCGTGACCGTCGTCAACGACGGCGACGACGAGCGGGCCCGCGCACAGGCCGCGGAGCTGGAGGCGCTCGGGATCACCGTGCGCCTCGGGGACACTGCATCCCGCAGCGGCTCCGCCGCGGGCGCCCTGCCCGAGGGCACCGAGCTGATCGTCACCACGCCCGGCTGGAAGCCGGACAAGCCGCTGTTCGCCGCCGCCGCGGAAGCGGGCGTGCCGGTGTGGGGCGACGTCGAACTGGCCTGGCGACTGCGCGGCCCCGACGCCGCCCCCTGGCTCGCGGTCACCGGCACCAACGGCAAGACCACGACCGTGCAGATGCTCGCCTCCATCCTGAAGGCGGCGGGCCTGCGCACGGCCGCCGTCGGCAACATCGGGGTCTCGCTCCTCGACGTCGTCCTCGGCGAGGAGAAGTACGACGTACTGGCGGTGGAGTTGTCGAGCTACCAGCTCCACTGGGCGCCGTCGCTGCGCGCCCACTCCGCCGCCGTGCTCAACCTGGCGCCGGATCACCTCGACTGGCACGGCTCGATGGAGGCCTACGCCGCCGACAAGGGCCGTATCTACGAGGGCAATCGGGTCGCCTGCGTCTACAACGTCGCCGACAAGGCCACCGAGGACCTGGTGCGCGAGGCGGACGTCGAGGAGGGCTGTCGGGCCATCGGCTTCACCCTGGGCACGCCCGGGCCGTCCCAACTCGGCGTCGTGGACGGGATCCTGGTGGACCGCGCGTTCGTCGAGAACCGGCAGCAGAACGCGCAGGAGCTGGCGGAGGTCTCGGACGTCAACCCGCCGGTGCCGCACAACGTCGCCAACGCCCTTGCGGCGGCGGCTCTCGCGCGCGCCTTCGGGGTGCCCGCGCGGGCCGTACGGGACGGGCTGCGCGCCTTCACACCGGACGCCCACCGCATCGCGCACGTCGCGGACGTGGACGGGGTCGCGTACATCGACGACTCCAAGGCCACCAACACCCATGCCGCCGAAGCCTCGTTGGCGGCGTACGAGTCGATCGTGTGGATCGCGGGCGGGCTCGCCAAGGGTGCGGTCTTCGACGAGCTGGTCGCCAGGGCGGCCAAGCGGCTTCGGGGCGTGGTGCTCATCGGGGCGGACCGGGCCCTGATCCGGGAAGCCCTCGCGCGACACGCGCCGGAAGTACCCGTGGTGGACCTCGAACGGACCGACACTGGGGCGATGCGGGCGGCCGTGGCCGAGGCGCGGAAGCTGGCGCATGCGGGCGACACGGTCCTGTTGGCTCCGGCTTGTGCCTCCATGGACATGTTCGCCAACTACAACAAGCGCGGGGACGCGTTCGCGGAGGCCGTTCGCGAACTCGGTGCGGGCGCGGGCGCCTGACGGCGGGTCTCGGCCACCGCCGGTGGCCCGGAGATCCATGGAGGGACGCGTGAGTGGGACATGGCTGGTATCTCGTCGGCGGCCGTTCGCCGGTGGTACGGCAGCGATGAGGTGACCGATGGCGTCGAGTAGCCGTACCACGCAGCGGGCGCCCGGACGTCCCCCCACCGCCCCGCCCCCGCACGACAACGCCCTGACCCGGCTCGTCACGCGGGCCCGGCGGGCCTGGGACCGGCCGCTCACCGCCTACTACCTGATCCTCGGCAGCAGCCTGCTGATCACGGTGCTGGGGCTCGTCATGGTCTACTCGGCCTCTCAGATCACCGCCCTGCAGATGTCGCTGCCCGGGTCGTACTTCTTCCGCAAGCAGTTCCTCGCCGCCGCGATCGGGGCCCTGCTGATGCTGATCGCCTCGCGGATGCCCGTGAAACTGCACCGGGCGCTGGCGTACCCGATCCTGGCCGGCGCCCTCTTCCTGCTCGTCCTGGTGCAGGTCCCGGGCATCGGCATGGCGGTCAACGGCAACCAGAACTGGATCTCGCTGGGCGGCTCCTTCCAGATCCAGCCCAGCGAGTTCGGCAAGCTGGCACTCGTGCTGTGGGGCGCCGACCTGATCGCGCGCAAGCAGGACAAGCGGCTGCTCACTCAGTGGAAGCACATGCTGGTGCCGCTCGTCCCCATGGCGTTCCTGCTGCTCGGGCTGATCATGCTGGGCGGCGACATGGGTACGACGATCATCCTGACCGCGATCCTGTTCGGGCTGCTGTGGCTGGCCGGGGCGCCCACGCGCCTGTTCGCCGGCGTGCTGAGCGTCGCCGTGGTGCTCGGCGCCCTCGCCATCGAGAGCAGCCCGCACCGCCTGAACCGGCTGGCCTGCATCGGCGCGACCGACCCCGGTCCGAACGACATCTGCTGGCAGGGCGTGCACGGCCTGTACGCCCTCGCCTCCGGCGGAATCTTCGGATCGGGGCTCGGGGCCAGTGTGGAGAAATGGGGACAACTCCCCGAGGCGCACACGGACTTCATCTTCGCCGTCACCGGTGAGGAACTGGGCCTCGCGGGCACGCTGTCGGTACTGGCCCTCTTCGCGGCTCTAGGCTATGCGGGTATCCGCGTGGCCGGACGCACGGAGGATCCCTTCGTGAGGTACGCCGCGGGAGGCGTGACCACCTGGATCATGGCCCAGGCCGTGATCAACATGGGTGCGGTGCTCGGCCTGCTGCCGATCGCCGGCGTCCCGCTCCCGCTGTTCTCCTACGGAGGATCCGCCCTGCTGCCGACCATGTTCGCCATCGGGTTGCTGATCGCCTTCGCGCGCGACGAGCCCGCTGCGCGGGCGGCGCTTGCGATGCGGCAACCCCGCTTTGGTAGAAAGCGGGCGGGAGGCTCTGTGTCTGACCGGGGGCCTCGGAGATGGAACACGATGCGACGGCGTGCCTCGGCGGCGCGTTCGTCCGGAGAGCGGTGAATTTCGGTGCATGTCGTACTCGCCGGTGGGGGGACCGCCGGCCACATCGAGCCCGCGCTCGCCCTCGCGGACGCCCTGCGCAGGCAGGACCCGACCGTGGGGATCACGGCCCTGGGCACGGAGCGGGGGCTGGAGACCAGGCTCGTCCCCGAGCGCGGCTATGAACTCGCGCTGATCCCCGCCGTCCCCCTGCCGCGCAAGCCGACCCCCGAACTGATCACGGTCCCCGGGCGGCTGCGGGGCACGATCAAGGCGGCCGAGCAGATCATCGAGCGCACCAAGGCGGACGTCGTCGTCGGCTTCGGCGGCTATGTCGCGCTGCCCGGCTACCTGGCCGCCAAGCGCCTCGGCGTGCCGATCGTCATCCACGAGGCCAACGCACGCCCCGGCCTCGCCAACAAGATCGGCTCGCGGTACGCCGCCCAGGTGGCCGTCTCCACCCCCGACAGCAAGCTCCGGGGCGCCCGCTACATCGGCATCCCGCTGCGCCGCTCCATCGCCACCCTGGACCGCGCCGCCGTACGGCCCGAGGCCCGCGCCGCGTTCGGTCTCGACCCGAACCTGCCGACGCTGCTGGTCTCCGGCGGCTCGCAGGGCGCCCGGCGGCTCAACGAGGTGGTCCAGCAGGTCGCCCCGTACCTCCAGCAGGCCGGCATCCAGATCCTGCACGCGGTCGGTCCCAAGAACGAACTGCCGCAGGTGCACCACATGCCGGGGATGCCCCCGTACATCCCGGTACCGTACCTGGACCGGATGGACCTCGCGTACGCCGCGGCGGACATGATGCTCTGCCGCGCGGGCGCGATGACCGTCGCCGAACTCTCCGCCGTCGGGCTGCCGGCCGCGTACGTTCCGCTGCCCATCGGCAACGGCGAACAGCGGCTGAACGCCCAGCCGGTGGTCAAGGCGGGCGGCGGACTGCTGGTCGACGACGCGGAACTGACGCCCGAGTGGGTCCAGCAGAACGTCCTTCCGGTGCTCGCCGACCCGCACCGGCTGTACGAGATGTCCCGTGCCGCCGGTGAGTTCGGCCGCCGGGACGCCGACGAGCTGCTGGTCGGCATGGTGTACGAGGCGATCGCCTCGCGCCACCAGTAACACGTGAGGGAAGGCAGGGGCCATGGCCGGACCGACGACCGTCGAGCGCGGTGAGCGCAAGCAGGTTCGGCCCGGCCCGCCCCGGCCGCCCCGACTGGGGCGACTGCTCACCCTTCGTATGCTCATCATCCTTTCCGTTGCGGTGGTGTTGGCGGGCGGCGGCTCTCTCTGGCTGCTGTACGGCTCGTCCTGGCTGCGGGTGGAGCGTGTCTCCGTCACGGGAACCCGGGTGCTGACGGCGGCACAGGTGCGTGAGGCGGCCGGAGTGCGGATCGGATCGCCGCTGATTTCCGTCGACACCGAGGCGATCGAGGCGCGGGTGCGCCGGAAACTGCCCCGAATTGACGCGATTGACGTCGTCCGCTCCTGGCCTCATGGAATCGGGCTGAAAGTGACCGAACGTACTCCGGTTCTGGTCGTCAAAAACGGCGGAAAGTTCATCGAAGTGGACAAGGGGGGAGTACGGTTCGCCACGGTTTCGCAGGCGCCGAACGGCATCCCCGCTCTGGAATTGACGGTGTCCAAGTCGGCCGGCTGGCGCCGATTCGGCACCGACCGGATGGTCCGCGAGGCGGCCCTCGTGGCCCAGGACGTGCCGGCCGCCGTCAAGCGGGATATCCGGACTGTCCGCGTCCGTTCCTTCGACGCCATCTCCCTGGAGCTGAGCGGCGGGCGGACGGTGATGTGGGGCAGCAGCGAGAGAGGGCGGGCGAAGGCCGTCGCACTGACCGCGCTGATGAAAGCCGCGTCAGGTGCCCGGCACTTCGATGTCAGCGTCCCCACCGCCCCGGCGTCATCGGGGAGTTGACGCACATCCGCGCAGGCCAGCACCCTGGTTGGGCACTGCTACGGCTGATCACATAGGGTGAAAAGAAAAGCGGGAGGTTCGGCGTGTTCGTTGAACGGGCGCCACTTGTCGACTTAGTGTCCTGTTCGGAAGAGTCCAGGGAACAGACACACTGGTAACCCTAAACTTCAGGGTTAGGGTTCGGGTCGGCGTTCGGACCGTCCCATTCGGCATCCGCCGTCGGGCCGCGGGTCACCCGCGGGACGACGGCAACGTAATTCGAGGCGAGAGGCCTTCGACGTGGCAGCACCGCAGAACTACCTCGCAGTCATCAAGGTCATCGGTGTCGGCGGCGGTGGTGTCAATGCCATCAACCGGATGATCGAGGTCGGTCTCAAGGGCGTCGAGTTCATCGCCATCAACACCGACGCGCAAGCTCTGTTGATGAGCGACGCCGACGTCAAGCTGGACGTCGGCCGGGAACTCACGCGCGGACTCGGCGCCGGGGCGAACCCGGAGGTCGGCCGCAAGGCCGCCGAGGACCACCGCGAGGAGATCGAGGAGGTCCTCAAGGGGGCCGACATGGTCTTCGTGACGGCCGGTGAAGGCGGCGGCACCGGCACCGGCGGGGCGCCCGTCGTGGCCAACATCGCGCGCTCGCTCGGCGCGCTCACCATCGGCGTGGTCACGCGCCCGTTCACTTTCGAGGGACGGCGCCGCGCGAACCAGGCGGAGGACGGCATCGCCGCCCTGCGCGAAGAGGTCGACACCCTCATCGTCATCCCGAACGACCGGCTGCTGTCCATCTCGGACCGCCAGGTCTCCGTCCTCGACGCCTTCAAGTCGGCCGACCAGGTCCTGCTCTCCGGTGTCCAGGGCATCACCGACCTCATCACCACGCCCGGCCTGATCAACCTCGACTTCGCCGACGTCAAGTCCGTGATGTCCGAGGCCGGTTCCGCCCTCATGGGCATCGGCTCGGCCCGCGGCGACGACCGCGCGGTGGCCGCGGCCGAGATGGCGATCTCCTCGCCGCTCCTCGAGGCGTCCATCGACGGCGCCCGCGGCGTGCTGCTGTCCATCTCCGGCGGCTCCGACCTCGGCCTGTTCGAGATCAACGAGGCCGCCCAGCTGGTGAGCGAGGCCGCACACCCCGAGGCCAACATCATCTTCGGCGCGGTGATCGACGACGCCCTCGGCGACGAGGTCCGGGTCACCGTGATCGCCGCCGGCTTCGACGGCGGTCAGCCCCCGGCCAAGCGGGAGAACGTCCTCGGCTCGTCCTCGCTCAAGCGCGATGAGCCCGTCCGCCCCGCCGAGAGCCGCCCGTCCTTCGGCTCCCTCGGCAGCGTCACGCCGAAGGAGGCTCCCGAGCCGGCCCCGGAGCCGGTGGCCGACCTCCCGGTGCCGCCGCCGTCGGTCCCGCCGTCGCGGACCTACTCGGACAGCGCTGCCGAGGAGCTGGACGTGCCGGACTTCCTCAAGTGATAGGACAGCGCGACACCGTGAGCGGCGCGCACTTCGCCTTCACCGACCGGTGGGGCGGGGTGAGCGCCGCTCCGTACGAGGAGCTCAACCTCGGCGGCGCGGTCGGCGACGACCCCGGCGCCGTCCGCACCAACCGGGAACTGGCCGCGAAGTCGCTCGGCCTGGACCCCTCCCGGGTGGTGTGGATGAACCAGGTGCACGGTACCGACGTCGCCGTCGTGGACGCCCCCTGGGGTGAAAATCCGGTGCCCGAGGTGGACGCGGTCGTCACCGCCCGGCGTGGACTCGCCCTCGCGGTGCTCACCGCCGACTGCACCCCCGTCCTGCTCGCCGACCCCGTCGCCGGGATCGCGGCCGCCGCCCACGCCGGCCGGCCCGGCATGGTCGCCGGAGTCGTTCCCGCCACCGTCCGCGCGATGATGGAACTGGGCGCCGACCCGTCCCGGATCGTCGCCCGCACGGGACCCGCGGTCTGCGGCCGGTGCTACGAGGTGCCGGAGGCGATGCGTGCCGAGGTGTCCGCCGTCGAACCGGCGGCGCACGCCGAGACGAGCTGGGGCACTCCCGCGGTCGACGTGACCGCCGGCGTGCACGCGCAGCTCGACCGGCTCGGGGTGCGCGACCGGGCGCAGTCGCCGGTGTGCACGCTGGAGTCGCACGATCACTTCTCGTACCGCCGCGACCGGACGACCGGGCGGCTCGCGGGCTATGTCTGGCTGGGCTGATGGGGCATGACGGACCGTAGGGATCACATCGCCACGAACCTCGCGAAGGTGGAGGACCGTATCGCGGCCGCGTGCGCGGCGGCGGGTCGCAAGCGCGAGGAGGTGACCCTGATCGTGGTCACCAAGACCTACCCCGCCTCCGATGTGCGGATCCTGTCGGAACTCGGTGTGCGGCACGTCGCCGAGAACCGCGACCAGGACGCGGCTCCCAAGGCGGCGGCATGCTCGGATTTGCCGCTTACATGGCATTTTGTCGGTCAGTTGCAGACCAACAAGGTGCGATCCGTGGTCGGTTACGCGGATCTCGTGCAGTCCGTCGATCGTTCCAAGCTGGTGACGGCCCTGTCCAAGGAGGCCGTACGAGCCGGGCGCGAGGTGGGGTGTCTCATCCAGGTGGCGCTCGATGCGGGGGAGAGCGGCCGAGGTGAGCGCGGAGGTGTGGCGCCCGGAGGAATCGAAGAGTTGGGCGACCTCGTCGCGAGCGCGCCCGGGCTGCGGCTGGACGGCCTGATGACGGTCGCGCCGCTCACCGGCGAGTACGCGGGGCGTCAACGGGCGGCGTTCGAGCGGCTCATGGATTTGTCGACCGACCTGCGCAGGGCCCATCCGGCTGCCACCATGGTCTCTGCAGGGATGAGTGCGGATCTCGAGGAGGCCGTGGCTGCCGGGGCGACACATGTGCGCGTCGGGACGGCGGTACTCGGAGTCCGCCCCAGGCTCGGGTAACGTCGCCAGGAAGTCGGACCACAGCAGAAAATATGGTCATTACCGCTGATAGGCGGGCGTAACGACCTCGTGGATCGCGGGCACTTGGCAGTCGTCAGCCGATCCACCACAGAGCGGAGGACTCAGAGCATGGCCGGCGCGATGCGCAAGATGGCGGTCTACCTCGGCCTCGTGGAGGACGATGGGTACGACGGCCGGGGATTCGACCCCGATGACGACTTCGAGCCCGAACTCGATCCGGAGCCGGAGCGGGACCGCAGGCGGCACGAACCGACGCACCAGGCACTTCAGCCCCAACGGGACGAATCGGTACGCGTCGTGCAGCCGCCGGCGCCACGCGATCCCGTGTCCCCCTCCGCTTCGCTACCCGCGGAATCCGGGCGGCCGGCCCGCATCGCGCCCGTGGCATCCATCACACAAGAACGCCAGAGTCTGGAGAAGAACGCACCGGTGATCATGCCCAAGGTCGTGTCCGAACGAGAGCCGTACCGGATCACCACGCTTCACCCCCGGACCTACAACGAGGCCCGTACCATCGGGGAACACTTCCGTGAGGGCACTCCTGTGATCATGAATCTGACTGAGATGGATGACACAGATGCGAAGCGACTTGTCGACTTTGCGGCCGGTTTGGTGTTTGGTCTTCACGGCAGCATCGAGCGGGTGACGCAGAAGGTGTTCCTGTTGTCGCCTGCTAACGTCGATGTCACGGCGGAGGACAAGGCCCGCATCGCAGAGGGCGGGTTCTTCAACCAGAGCTGAGACGCACCACCGGAAAGACGGCACGGGAGCAGGGGAGAGGGAAGCGCGGACCATGGGCGTGTTCCTACAGGTTGTCTACATCGCGCTGATGTGCTTCCTCGTCGTGCTGATTTTCCGGCTGGTCATGGACTACGTCTTCCAGTTCGCCCGCTCATGGCAACCCGGCAAGGCGATGGTGGTCGTTCTGGAGGCCACCTACACTGTCACCGATCCACCGCTGAAGCTTCTGCGGCGGTTCATCCCGCCGCTGCGTCTCGGGGGCGTGGCGCTCGACCTGTCCTTCTTCGTACTGATGATCATCGTCTACATCCTGATCTCGATCGTGGGCAGCTTCGCGAGGTGAATGTGGACGATACGGTCTTGCCGACTGCCGATGACTACGTTGAGGTGAAGACATGCCGCTGACCCCCGAGGACGTTCGGAACAAGCAGTTCACGACCGTCCGCCTCCGAGAAGGCTATGACGAGGACGAGGTCGATGCCTTCCTCGACGAGGTCGAAGCCGAACTGACCCGTCTGCTCCGGGAGAACGAGGACCTGCGCGCCAAGCTGGCCGCCGCCACTCGTGCCGCCGCGCAGAACCAGCAGAACATGCGCAAACCCCCGGAGGACCAGAACCCCCAGCAGGGCATGCGCGGTCCCGGGGCGCCCGTCCCCGCCGGGATATCGGGCCCGCCGCAGCAGCAGATGGGCGGCCCCATGGGTGGCCCGCCCCAGCTGCCGAGCGGTGCCCCGCAACTGCCGGCCGGCCCCGGCGGCGGTCAGGGTGGTCCCCAGGGACCCGGCCCGATGGGCCAGGGTCCGATGGGTCAGGGGCCGATGGGCGGCCAGCCCCCGATGCAGCAGCAGATGGGTGGCCCCATGGGCGGTCCGATGGGCGGCCCCATGGGTGGTCCGGGCATGCCCGGCCAGGGTCCCGGCGGCGACAGCGCCGCGCGTGTCCTCTCGCTGGCCCAGCAGACCGCCGACCAGGCGATCGCCGAGGCCCGCGCCGAGGCCAACAAGATCGTCGGCGAGGCCCGCAGCCGCGCCGAGGGTCTGGAGCGCGACGCCCGTGCCAAGGCGGACGCCCTGGAGCGGGACGCGCAGGAGAAGCACCGCGTCGCGATGGGCTCCCTGGAGTCCGCCCGCGCCACGCTGGAGCGCAAGGTCGAGGACCTGCGCGGCTTCGAGCGCGAGTACCGCACCCGCCTGAAGTCGTACCTGGAGTCGCAGCTGCGCCAGCTCGAGACCCAGGCCGACGACTCGCTGGCCCCGCCGCGCACCCCGGCCACGGCCTCCCTGCCGTCGCCGTCGGCGCCGTCGATGGCCCCGGCCGGTGCGAGCGCCCCGTCGTACGGCGGCAACCAGACGATGGGCGGCGGCCCGGCTCCGTCCGCTCCGTCCTACGGCGGCCAGCAGCAGATGTCCCCCGCGATGACCCAGCCGATGGCGCCGGTTCGCCCGCAGGGCCCGTCGCCGATGGGCCAGGCGCCCTCGCCGATGCGCGGGTTCCTCATCGACGAGGACGACAACTGAGGGTCGTGAAGACGCCGTAGGCGTCGGCAGCGTTCAGGGCGGGGCCCCGGATCGAGAGATCCGGGGCCCCGCCCTTTCGTGTGGCGTCTCTTTCGTGCGACTTCCTGCTGCGGCTTCGTGCTGCGGCTTCGTGCGACTTCGTGCGACGTGCTTGGCGCCCGTGTTCGGACCGGGGAGCGGTTGTGCGTACGGACGCAACGCCGAAGGCCCGGGCCCACCAAGATTTTTTCGGTGGGCCCGGGCCTCGGGTGGGTGCTGCGCCTTGCGCAGGCGGTGCCTTACGCGTTGCGCAGGCGGACGGCGTTACGCCTTGCGCAGGCGGAAGGTCAGGGACAGGCCTTCGTCGGTGAACGGCTCGCCGTAGGTCTCGTCCGCCTCGCCCTGGGCGAAGTCCGTGGCGAGGACCTCGTCCGCGATCAGACCGGAGTGTTCGCTCAGGGCGGCGATGACCGCCGGGTCTGTCGCGGTCCAGCGCAGCGCGATGCGGTCGGCGACGTCCAGGCCGCTGTTCTTGCGGGCCTCCTGGATGAGCCGGATCGCGTCACGGGCGAGGCCCGCCTGCCGCAGCTCCTCGGTGATCTCCAGATCGAGGGCGACCGTCGCACCGGAGTCGGACGCCACCGACCAGCCCTCGCGCGGGGTCTCCGTGATGATCACCTCGTCGGGGGCGAGGGTGACGGTCTCGCCGTCGACCTCCACCGACGCCGTGCCCTCGCGCAGCGCCAGGGACAGCGCCGCCGCGTCCGCGTTCGCGATGGCCTTGGCCACGTCCTGGACGCGCTTGCCGAAGCGCTTGCCCAGCGCGCGGAAGTTGGCCTTCGCCGTGGTGTCGACCAGCGAGCCGCCGACCTCGGAGAGGGACGCCAGGGCCGAGACGTTCAGCTCCTCCGTGATCTGCGTGTGCAGCTCCGGGTCCAGCGTCTCGAAGCCGGCCGCCGCGACCAGGGCACGTGACAGCGGCTGACGCGTCTTGACGCCCGACTCGGCGCGCGTGGCACGGCCCAGCTCCACGAGCCGGCGCACCAGCACCATCTGCCGCGACAGCTCCGGGTCGATCGCCGACAGGTCCGCCTCGGGCCAGGACGCCAGGTGCACCGACTCGGGGGCGCCCGGGGTCACCGGCACCACGAGGTCCTGCCACACCCGCTCGGTGATGAACGGGGTGATCGGCGCCATCAGCTTCGTGACCGTCTCCAGGACCTCGTGCAGGGTGCGCAGCGCGGCCTTGTCGCCCCGCCAGAAGCGGCGGCGCGAGCGGCGGACGTACCAGTTGGACAGGTCGTCGACGAACGCGGAGAGCAGCTTGCCGGCGCGCTGGGTGTCGTACGCCTCCAGGGACTGGGTGACCTGGTCGGTGAGCGCGTGCAGCTCCGACAGCAGCCAGCGGTCCAGGACCGGGCGGTCGGCCGGGGCCGGGTCGGCCTCGCTCGGCGCCCAGTTCGAGGTACGGGCGTACAGGGCCTGGAAGGCGACCGTGTTCCAGTAGGTGAGGAGGGTCTTGCGCACCACCTCCTGGATCGTGCCGTGGCCCACGCGGCGCGCCGCCCACGGGGAGCCGCCGGCCGCCATGAACCAACGCACCGCGTCCGCGCCGTGCTGGTCCATGAGCGGGATGGGCTGCAGGGTGTTGCCCAGGTGCTTGGACATCTTGCGGCCGTCCTCCGCGAGGATGTGGCCCAAGCAGACGACGTTCTCGTACGACGACTTGTCGAACACCAGGGTGCCGACCGCCATCAGCGTGTAGAACCAGCCGCGGGTCTGGTCGATGGCCTCGGAGATGAACTGCGCCGGGTAGCGGGACTCGAACAGCTCCTTGTTCTTGTACGGGTAGCCCCACTGCGCGAACGGCATCGAGCCCGAGTCGTACCAGGCGTCGATGACCTCGGGCACGCGCGTGGCGGTCTTCCCGCAGCCGTCCTGAGGACAGGCGAAGGTGACCTCGTCGATGAACGGGCGGTGCGGGTCAAGCTCCGACTGGTCGGTTCCCGTCAGCCCGGTCAGCTCCGCGCGGGAGCCGACGCAGGTGAGGTGACCGTCCTCGCAGCGCCAGATCGGCAGCGGGGTGCCCCAGTACCGGTTGCGGGACAGCGCCCAGTCGATGTTGTTGTTCAGCCAGTCGCCGTACCGGCCGTGCTTGACCGTCTCCGGGAACCAGTTCGTCTTCTCGTTCTCCTGGAGGAGACGGTCCTTGATCGCCGTGGTGCGGATGTACCAGGACGGCTGCGCGTAGTAGAGGAGCGCGGTGTGGCAGCGCCAGCAGTGCGGGTAGCTGTGCTCGTAGGGGATGTGCTTGAAGAGGAGGCCGCGCTGCTGCAGGTCCTCGGTGAGCCGTTCGTCCGCCTTCTTGAAGAAGACACCGCCGACCAGCGGCACCTCCTCCTCGAAGGTGCCGTCGGGGCGCACCGGGTTGACCACGGGCAGGCCGTAGGAGCGGCACACCTTGAGGTCGTCCTCACCGAAGGCGGGGGACTGGTGGACCAGACCCGTACCGTCCTCGGTCGTGACGTACTCGGCGTTCACCACGTAGTGGGCCGGGGCGGGGAACTCCACCAGTTCGAAGGGACGCTGATACGTCCAGCGCTCCATCTCGGCGCCGGTGAAGGTCTGGCCCGTTGTCTCCCAGCCCTCGCCGAGCGCCTTGCCGACGAGCGGCTCGGCGACGACGAGCTTCTCCGCGCCGTTCGTCGCGACGACGTAGATGACCTCGGGGTGGGCGGCGACCGCGGTGTTGGAGACCAGTGTCCAGGGGGTCGTCGTCCACACCAGGAGCGCGGCCTCGCCGGCCAGCGGACCGGAGGTGAGCGGGAAACGGACATAGACCGACGGGTCCACGACCGTCTCGTAGCCCTGCGCCAGCTCGTGGTCCGACAGGCCGGTGCCGCAGCGGGGGCACCAGGGGGCGACGCGGTGGTCCTGGACCAGGAGCCCCTTGTCGAAGATCTGCTTGAGCGACCACCAGACCGATTCGATGTAGGCCGGGTCCATCGTGCGGTAGGCACCGTCGAGGTCCGTCCAGTAACCCATGCGAGTCGTCAGCTCGGCGAAGGCGTCGGTGTGGCGGGTCACGGACTCGCGGCACTTGGCGTTGAACTCGGCGATGCCGTACGCCTCGATGTCCTTCTTGCCGCTGAAGCCGAGCTCCTTCTCGACCTCCAGCTCCACCGGGAGACCGTGGCAGTCCCAGCCGGCCTTGCGGGCCACGTGGTAGCCGCGCATGGTGCGGAAGCGGGGGAAGACGTCCTTGAAGACGCGCGCCTCGATGTGGTGGGCGCCCGGCATGCCGTTGGCGGTGGGCGGGCCCTCGTAGAACACCCATTCGGGGCGGCCCTCGGACTGCTCCAGGCTCTTGGCAAAGATCTTCTGCTCGCGCCAGAAGTCGAGCACCGCGTGCTCGAGCGCGGGCAGGTCGACCTGGGCGGGCACCTGGCGGTACTGCGTCATCGATCTTCCTCCGGCGGACGTGCTGCCTTCCGTCGGAGGGACGAGAGCCGGGAATTCCGAGAATCCTCCGTACGCCGTGTGCGGCGCGCTCCCGCGGTACCACCCTCCTTGGCTCCCCGGTGCGCCGTATGCGCCGGTGAGCCCCCTCATTGGGGCGCGAAGCCGGTTCTACTGGCCCCTGGGCTGTCGCTGGGGCGTTCTTCCGGCGGCTCCGGGGTGATCTTCACGTCGCGCTCGCCCCCGGGCTCACACCGTCCCCGGGTCGCTCTGGGCTGCGTACGCCGCTACTCGTCCCCATCCACGCTTTTCGCTCCGCCCAGTGTACGGCGCCGCACGGACGGCGGCCGACCGGATTTCCGGCTCCGGCGGCCGGGGGTGCGGCGGGCCCCCGGGTGACTCGAATGGCGAGACGCCGGCGTGCGGATTCGAGGAGCGGGGGCCCGGCGGATTACCGGGCGGAGAGCTGGGCACAACGGATGCAGGCTCGCCGCGGGGCACGCGCGTGGCGGGCGATTCGCGGGCGTGCCCCGTTGCCGCGGGCCAGAAGTCGATTTATCGTCCCAGCACGATTTCGCGCGCAAGATCACAATATGTGAAGGGGCCGCGGTCATGGTCGCGAAGAAGACCGCCGTACAGCAGTCGGCGTCCGGCAGAACCACGGGTGCGGCTGCCTCCGGCGGTGTGGTGGCCCAGGCCGTGGACGGGAAGAAGACCACCCACACGGCGGGGACGGGGCGGACGGTCAGGAGTGCCGGCCGGCCGGTGCCGGCCGCCACCGGGGCCGGGGACGGGAAGGCCGCGCACAGGGCCGGGGGGACGGTGGCGCGGGGAAGGAGCACGGCGGCGTCCAGGGGCGCGGGAGCGGAAAGCTCCGTTCCCGGCACGGTGCCCGGTCCGGTGGGCGCCTCGCAGGGGCCGGGCGCGATGAGGACCGCGGCCGGGAGCAGCGCGGGGAGAGCGGCTTCCCGCGGGACGAGCGCCCAGCAGGCCGGCGCCCGGCAGTCGGTGTCGAAGGCGGCACCCTCGAAGAAGGCCCCCGGGAAATCCGCATCCCGGGAAGCGGCGGCCAAGGAGTCCGCCCCCGGGAAGACGGCGGTGACCGGCACCGTCGCCGAGGAGGAGGCAGCGAGCGGCGCCGGCGCGAAGAGGTCGCCGGCGAGGACGGCCCCGGCGCAGAAGACCGCCGCGGGGAAGACGGCCGCTGCGAAGACTTCCGCGAAGAAGGCGGTGACCAAGAAGGGGGCGGCCAAGAAGGCGGCCGCTGCGAAAACCTCCGCGAAGAAGGCGGTGGCCAAGAAGGCGGCCACTGGGAAGACCTCCGCGAAGAAGGCGGTGGTCAAGAAGGCGGCGGTCAAGAAGGCGGCGGTCAAGAAGGCGGCCGCTGAGAAGACCGCGGGGAAGAAGACCACCGCCCCGACGGGACCGGTCGGGAAGACCGCGGCCAAGAAGGCCGCGGCAGCCGGTAAGACCACGGCCGCCGGGAAGGCGGCGGCCGAGAAGCCCGTCCCGAAGAAGGCGGCCGAGAAGTCCGTCACCAAGAAGGCGGCAACCAAGGGTGTCGCCGGCAGGAAGGCGGCAGCACCCGGCACTGTTCCCGAGAAGGCGGCGGCGAAGAAGGCGGCGCCCGGCAAGGAGGCTGCGGTGACCAGCACCGTCGCGAAGAAGACGGCGGCGAAGAAGGCCGCTGCCAAGAAGACGGCGGCCAAGAAGGCCGTCACACCGAAGTCGGCGGCCAAGAAGGCCCTCACCCCGAAGACGGCGGCCACGAAGGCCGCCGCCGGAAAGGCGGCCCCCTCCAAGGCCGCCGCCGACAAGAGCGCCGCGAAGGGCGGCACGACGAAAAGCACCCCCACGAAGAGTGCGGCCAAGAAGAGCACGGCCAAGAAGGCGAGCGAGGTCGAGGCCGCGAAGCAGACGGGAGCCACGACGGTGGTTGCGAAGAAGACTCCTGGGACGGCCACGGCGGACACGGGCCCCACCGCGGTCCCGAAGGCGAGGATCGCCGCGGCCGAGCCCGGTGAACTGGCGGTGCGCCCCGGAGAGGACCCGTGGACCCCGGAGGAGGTGACCGAGGCGCGCGCCGAGCTGGAGTCCGACGCCCTGCGGCTGCGCGGCGAGATCGACGCCTCGGAACAGGCGCTGGTCGGGCTGATGCGCGACTCCGGGGACGGCGCCGGCGACGACCAGGCGGACACCGGCACCAAGAACATCACCCGTGAGCATGAGATGGCGCTCGCCCACAACGCCCGGGAGATGCTCGAACAGACCGAACACGCGTTGGAACGGCTCGACGCCGGCACCTACGGCCTGTGCGAAAGCTGCGGCAACCCCATCGGCAAGGCCCGTATGCAGGCCTTTCCGCGCGCCACCCTGTGCGTGGAATGCAAGCAGAAG
The DNA here is from genome assembly GCF_055565775.1 of Streptomyces sp. NPDC028331. NCBI lineage: Bacteria > Bacillati > Actinomycetota > Actinomycetes > Kitasatosporales > Streptomycetaceae > Streptomyces > Streptomyces sp. NPDC028331. The sequence continues at coordinate 111,970 of NZ_JBVHTR010000004.1, read as the reverse complement.
CGGGAACGCCGCCCATGAGCCCCGCCTGAACACGTGATCCGGCGGTGGTGTCGTAGTCTCGTCCAGTCAGGGCACCTAGGTTGAGGGATTCACGTGGCAGAGGCGGAGCGCATCATCGGTACGCCGGACATCCCAGACGCGGCCGGGCCGGAGCAGTCCGACGGGCGGGCCCCGGCCGAGGGCCCCGGAGCCCAGGGGCCGGGTTCCGGCGCCGCCGAGCGGCCCAGGGGCAGGCGCCGGATCGCGGTGCTGTTCGCGGTCGCCGCCTTCGCGTACGCCCTCGACCTGGTCAGCAAGCTGATCGTGGTCGCGAAGCTGGAGCACCACGAGCCGATCGAGATCCTCGGGGACTGGCTGAAGTTCGAGGCGATCCGCAACCCGGGTGCGGCCTTCGGCTTCGGCGAGGCCTTCACCGTGATCTTCACGGTGATCGCGGCGGCGGTGATCGTGGTGATCGCCCGGCTCGCCCGCAAGCTCTACAGCCTGCCCTGGGCGATCGCCCTCGGCCTGCTCCTCGGTGGCGCGCTCGGCAACCTCACCGACCGGATCTTCCGTTCGCCGGGCGTGTTCGAAGGCGCGGTCGTCGACTTCATCGCGCCCAAGCACTTCGCCGTGTTCAACCTGGCCGACTCGGCGATCGTCTGCGGCGGCATCCTGATCGTGCTGCTGTCCTTCCGCGGCCTCGACCCGGACGGCACCGTCCACAAGGACTGAGGTCGCCAGAGGTTGTCCACAGGCGCGTGGCAGGGCGCAGGGGCCCGTCCGGCATACTCGACGGGTGAGCACGCTTCCCGAGATCCGTACCCTGCCCGTGCCCGACGGCCTGGAGGGCGAGCGCGTCGACGCCGCCATCTCCCGCATGTTCGGCTTCTCCCGCACCAAAGCCGCGGAGCTGGCCGCGGCGGGCAAGGTGCAGGTCGACGGCGCCGTGGTGGGCAAGTCGGAGCGGGTGCGGGGCGGCGCCTGGCTCGAGGTCGAGATGCCGCAGGCGCCCGCGCCGGTGCAGGTGGTCGCCGAGCCGGTCGAGGGCATGGACATCGTGCACGACGACGATGACGTGGTCGTGATCGTCAAGCCGGTCGGCGTCGCCGCGCACCCCAGCCCCGGCTGGACCGGCCCGACCGTGATCGGCGGCCTCGCGGCGGCCGGCTACCGGATCTCCACCTCCGGCGCCGCCGAGCGCCAGGGCATCGTGCACCGCCTCGACGTCGGCACATCGGGCCTGATGGTGGTGGCCAAGTCGGAGTACGCGTACACGTCGCTCAAGCGCCAGTTCAAGGAGCGCACGGTCGACAAGCGCTACCACACGCTCGTCCAGGGCCACCCCGACCCGACCAGCGGCACCATCGACGCGCCCATCGGCCGCCACCCCACCCACGACTACAAGTGGGCGGTCACGGCCGACGGCAAGCCCTCCGTCACGCATTACGACCTGCTCGAGGCGTTCCGCTCGGCCTCCCTGCTCGACGTCAAGCTGGAGACCGGGCGCACCCACCAGATCCGCGTCCACATGGCCGCCCACCGGCACCCGTGCGTCGGCGACCTGACGTACGGGGCGGACCCGACGCTCGCCAAGCGGCTCGGCCTGACCCGTCAGTGGCTGCACGCGGTGCGGCTCGGCTTCGAGCACCCGGCGGACGGGCGGTGGGTGGAGTTCGAGAGCGACTACCCCGCCGACCTGCAGAAGGCGCTGGACAAGGTGCGCGAGGAGAGCTGGGCATGAGCGCCGGCGACGCCGGGTACACCGTGCGGGTCGCCGAGGACCCCGCCGACCGTGAGGCGTGCTTCGCGGTCCGCAAGCAGGTCTTCGTCGCCGAACAGGGCGTCCCCGAGGACATCGAGTACGACGCCCACGACGCCGGCGCCGTGCACGTCCTGGCCGTACGGGAGGACGGCGTGCCGCTCGGCACCGGCCGGCTGCTGTACGGGGAGGCGGCCGCCGCGAAGAACGGCGGCGACGCGTCCGTGGGCTCGCTCGGGCGCCTCGCGGTGACACGGGAGGCACGCGGGCTGGGCGTCGGCGCGGCGCTGGTGCGGGCCATCGAGGAGGCGGCACGCGAGCGCGGTCTGACGGCGGTGGACCTGCACGCGCAGACCCACGCACTGGGCTTCTACGAGCGGCTCGGCTACGCGGCGTACGGACCGGAGTTCCCCGACGCGGGCATACCGCATCGCTCGATGCGGCGCCCACTGTAGTGAAGCCGGGAAAACGGGTGAGAAGGGTGGCATGGCAGGCTTGAGACCTGCCGTGTGAACGTCGAACCACCCGGAGCGCTCACCGTGGACCAACTCGCCCTGTTCCTGCTGCTGTTGCTCGGGGCCGTGGTGAGCGTCCCGGTCGGGGACCGGCTCCGGCTGCCGGCGCCGGTGCTGATGACCCTGCTCGGGATCGTGCTCGCCCTGCTCGACTTCGTGCCCAACGTCAACATCCCGCCCGGGCTGATCCTGCCCGCGCTGCTGCCGCCGCTGCTGTACGCGGCGGTGCGCCGCACCTCGTGGCGGCAGTTCACGGCCAACAAGCGGCCCATCTTCCTGCTGGCCGTGGCGCTGGTGTTCGTCACCACCGTGTGCGTGGCCGCCGTCGCCCACGAGGTCGTGCCGGGGCTGCCGGTCGCCGCGGCGGTGGCGCTGGGCGCCCTCGTGGCGCCCCCCGACCCGGTGGCGGCGACCGCCGTGGCGGGACAGCTCGGGCTGCCCCGCCGCCTGGTGTCCATCCTGGAGGGCGAGGGACTGTTCAACGACGTGACGGCGATCGTGCTGTACCACGTCGCGATCGCCGCCGCCGTCAGCGGAACGTTCTCGCTGCCGCACGCCCTGCTCGAACTGGCGCTCTCCGCGGTCGTCGCCCTCGCCGTCGGGCTCGCCCTCGGCTGGGCCGCCAACAAGCTGCTCGACCTGCTCGGCGACGCCACCCTGCAGATCGGCCTGACGCTCCTCGTGCCGTACGCCTCGTACGTCCTGGCCGAGGAACTGCACGGCTCCGGCGTACTGTCCGTGCTGATCACCGCGCTGTTCCTGGCCGAGTACGCCGCCGATCCGGACGACGTGATGATGCGGCTCGCCGGGCACACGTTCTGGGACGTGGTGGACACCCTGGTCACCGGGATCGCGTTCGGGCTCATCGGGCTGGAACTGCACCACGCGATCCGGACCGCGTCCGGGCGGTGGGGCGAGATGCTCGGCTGGGCCGTCGCGATCGTGGCCGTCGTCGTGTTCGTCCGCCTCGCCTGGCTGCTGCCCGCGACCTGGCTGACGAAGCGGCTGCACGCCAAACGGGACTACGACGAGGAGATCCCGGTGTCCTGGCGGGAGACCGTCGTCATGTGGTGGTCCGGGATGCGGGGCGTGGCGTCGGTGGCGTTGGCCCTGGCCATTCCGCTGACCATGGACGACGGGTCGCCCTTCCCCGGCCGGAACGAGATCGTCTTCATCGCCTTCGGGGTGATCATGGCCACGCTGGTGCTCCAGGGGCTCACACTGCCGTGGCTGGTGCGGAAGCTGAACGTGCGGTCCGACACCGAGAGCGAAAAGGAGTTCGAGCATGCGCTGGCGGTCCGCGCGGCCAAGGCGGCGAAGCGCAGACTGAAGGAGATCGAGCAGGTCGAGGAGCTGCCGGACGAACTGTCCGAGCAGCTCCTGCGCAGGGCCTTCGACATCGGCGCCCGCATCAGCCCCGACCTCGGGGACGAGGAGCGGCGCGAGGCGCAGCAACAGCGGGCCCGGCGCATCAAGCGGGCGCGCAGGATCCACGGGGAGATGCTGAGCGCGGCACGCCACGAGGTACTCGCCGCCCGCAGCGAACCGGGCGCGGACCCGGAGATCGTCGACCGGGTGCTGCGCCACCTGGACGTCCGCAGCCTGCGCTGACACCCGCCCCGCGACCCGCCCGGGGGCCAATGCGTCCGCCCTGGGCGCTTTTTGTACGATTGGATCATGACGCGCAACGTGGTGATCAGTGGTGGAGGAACGGGGATCGGACTGGCGGCGGCGCGGGCCTTCGCCGCAGACGGGGACCGGGTGCTGCTCCTCGGGCGGCGGCCGGAGGTGCTGGAGAAGGCCGACGTGCCGGGGGCGCTCACCTACGCGGCCGACCTGAGCGATCCGCACGCCGTGCGCGGCGTCGCCCGGTTCGTGGCCGACGAGCTGGGCACCGTGGACGTGCTCGTCAACAACGCGGGCGGCAGCGGACTTCGGGAGCCCGAGGCCGGCGCCGAGGACCCGCTCGAAGCCGTCGCGCACACCTGGACCGTCAACTTCCGGCTGAACGTGCTGACCGCGGCCCTGCTCACCGAGGCACTGCGGGACCGGCTCGCCTCCCCGGGCGGCCGGGTGCTGTTCCTCAGCTCCATCGCCGCCTACCGCGGCTCCGGCAGCGGCGCCTACGCCGCCTCCAAGGCCGCCCTGCACCCCTACGCCTTCGACCTGGCCCGGGAGGTCGGGCCGCGCGGCATCACGGTGAACGTGGTCGCGCCGGGCTACATCGAGGACACCGAGTTCTTCGGCGACGCCATGGACCACGCGCGACGCGAGCGGCTCATCGCGGAGACGTCCATCGGCCGCGCCGGTACGCCCGGGGACGTGGCCGCGACCCTGCACTGGCTGGCGTCCCCCGGTGCCCGCCACGTCACCGCGCAGGTGATCCAGGTCAACGGCGGTGCGGAACGCGGCCGCTGACGTGGGCCGGGCTCAGCCCCGGCCCGCCCGCTGCTCCTCGTACGCCTTGCGGAACCGTCCGTCGGGCGAGGAGTGGCCGTTCCAGCCGGGCGGAGGTACCGCGCCCGCCGTGTTGACCCGCGGCAGCGCGTAGGGGTGCTCCTCGGCCAGCCAGCGGATGAGCTCCTCGCGCACCGTGACCCGGGCCGTCCATATGTCGTCCGCGTCCTTCGCGGTGACCAGCGCCCGCACCTGCATGGTGTTGGGCGTGGAGTCGGTGACCTGGAGGCCGTAGGCGCGGCCGTCCCACGCCGGACAGTTGCGCAGGATGTCGCGGAGCTTGTCGCGCATCGCCTCCACGGGCGCGGTGTGGTCGACGTGGAAGTAGACGATGCCCGTCATCTGGGCGCTGCCGCGCGACCAGTTCTCGAACGGCTTGGACGTGAAGTACGACACCGGCATGGTGATCCGCCGCTCGTCCCAGGTGCGCACGGTCAGGAAGGTCAGCGTGATCTCCTCGACCGTGCCCCACTCGCCGTCCACGACCACCGTGTCGCCGAGCCGCACCATGTCGCCGAACGCGATCTGCAGCCCGGCGAAGAGGTTGGAGAGCGTGGACTGCGCGGCGACACCGGCGACGATGCCGAGGATGCCGGCCGAGGCCAGCAGCGAGGCGCCTGCCGTCCGCATCGCGGGGAACGTCAGCAGCATCGCGCTGGCCGCCACCACCCCGACGGTCGCGTACACCACCCGCATGATCAGCGTGACCTGGGTGCGCACGCGCCGGACCCGGGCCGGGTCGTGGTGGGCGCGGGCGTAGCGGCTGTACGTCGTCTCGACGATGGCCCCCGCGATACGGATCACCAGCCAGGCCGCGGAACCGATCAGCACCAGGGTCAGCGTCCGGCCGATGCCCACCTGGTGCGCCTGGAGGACCTTCACCTGGTCGTAGGAGCCCCTCAGCAGGGCCGCGCACAGCACGAGCTGGTAGGGGATGCGGCCGCGGCGCAGCAGACCCCACAGGGGCGTCTCGGGGTGCCCGGCGTTCGCCTTGCGCAGCAGGACGTCCGTGCCCCACCCGATGAGCAGGGTGAGTCCGACCGTTCCGCCTAGGACGATCACCGGGCGCAGTACGTTCTCCATCCTTGGAACGTAACCAGTGGGGCCCGCCGTGAACCTGTGGCCAAGAACACCCGGGTCCGGTGGGGCGTCCGGCGTCGTCCGTCACGGCTGGCACCATGGCCTCATGAACATCATGCTCTTCCACTCGACGTACGGGCTGCGGCCGGCCGTCCGGGCCGCCGCCGACCGGCTCCGCGCCGCCGGGCACGAGGTGTGGACCCCCGACCTGTTCGACGGCCGCACCTTCGAGACGGTCGAGGAGGGCATGGCCTTCAAGGACGAGATCGGGAAGGAAGAGCTGCTCAAGCGGGCCGTGCTGGCCGCCGCGCCGTACTCCGAGCGAGGGCTCGTGTACGCCGGGTTCTCACTCGGCGCCGCCACCGCGCAGACCCTGGCGCTCGGCGACCACAAGGCGCGCGGGCTCCTGCTGCTGCACGGCACCTCGGACATCGCGCCGAACGCCTCGGTGGACGGACTGCCGGTGCAGTTGCACGTCGCCGAGCCCGACCCGTTCGAGACGGACGACTGGCTCGGCGCCTGGTACCTGCAGATGGGCAGGGCGGGCGCGGACGTGGAGATCCACCGCTACGCGGGCGCGGGCCACCTGTACACCGACCCGGACCTGCCGGACTACGACGAGGAGGCGGCCGAGGCCACCTGGCGGGTGGCGCTCGGCTTCCTCGACAGCCTGTAGCCCGCCCTGCACGGGCGGCTACACCGGGTCGTACGTCCGCTCGACCTTCTGCGTGCCGCTGCGCGTGCGGTACGACCGCTCCCAGGACGAGGTCGCGCTCGCGTCCGTACGGTCGGACAGCACGTAGTAGTCCATCTGCGCGCGCTCGGCGGTGATGTCCAGCACGCCGTAGCCGTGGCGGTCGGTGTCGACCCAGTGCACATGCCGGTTGGCCGCGCGGATGACCGGAGCGGCCACCGCCGAGACGGTGCCCTCGGGAACCTTGACGATGTCGTCGAGGTTGTCGGACGTGACCGAGGTGACCACGAACTCGGTGGCCGCGGAGGCGGACAGCGGGTAGGTGCCGGCGTCGACGGGCACGTCGTTGGCCCATGCCATATGGATGTCGCCGGTCAGGAACACGGTGTTCCGGATTGCGTTGTCCCGCAGGTGGGCGAGCAGTTCACGGCGGTCGTCGGTGTAGCCGTCCCACTGGTCGGTGTTGACGGCGAGGCCCTCCTGCGGCAGCCCCAGCAGCTTGGCCAGCGGCCTCAGCAGATCGGCGGAGAGCGAGCCGATGACGAAGGGCGCGATCATCACCGAGTTGCCGACCAGCCGCCAGGTGGTGTCGGACGCCTTCAGGCCGGCCTTCAGCCAGTCGAGTTGGGCACGGCCCGTGATGGTGCGGTCCGGGTCGTCGACGGAACCGCTGCCCGTGGACGCCTGTTGCGAGCGGAAGGAGCGCAGGTCGAGCAGGGAGAGGTCGGCGAGCTTGCCGAACCGCAACCGGCGGTAGGTGGTCCCCTCGAGCGCCGGACGGACCGGCATCCACTCGAAGTACGCCTGCTTCGCCGCCGCCTTGCGGGCCGTCCAGGTGCCCTCGGCGCCCTCGGTGTGGTTGACCGCGCCGCCCGACCAGGCGTTGTCGGCGAACTCGTGGTCGTCCCAGATCGCGATGACCGGCGCCTTGGCGTGCAGGGCCTGGAGGTCGGGGTCCGTCTTGTACTTCGCGTGCCGGACGCGGTAGTCGGCCAGCGTGATGATCTCGTTCGCCGGGGCGTGCGGGCGCACCACCGTGCCGCGGGCCGCGTACTCCCCGGTCTTGTACTCGTAGATGTAGTCGCCCAGGTGCAGCCATGCGTCCAGGTCGCCCCGCGCGGCCAGGTGCCGGTACGACGCGAAGTAGCCGGCCTCCCAGTTGGCGCAGGAGACCACACCGAAGCGCAGCCCGGGGACGGCGGCGTCGGCGGCCGGCGCGGTGCGGGTGCGGGCGATGGGGGAGTCGGTGCCGCCGGCGGAGAAGCGGAACCAGTAGTCCGTGGCCGGTTCCAGGCCCCGTACGTCGGCCTTCACCGTGTGGTCGGAGGCGGCGGTCGCGGTGACGGAGCCCTTGGCGACGATGTTCGTGAACGCCTTGTCCTTGGCGAGCACCCAGTCCACTTCGGTGTCGGGACCGAGCCCGGAGCCGGGCGTCGCCTGTGCGGTGGGCGTCACCCGGGTCCACAGCAGGATGCCGTCGGGCAGCGGGTCGCCGGAGGCCACGCCGTGCAGGAAGGCCGGAGTGCCGGAGGCGGCCCGGGCGGGAAGCGCGGCGGCCAGCGGGGCGCCGAGGACGGCTGTGGCGGCCGCGGCCTTGACGACCGTACGGCGGCGCGGGGACGGTGAGTTGAGGCTCTCGGATGATCTGTGTCGACTGGTCACGGGCGAGCAGACTACTGACCAGTACGCACAAAGAGCGGGCGAACTCGCAAAGTTCGCCCGCTCTTCTTCTAGCGGACCTTCTTCTTCCGGCCCTCCTCAACGGGACCGCCCGGCCCCGCCGTGGGGTGGGCCGGTCAGGCCTTGAGCGCGTTGTCGATCGCCGTGTTGAAATCGGCCACCGTCATCGGCGCGTTCTGCCCGTCCGAGCCGGTGAGCGTCTTGCCGTCCATCTTCAGGGTCGGCGTGCCCTGTACCCCGCTCTTGTTGAAGACCTCGGACATGTCCAGCGCCCACTTGTCGTAGGTGCCGTCCTTCACGGCCTTCTGGAACGCCGCGTTGTCCTTCAGGGCGGGGACGGTGTTCGCGACCTTGATCAGGTAGCTGTCGTCCTTGAACTTGTCCTGGGTCTCCTCCGGGTGCCACTTCGCCGAGTACAGCGCGCTCTTGTACTCGAGGAACGCCTCGGGGCTGACGTTCAGCGCGGCTCCCATGGCGCTCAGGGCGTTCTTGGAGCCCTCGCCCTGGGTGTTGGTGTCGATGAACGTGGCACCGACGTACTGGATCTTGAACTTGCCCTCGTCGACGTCCTTCTTGACGGTCGAGCCGACGGTCTGCTCGAACTGGGCGCAGATCGGGCAGCGCGGGTCCTCGTACATGACCAGGGTCTTCTTGGCGCTGCTCTTGCCGATGACGACGGTGGTGCCGTTCGCACCGGAGGTGTTGGCCGGCTTGACGAGCGGGTCGCTCTTCGCGGCCTCCCAGTAGCTGGGCTTGTTGTTCTGCACGACGGCGTAGCCGACGCCGCCCGCGATGGCGAGCACGGCGACGACCGAACCGGCGACGATCAGCTGCCGCTTGACCTTGTCGCGCTTGGCCTGCCGCTCGCGCTCGATCCGCAGCCGCTCACGGGCCGCCGTCTTCGCCGCCTGGGTGTTCCGCTTGCTCATGGGTGATCTCCTGTGGGACGCGCACCGTGGTGCGCGGAATGCCGGATGGGGAGTGGTCGTGCTCGGGGTGTCGCCCGGAACGGGCGGTGTCGCTCAGATCAGGGCGACCGAGCACGGCGGTCCACGCCGTCCCAGGGAGTGCACGAAGAGGCGGGTGCGCAGGGCGGTGATCCGCGGCGCCGGGCGCGGCACCCGGCGGACCGGCGCGAGCCGTACCGTCACGGCGGCGACGGCGAGCAGCAGCGGCCGGAACGTGGTCGCGGCCACCGCGCCGAGGAGCTGAACCAGCGCCCGCTCGCCGCGGCGGAGCCAGGCGGCGGCCAGCAGCCCCACGCTCACGTGGGCGGCGAGCAGCAGCCAGGCGGTCGCCGGGTCGGCGTGCGCCAGGAGCGCGGCGATCCGGTCGCTGCCGGTGCCGGTGCCGGTGACCCGGCTGAGGGGCGTGCCCACGCTGCCGCTGCACAGCACGTCCAGGCCCACCGAGCGCAGCGGGCCGGTGACCGGGCCGCCGGCCCTGCCGTAGCAGGCGTGCTGGCCCGTGGTGAACACCGTGTCCGCGGCCAGTTCCAGCGGCACCAGCAGGGCGGCGATCTTCCCGAAGCCCCGCTCACGGCCGGCCAGCGCGTACGCGACGACGAAGACGGCGGCGGCTATGGCGGCCACCGTCCCCATCGGCAGGGGGACCTCGGACAGCAGCACGTGCGACGCGGTGCTGAGGGTCACGACCAGTGTCGTGAACAGCGCCGCGCGTACGGCTCTGAGGCGGGTCCCGGATATGTCCATAGCAGAGGAGAGTGTGTCACGGCTTCCTGTAAGGGAACACTAAAAGGTTCCTGTGGCCGGGCCTTCCGTCACAGACCTGGAATCCGGCCGTTGCGGAACAGGTCCACGAAGATCTGGTGGTCCGCACGCGCGCGTCCCCCGTAGGTGTGGGCGAAGTCCACCAGCAGCTCGCCGAAGCCGTCCTCGTCGGCGGCGATCGCCGCGTCGATGGCCCGCTCGGTGGAGAAGGGCACCAGTGACTCGCCGGAGGTGTCGTCCGCCGCCGCGTGCATGGCGGCCGTGGCCCGGCCCAGGTCGGCGACGACCGAGGCGATCTCCTCCGGGTCGTCGATGTCGCCCCAGTCCAGGTCCACCGCGTACGGCGAGACCTCGGCGACGAGCTGGCCCGCGCCGTCCAGCTCGGTCCAGCCCAGCCACGGGTCGGCGTGCGCCTGCAGGGCGCGCTGGGAGATCACCGTGCGATGGCCCTCGTGCTGGAAGTACTCCCGGATCACGGGATCCGTGATGTGCCGGGAGACGGCCGGGGTCTGGGCCTGCTTGATGTAGATCACGACGTCGTTCTCCAGGGCGTCGCTGTGGCCCTCGAGGAGGATGTTGTACGACGGCAGGCCGGCCGAGCCGATACCGATGCCGCGGCGTCCCACCACATCCTTGACGCGGTAGGAGTCGGGGCGGGCCAGGGACGACTCCGGCAGCGTCTCCAGATAGCCGTCGAAGGCCGCGAGCACCTTGTAGCGGGTGGCCGCGTCCAGCTCGATGGAGCCGCCGCCCGGCGCGAAACGGCGTTCGAAGTCACGGATCTCGGTCAGGGAGTCCAGCAGCCCGAAGCGGGTGAGCGAGCGGGCGTCGCGCAGCGCGTCGAGCAGCGGGCCCTGGGCGGTGTCCAGGGTGAAGGGCGGCACCTCGTCGCTCTTGGCGCCGGTCGCCAGGGCGTGGATGCGCTCGCGGTAGGCCGCGGCGTAGATGCCGACCAGCTCGGTGATCTGGTCGTCGCTGAGCGCCTTCGCGTACCCGATCAGCGCCACGGAGGCGGCGAAGCGCTTCAGGTCCCAGGTGAAGGGGCCGACGTACGCCTCGTCGAAGTCGTTCACGTTGAAGATCAGGCGGCCCGTGGAGTCCATGTAGGTGCCGAAGTTCTCGGCGTGCAGGTCGCCGTGGATCCACACCCGCGAGGTGCGGTCGTCCAGGTACGGGCCGCCGCGCTTGTCCGCGTCCAGGTCGTGGTAGAAGAGGCACGCCGTCCCCCGGTAGAACGCGAACGCGGAGGCCGCCATCTTGCGGAACTTCACGCGGAACGCGGCCGGGTCGGCGGCGAGCAGCTCGCCGAAGGCGGTGTCGAAGACGGCGAGGATCTCCTCACCGCGTTGCTCGGCGCTGAGCTGCGGAACCGACATCGCTGGGTGCCTCCTGAGACGGATGGTGCGTGATCTTCGAGGGCGATCTTCCCCCACATTCCCTCCCGGCAACGACCGGCGGGGTGGGGGAGTGCCCACGTTTTCTCCGCATGAAGGTACGCGCCGCAGCCCGCGGAGTGTCAGTGCCGAGGCATAGACTTCGACGCTGTCCCCAGACTCCGAGGCGCTGCGCGCCACACTTGCCATTGGGAGGCTCGAACCGTGTCAAAGCCGCCGTTCACGCACCTGCACGTCCACACCCAGTACTCGCTGCTGGACGGTGCCGCGCGGCTGAAGGACATGTTCAATGCGTGCAACGAGATGGGGATGACGCACATCGCCATGTCCGACCACGGCAACCTCCACGGGGCGTACGACTTCTTCCACTCCGCGAAGAAGGCCGGAATCACCCCCATCATCGGCATCGAGGCGTACGTCGCCCCCGAGTCCCGGCGCAACAAGCGCAAGATCCAGTGGGGCCAGCCGCACCAGAAGAAGGACGACGTCTCCGGTTCCGGTGGCTACACCCACAAGACCATGTGGGCGGTGAACAAGACCGGCCTGCACAACCTCTTCCGCCTGTCCTCCGACGCGTACGCCGAGGGCTGGCTGCAGAAGTGGCCCCGCATGGACAAGGAGACCATCGCCCAGTGGTCCGAGGGGATCGTCGCCTCCACCGGCTGCCCCTCCGGCGAGGTGCAGACCCGGCTGCGCCTCGGCCACTTCGACGAGGCCCTGAAGGCGGCCGCCGAATACCAGGACATCTTCGGCAAGGACAAGTACTTCCTGGAGCTGATGGACCACGGCATCGAGATCGAGCGCCGGGTCCGTGACGGCCTGCTCGAGATCGGCCGGAAGCTCGGCATCCCGCCGCTGGTCACCAACGACTCGCACTACACGTACGCGCACGAGGCCGCCGCCCACGACGCCCTGCTGTGCATCCAGACCGGCAAGAACCTCTCCGACCCGGACCGCTTCAAGTTCGACGGCACCGGCTACTACCTGAAGTCCACGGAGGAGATGTACGCCATCGACTCCTCGGACGCCTGGCAGGAGGGGTGCGAGAACACCCGGCTGATCGCGGAGATGGTCGACACCGAGGGCATGTTCGTCAAGCGCGACCTGATGCCCAAGTTCGACATCCCCGAGGGGTACACCGAGGTCACCTGGTTCCAGGAGGAGGTCCGCCGCGGCATGGAGCGCCGCTTCCCGGGCGGCATCCCCGAGGACCGCATGAAGCAGGCCGAGTACGAGATGGACGTCATCATCCAGATGGGGTTCCCGGGCTACTTCCTCGTGGTCGCCGACTTCATCATGTGGGCCAAGAAGAACGGCATCGCCGTGGGCCCCGGCCGTGGCTCGGCCGCCGGCTCGATCGTCGCCTACGCCCTGGGCATCACCGACCTGGACCCCATCCCGCACGGCCTGATCTTCGAGCGGTTCCTCAACCCCGAGCGCATCTCGATGCCCGACGTCGACATCGACTTCGACGAGCGCAGGCGCGTCGAGGTGATCCGGTACGTGACGGAGAAGTACGGCGCCGACAAGGTCGCCATGATCGGCACCTACGGCACCATCAAGGCCAAGAACGCGATCAAGGACTCCGCGCGCGTGCTCGGCTACCCGTACGCGATGGGCGACCGCATCACCAAGGCCATGCCCGCCGACGTCCTCGGCAAGGGCATCCCGCTCTCCGGCATCACCGACCCGAGCCACCCCCGGTACTCGGAGGCGGGCGAGGTCCGCTCGATGTACGAGAACGAGCCGGACGTGAAGAAGGTCATCGACACCGCCAAGGGCGTCGAGGGCCTGGTCCGGCAGATGGGTGTGCACGCGGCCGGCGTGATCATGTCCAGCGAGACCATCACCGAGCACGTCCCCGTCTGGGTGAGGCACACCGACGGCGTGACCATCACCCAGTGGGACTACCCGAGCTGTGAGTCGCTCGGCCTGCTGAAGATGGACTTCCTGGGCCTGCGCAACCTCACGATCATGGACGACGCCGTCAAGATGGTGAAGTCCAACAAGGGGATCGACATCGATCTCCTCAGCCTCCCGCTGGACGACCCCAAGACCTTCGAACTGCTCCAGCGCGGCGACACCCTCGGCGTCTTCCAGTTCGACGGCGGCCCCATGCGCTCCCTGCTGCGCCTGATGAAGCCGGACAACTTCGAAGACATCTCCGCCGTGTCGGCCCTGTACCGCCCGGGCCCCATGGGCATGAACTCCCACACGAACTACGCGCTCCGCAAGAACGGGCAGCAGGAGATCACGCCGATCCACCCCGAGCTGGAGGAGCCGCTCAAGGAGGTCCTGGACGTCACCTACGGCCTGATCGTCTACCAGGAGCAGGTGCAGAAGGCCGCCCAGATCATCGCGGGCTACTCGCTCGGCGAGGCCGACATCCTCCGCCGCGTGATGGGCAAGAAGAAGCCCGAGGAGCTGGAGAAGAACTTCGTCATCTTCCAGTCGGGCGCCCGCAAGAACGGCTACAGCGACGAGGCGATCCAGGCGCTGTGGGACGTGCTGGTCCCGTTCGCCGGCTACGCGTTCAACAAGGCGCACTCGGCCGCGTACGGCCTGGTCTCGTACTGGACCGCGTACCTGAAGGCGAACCACCCCGCCGAGTACATGGCCGCGCTGCTGACCTCGGTGAAGGACGACAAGGACAAGTCGGCGGTCTACCTCAACGAGTGCCGCCGCATGGGCATCCGCGTCCTTCCGCCGAACGTCAACGAGTCCGAGGCGAACTTCGCCGCGCAGGGTGACGACGTGATCCTCTTCGGCCTCTCCGCCGTGCGGAACGTGGGTACGAACGTCGTCGAGTCGATCATCCGCTGCCGCAAGGCCAAGGGGAAGTACACCTCCTTCCCGGACTACCTGGACAAGGTGGAGGCGGTCGTCTGCAACAAGCGGACGACGGAGTCGCTCATCAAGGCGGGCGCCTTCGACTCCCTCGGCCACACCCGCAAGGGCCTGACGGCGCAGTACGAGCCGATGATCGACAACGTGGTCGCGGTCAAGCGCAAGGAGGCCGAGGGACAGTTCGACCTCTTCGGCGGCATGGAGGAGGAGAGCAGCGAGCCCGGCTTCGGCCTCGACGTCACCTTCACCGACGAGGAGTGGGACAAGACGTATCTGCTCGCCCAGGAGCGGGAGATGCTCGGTCTGTACGTCTCGGACCACCCGCTCTTCGGCCTGGAGCACGTGCTGTCCGACAAGGCCGACGCGGGCATCGCCCAGCTCACCGGCGGCGAGCACGCGGACGGCGCGGTCGTCACCATCGGCGGCATCATCTCCGGCCTGCAGCGCAAGATGACCAAGCAGGGCAACGCGTGGGCGATCGCCACGGTCGAGGACCTCGCGGGCTCCATCGAGTGCATGTTCTTCCCGGCGACCTACCAGCTCGTGTCCACCCAACTCGTCGAGGACGCCGTGGTGTTCGTCAAGGGCCGCCTCGACAAGCGCGAGGACGTGCCGCGGCTGGTCGCGATGGAGCTGATGGTCCCGGACCTCTCGAACGCCGGCACCAACGCGCCCGTCGTGCTCACCATCCCGGCCACGCGGGTCACCCCGCCCATGGTGAGCCGCCTCGGTGAGATCCTCAGCCAGCACAAGGGCGACAGCGAGGTGCGGATCAAGCTCCAGGGGCCGCGCAAGACGACGGTCCTGCGCCTGGACCGCCACCGGGTCAAGCCGGACCCCGCGCTCTACGGCGACCTGAAGGTCCTTCTCGGTCCGTCCTGCCTGGCGGGCTGATCATCCGGAGTGACACAGCAGATGAGGGGCGCACCCGGGAACGGGCGCGCCCCTCATGCGCGTCGGCCCTCGCGCGCGGGCCTCGCATCAGCTCTCGGGCGGGCGTCAGTTGTGGCCGAAGCTCTTCTGCTTCTTACGGGTACCGTCCGCCGGGCTGCCCTGCGTCTGCGTCATCGGAGACGCGTGCGCCTCCGGCGCGGGCCGCTGGGTGTGCTCCTGCGCCTGCTCGGCCTTCGGGGAGCGGTTCTGCGGGCCGGCCTGCTTGCGGTTCTTGTTCTTGGCCATGGTGATGCCTCCTGTGGGGGACTAGGGGCCAGGGCCGGGACCAGATTCACATAGGCTGACATCAACCGCATGTCGGACAATTACCCTGCGTGACACCGTTCTTCGTGGACCGGGCCCCCGATCCGCCACGCCGAAGATCGAGTTCGGGCCGTTAACCTCACCGCCGTCGGGCAGACTCGAAGCAAGCCCGAAGCAAACCTCCCGGAAAGAGGGTGGATCGCGTGGACCGCTGCATCGTCCTGGTGGACGCCGGGTATCTGCTCGGGGCTGCCGCCAGCCTCCTCGCCGGGGAACCCTCGAGGTCCCGCATCACCGTCGACCACGCCGCCCTCATCCAGGGGCTGCGCGAACGCGCCGAGGCCGACACCGGGCGGCCGCTGCTGCGCATCTACTGGTTCGACGGCGCCCCCGACCGCGTGCCGCAGCCGGAGCACCGCCGGCTGCGCGTGATGCCCCGGGTCACCGTGCGCCTCGGCGCGCTGACCCGCAGCGACGGCCGGTGGGCGCAGAAGGGCGTGGACGCCGCGATGCACGCCGAACTGACCGAGCTGGCCCGCAACCGCGCCTGCTCGGACGTCGTGCTCGTCACCGGTGACGGGGACCTGCTGCCGGGCATGATGGCCGCCAAGGAGCACGGGGTCGCCGTGCACCTGTGGGCGGTCCAGGCCGCGGACGGCGACTACAACCAGTCCGAGGACCTGGTCGCCGAGGCCGACGAGCGACGCGTGCTCGACCGGGCGTGGATCACCCAGGCCGTGCGGCCCAAGGAAGTGGGCGGGGTGTGCGCGCCGCCGCCCGCGCCCCGGCCGGAGATCGCCGCGATCCTCTCGGCGCCGCTGCCCGAGTCGGCGCTCACGGCCACCACGGAGCGGCCCGCCGCCGAGCCGGAACACGTCCCGGCGTCCGCGTCCCAGAACGGCGCCCAGGAGCGGGTGCCGGTCGCCAAGGGCGTACCGACCCCGAAGGACCTCGCGGCGCTGCGGGCGCCCCACACCGCGTCGCAGCCCGCCGGGGCGACGCTGCGCTGGTCGTCCGACAAGGGCTGGGTGGACCGGCCCGTCGCGGCGGAGTCGCCGGAGGCCGCCTCGCTGCCGACGCTGGCGCAGCTCACGACCGCGGAGCAGCGGTGGGCCGACCGGGAGGAGGACATCACCACGGTCGGCGGCGATCCCTACGAGGTCGGGCAGGTCTTCGCCCGGCGGTGGATCTCCCGCCTCGCCGACCCCTCCCACCTGCAGAAGCTGTCGAGCATGTACCCGAGGGTGCCGCACCGCATCGACGGGGAACTGCTGCGGTACGCGGCCCGCTTCGGCCTGCTCGCCCACAAGGACGACCAGATCGACGAACACGACCGTTACGCGATCCGGGCGGGTTTCTGGCGCGAGATCGACCAGCGCACGGCGGCGGAGGCGCCCGTCGGCGACTGACCCGGCCTGTCGGCGGCTGGCCCGACCCGTCGGCGACCGACCCGGGCGGGGCCGGACCGGCGGGGCGCCCGGGGCACAGCACGTCCGGGGCGTCGGTGTCGCGGCGGGCACGGTGGCCGGTGTCGCGGCGGGCACCCGGGGCGGAACGTGCCGCGCGGGTTTCCGGCGGGGGCGGCGGGCGCGCGCCGGATTCGGACGCCCGTCCGCCGGTGGCGCGGGTGGGGAGCCGGGGCGGGCCCCGGGAACCGTTCGGCGGGCGGCACCCCTTACCCTCGTCCTTTGTGAGCAAGCGCAGCGCAACGGCACCACGGCACCGTCACGACGTCGTGTGCGCCGTGCGCGGGCTGACCAAGACCTATCCGGCGGTGCGGGGGCGGCGTGGTGCGCCGGGGACGCCCGAGGTGCGGGCCACCGACGACGTACGGCTGGACATCCGGCGCGGCGAGATCTTCGGGCTGCTCGGGCCGAACGGCGCCGGCAAGTCCACCCTCGTCCGCCAGTTGACCGGGCTGATGCGGCCCGACGGCGGCAGCGTGGAGATCCTCGGGCACGACATCGTGCGTCACCCCGAGCGGGCCGCGCGCATCCTCGCCTACCTGGGCCAGGAGTCCACCGCCCTCGACGAGCTGACCGTCTCGCTCGCCGCCGAGACCACCGGACGGCTGCGCGGGCTCGACCTGCGGCAGGCCCGTGCGGAGCGCGACGCCGTCCTCGACGAACTCGGCCTCGCGCCGATCGCCTCCCGGCCGCTGAAGAAACTCTCCGGCGGCCAGCGCCGGCTCGCCTGCTTCGCCGCCGCGCTGATCGGGGAACGGCCGCTGCTGGTGCTCGACGAACCGACCACCGGCATGGACCCCGTCGCCCGCCGCGCCGTGTGGGCCGCCGTGGACCGGCGGCGGGCCGAGCGCGGGACGACCGTGCTGCTGGTCACCCACAACGTCATCGAGGCGGAGACCGTCCTGGACCGGGTGGCCGTCCTCGACCGGGGCCGGATCATCGCCTGCGACACCCCGGCCGGGCTGAAGGAGCGCGTCGCCGGCGAGGTCCGCGTCGAACTCGTCTGGCGCGAGCGGGCGCCCCTGGAGGTGCCCGAGGTCGCCGCGCTGCGCGGCCGTGCCGTGGAGGCCGGGCGCCGCTGGTCGCTGCGGATGGCACCCGAGGAGGCGCGCGCGGCCGTCGCCACCGTCACCGGGGGCGCGGCCTTCGCCGCCCTCGACGACTTCACACTGGCCACGCCCAGCCTGGAGGACGTCTACCTGACGCTCGGCGGCAGCGGCCAAGGGCTGGTGAAGGCATGAGCGCGGAAGCCGTGGTGTCCGTATGGAGCGCCGGGGGGAACGTCACGAGGACCGCGAGGACCTCGACGAGGACCTGGGGGAGAGCGAAGAGGAGCAGCGCGAGGTGAGTGTCCTACCCGCCGGGGTCCTGCCCGGCGCCCGGGCGACGGACGACGGTGCCGCGGACGGCGCCGCCCTCGGGCCGCGGGCGCGGCTGTGGCCGTCGCTCGCCGCCGTGTACCGGGCCCAGCTGTCCCGGGCGCGGGTCGCGCGGATCCCGCTGCTGTTCGTGGCGACGTTCCAGTCGATCGGCATCATGATCATGATGCGCGGGGTGGTGAGCGGCGGCGGCAGCGACGCGTGGTCCGTCGTCGCCGGATCGTCCGTGCTCGTGGTCGCGTACGTCGGGCTGAACCTGCTCGCCCAGTACTTCGGCCAGCTCCGCGGCAGCGGCGGGCTCGACCACTACGCCACGCTGCCGGTACCGGCCGCCGCGGTGGTGCTGGGTGCGGCGGGGGCGTACGCGTCCTTCACGGTGCCCGGAACCCTGGTGACCGCCGTCTTCGGGTGCGTGCTGTTCGGACTGCCGCTCGCCCACCTGTGGGTTCTCGCCGCGGTGATCCCGCTGGCCGGAGCCGCGCTGTCCGGTCTCGGCGCCGCCCTCGGACTCCTCGCGCCGCGGCCCGAACTGGCGACGCTCCTCGGGCAGTTGGGCATGTCGGCGGCGCTGTTGCTGGGCGTGCTGCCGGCGCACCGGATGCCGGAGGCCATCCGGCTCGTACGGGACCTGCTGCCGTCGACGTACGGGGTGGAGGCGTTTGCGCGGACCTTCGGCGGGCATCCGGACTGGGCGTTCGTCCTCGGTGACCTGGGCGTGTGCGCCGCCGTCGGGGTGGCCTCGCTGGCCCTGGCCACCTGGGCGTACCGCCGGGCGGCCGTCCGGTGACGCGGCTGACAGACACGCCTGGCAGGATGTGAAGGTGACCGCTCCGTTGACTCCGCCTCCGCCGCCGCATGAACAGTCCCCGCACGCTGCGCACGAGACGTGGCACGCCGGGGCCGACCCCGTGGGGATCGGGCCCGCGCCGCACGGTGCCACGGCCGCGTACGGGGCGGACGGGCCCGGCATGAAGACCGAGGTGCGGGATGCCGTCGTGATCACGGTGGGCGTCGCGATCACCGGGGCGCTGCTCGGGGTGCTGTGGTGGTGGCTGGCGCCGCACGTTCCGCTGGTCGGGGACCAGGTCGACAACAACTGGGTCGTCTATCTGAAGGACACCGAAGGGGAACAGGCCATCGGGGTGGACGGGACGTTCACGCTGCTCGCGGCCGGCTTCGGGGTGCTCAGCGCGCTGGTGGTCTTCCTGGCGCGGAAGCGGGGCGGGGTGCCGCTGGTGGTGGCCCTGTGCGTGGGCGGACTGCTGGGGTCGCTGCTCGCGTGGCGCCTGGGGGTGTGGCTTGGGCCCACGTCGAACGTGATCGCGCACGCCAAGCAGGTGGGCAAGGGAGTGACGTTCTCCGCGCCGCTGAAGCTGGGGGCCAAGGGGGCGTTGCTGGCCTGGTCGGTGGCGGCGCTGGTGGTGCACCTGGGGCTGACGGCGCTGTTCGCTCCGCGGGATCCTGATCCGTACGGGGTGGCTGCGCCGCAGGCGTAGCGGCCGGGGGTGCGCCGAAGCGGGCTCGCCCCCGCCGCCCCCACCCTTCCCGTCCCTCGGGGGCTGCGCCCCCAGACCCCCGCATCGGTCTTGCGGTCTCGTCCTCAGACGCCCCGGGCGGGCTGGTTTCGGGTGGGCTGGGGGGCCGGTCTTGCGGTCTCGTCCTCAGACGCCCAGGGCGGGCTGATTTCGGGTGGGCCGGGGGATCTGCCTGCCGCCTCGTCCTCAGACGCCGGGCGGCCGATTTCGGGCAGGCCGCGTCGGCAGGCGTGTCCGCAGCACTCGACGGACGGCCCGTCCTCGGCTAGGACGGAAACATGTCGAAGAGGACACGCAAGCGCAAATGGCGCATGAAGAAGGGCCACGCGAACCACGGCCATCGGCCGGCGTGACCACCGCCCACCACCACGACGCCGGGCAGGCCGGATTCAGCCCGCCCGGCGTCAGGAGCGGCCGATCGGCGCCAGTGTCGCCTCCGTGAGCTTGGCCAGGTCCTCGGGCGCCAGTTCCACCTCCAGGCCCCGGCGGCCCGCCGACACACAGATCGTGGGGTGCGACGACGCCGACTCGTCCAGCACCGTGCGGAGCTTCTTGCGCTGGCCGAGGGGGGAGATGCCCCCGCGCACGTAACCCGTCGTACGCTCCGCGAGCGCCGGGTCCGCCATCGCCGCCCGCTTGCCGCCCACCGCCGTGGCCAGCGCCTTCAGATCCAGCGAACCCGCAACCGGGACCACCCCGACCACGAGCGCCCCGTCCACCTCCGCCACCAGCGTCTTGAACACCCGTTCGGGGGAGACGCCCATCGCCTCGGCCGCCTCCTCGCCGTAGGACGGGTGGGACGGGTCGTGGTCGTAGGCGTGGAGCGTGAACTCCACCCCGGCCGTCGTCAGGGCCACCGTCGCCGGCGTGCCGCCCGACTGCTGCTGCTTCCTGGATTTCTTCGCCATCCGGCCGTTCCCGTTCCCGTTCCCGTTCCCCAGAGGGGTCGCGCGTCAGTTCAGACTTGTCGGCGTCCGCGTCAGCTCCGTCGCCGGCAACGACGGCAGGTTACGGATGATGGCCGTCTCCGAGCGAAGCAGTTTCAGCTCGTCGCGGAGGCGGGAGGCGGTGTCGGGCGCCTGCAGCAGCCGCTGCTTCGTCGGCGTGTCCAGCATCACGGCGGCCGCCACCAGGTACGACACCACCGCCGGTTCGTCCGGCAGGTCGGCGCCCGCCGCCAGGGACCTCTCCCGCGCGCCCGCCAGCCGCTTCTGGTACTGCCGGAACGCCCGCAGCACCCCCTCGGCCAGCGCGCCCGCCTCGTCGCCCTGTTCCTCCGGCAGCTCCTCCAGCTCGGCCGTCAGATACGGTCCGGAGGCGTCCACCGAGAGCACACGGACGCGGGTCGTGCCCGTCGCCAGGACCTCGAACGAGCCGTCGGCCCGCTCCCGGACCGTCGCCGCGTCCGCGATGCAGCCCACCGCGTGGAACGCCTTGGCCGGGTCGGCCCCGAAGCCCGCCGCGGGTCCGCGCTCGGGCAGGGCCGTGGGATCCGGCATGCCCGGCGCGCTCGGCGCCACCTCGTGGCCGTCGCGGATGGCGACGACGGCGAACCGGCGCGGTTCGTCCTCGGGGACCTTCGACAAGTCGCGCATCAGGGCGCGATAGCGCTCCTCGAAGACGTTCAGCGGGAGCACGAGCCCCGGGAACAGCACCGAGTTCAGCGGGAAGAGCGGGAGCCGGACGGTGGTCACGACCCGAAAGCCTAATGGTCGCAGCAGGGAGTGTGGCCGTTGTGGTCGTTCAGGTGCCCGATCAGTTGCCTGCCGGGGGGAGGAACGTACGGCAGAAGCCCCTCCGGCGCGTGCCGTGGGACCGGCGACGCCAGCGCCAGTCGTACCGCCTCCCGCACCTCGAGGAACCGGCCCAGCGGATCGTCGCAGAACCGGTCCCAGGGGAACGACGTGGCGTACGGGCCGGTCAGACGCAGTTGCGAGAGCGCGTCCTGCCAGCGCTCCAGCCGGACCAGGACGAAGACGAGCAGGTTGCGGATCTCCGCGGGCCACGGGTCGGCGGCCGCGAACCGCGACGACAGCGCGATGGCCCGGTCGGCCGCCGCGTCCAGCCGCCCCCGGGCCACGACCACCCCGTCGCCCTCCGTCAGGTACTTGAAGGCGGCACGCGCGGGCAGCGCCTGCACCAGGGAGCCCGGCGGGGCATCCTGAGCGGCGGTCTCGGCGAAGTCGAAGCACTCCCAGTGCGAGTCACCCGGCGTGTGCGGAATCCTCCCCCACTGGGCGCTGCACGCGGCGGAAAGGTACTGCAGGGCCGCGACATGGCAGCCGTAGTGGTGCGGGGAGCGGCGTACGGCCTCGGCCCACAGCCGCTCGTACTCGCTGTGGCGGGCCTGCGCGCCGCGCGCGTGGTCGAGTGCCACCCGCCACGGCACCGGGTCCGAGGGATCGCCCTCGGTCGCCGCGGTGACCAAGGAGCCGACCTGGCGCAGGAGTTCGACGCGGGCCGGCGACTCCCAGCAGCGCGCCACGGCCAGTTGGGCCCCGACCACGGCGGCGTCCGGGTCGTGCGGGGCGGCGGCGGACCAGTCCCTGAGCCATTCGTCGCGGGAGCGGGCGAAGGCGGCGAGCCGCGTGACGTACCGGTCGCGGTCCTCCCACTCGGCTCTCTCCCGTGTGGCCGCGAGCAGTTCGGCCGCCGGACCGTACTCGCCGCGGCCCGCCGCGACCAGGACCGGCGCCAGACGCTCGTCGGGGGCGTCGAGAAGGACCTCGTCGTCTGCGGGCAGCCCGTCGGCGAGGCGGAAGGAGGTGCGAGCCATCCGTGTCGTACGGATGAAGGGGCGGAGCATTGCCATGGTGCCGACCATTGAAAAGCCGCAGGTCGGGGGCGCGCCAGCACGAATGCGTAACCCGTGTTTGGTTGTACGGACGAGATTCAAGAAAGCGTAAAAAATGACTGTTTCGTAGGTGTTGGGATCTATGCACCAGCCGCTCTGGTCACATTGGATCAGTTGCGTCGCAGCAGTCTCGTCGCCCCCGCGGCCACCGTCGTGGCCAGTATCCAGCCGAGCAGGATCACCGCCGTCGACACCCACTGCCAGGCTCCGCTGAGCTGCCACTGGCCCGCCTGGCCCAGATCGATCACCGGGAGCAGCAGGTCCAGGGCGAACAGGGACGGGTTCCACGCCGGGTGCCCGTTCTTGTCGACCGGCGGATGACTGGCGTGCGAGAAGGCGACCGACGACGCCGCCCACAGCACCGCCATCCACACCGCGGCGCGGCCCGGCCGGTACCCGTAGGCGACCGTCCAGTCCTGCATGTACCCCCAGAGCTTGGCCGCGAGCGGCAGCGTCTCGCGGCGCCGCCGCTGCTTGGCGAGCAGGACCTCGCGCGCGTCCTCGTCCTCGCCGGAGTTGCGCAGCACGGCCGCGAGCCGTTCGTACGGCTCCGGGTTGTACTCGGCGGTGGCCGCGGCCACCCACTCCAGGCGCCGGGCCAGCGGGAAGGCGTCCTGCGGGACCAGGTTCTCGTAGGCGAAGCCGCCCATGTGGAGATCGCCGAGGCCGGGCCAGCTCGTCCACCGGTCCACCAGGTTCACGATCCGGGCGCCCGACAGGATCACCTTGCCCCGCTCGGGCCGCTCGCCCAGGAAGCGCAGCTCGGGCGTCTGGACCCGGCGCAGCGACAACTCCTGGTCGTCGTCGAGGACGAACCGGGCCCGGTCCAGGTCCACCGCGTCCCCGAACCGCCCGTCGTCCAGCCGGATCCCGCCCCGGCACTCGAAGCCCTGCACCCGGGTGCCCCGGGCGGGCGTGGTGCCGCTGCTCTGCAGCGGATTGCCGACGCCCGCCGGAGTCAGGTAGAGGGTGCGCTCCACCGTCAGTTGCGGGGCGTTCAGGGCCAGCCGGGTGTACGGGCTGATCAGCCGGGCGCCGCGCAGGCTCAGCGACACGCCGACCTTGGCGCTGCGCAGGCTCAGCTCCCCGTACGACTCCAGCATCTCCGCCTGCAGGTCCTGCCCGACGGTCAGGCCGTCCGCGCTGATGGAGCGGCCGCGCCGGTCCCGGTGCACGACGGCCTGGTTCAGCATCAGGTCGGTGCCGATGTGCGCGTCCGTGAGCCGCACACCGCCCTGGAACCGGCAGCGCGGCAGATGCAGGTCGCCCTCCGTGTGCACGCGCGCCGCCTCCAGGCGCGGCACCGAGCAGTCCACGAGCCGTACCGTCGTGAAACGGGCCTCCGGCAGCAGGACCTCCGCGTCGAACCGGCAGCCCTTCAGCTCGACGTACGGCACGACCGTGCCGCCCGCGAGGTCCAGCGTGTCCGTGATCCGGACGCCGGTCAGCTTCAGCGACGAGACCCGGCCGGCGAGCGCGGGCGGGCCGTCGAGGAGCAGCCAGGCCACGATCCGGGCCCGCACGCTGCGCTCGGGGCCCCACGGCACCGCGCCGTGCGGATCGTCCACGGCGGGGTCCCCGTCGCGCAGGTCGTACTCGCTGCCGTTGCGGAAGGCCTGCCACATCCCGGCCTCCGCCGCGGTCAGCCCGTCCGGCACATCCTCGACCCGGATGCCGGCACCCTCGGTCACGGCTCTTCCTTCCTCCTCAGCTACTCGCGGGTTTCGTACGACCGTTCATGCCCGCTGTGTGACCGGCCGAACGCCCAAGGTGAAGGGGATCTTCCGCCTCACCGTCCGCACCCATCGAATCCAGCCACCGCTGTCCGCACCCACCCACCGGTCGCTCCCGCCCACGTGCGACACGCCGTGCCGTCCACCGGTCCGTCCCCGGCCGCCCTTGGTGACCGGCCCGTCACCGAGCGGTCCGTCCGGCCACGCTCTGTATCAGCCATTGATACGGCCGTCCAGCCTGTCGGTGCCGTCTGCGAGAATTGGGGCTGTGATCTCCCGAATCGATCTGCGCGGCGACGCCCTCCCGGAGGGCCCCGCCCTGCGCGACCTGCTGCCCCGAGCCGACTTCGACGTAGCGGCCGCACTGGAGAAGGTGCGTCCGATCTGCGAAGCCGTGCATCATCGGGGCGACGCGGCGCTGATCGACTTCGCCGAGAAGTTCGACGGCGTGCGGCTGACGTCGGTCCGGGTCCCGGCCCAGGCCCTGAAGGACGCGCTGGAGCAGCTCGACCCGGCCGTGCGCGCGGCCCTGGAGGAGTCCATCCGCCGCGCCCGTCTCGTCCACCGCGAGCAGCGCCGCAGCACGCACACCACGCAGGTGGTGAGCGGCGGCACGGTGACCGAGAAGTGGGTCCCGGTGGACCGCGTGGGTCTGTACGCGCCGGGCGGCCGGTCCGTCTACCCGTCGTCCGTGATCATGAACGCCGTCCCGGCGCAGGAGGCCGGCGTGCAGTCGATCGCCCTCGCCTCCCCGGCGCAGGCGGAGTTCGGTGGCCTGCCGCATCCGACGATCCTCGCCGCCTGCGCCCTGCTCGGCGTCGACGAGGTGTACGCGGCCGGCGGCGCCACCGCCGTCGCGATGTTCGCGTACGGCACCGAGTCCTGCCCGCCCGCGAACATGGTCACCGGCCCCGGGAACATCTGGGTCGCCGCCGCCAAGCGCTACTTCACGGGCAGGATCGGCATCGACACCGAGGCCGGCCCCACCGAGATCGCGATTCTCGCCGACTCCACCGCCGACCCGGTGCACGTGGCCTCCGACCTGATCAGCCAGGCCGAGCACGACCCGCTGGCGGCGGCCGTCCTCGTCACCGACTCCGTCGAGCTGGCGGACGCCGTGGAGAAGGAGCTCGAGCCGCAGGTCGCCGCCACCAAGCACATCGAGGACCGGATCCGCCCCGCGCTGGCCGGCAAGCAGTCCGCCATCGTGCTGGTCGACGGCATCGACGAGGGCCTGCGCGTGGTCGACGCGTACGGCGCCGAGCACCTGGAGATCCAGACGGCCGACGCCGCCG
The DNA here is from genome assembly GCF_055565775.1 of Streptomyces sp. NPDC028331. Lineage (NCBI taxonomy): Bacteria > Bacillati > Actinomycetota > Actinomycetes > Kitasatosporales > Streptomycetaceae > Streptomyces > Streptomyces sp. NPDC028331. The sequence goes on along the minus strand of NZ_JBVHTR010000004.1, from coordinate 86,373 downwards.
CGGTCGCGGACCGCGTCCGGAACGCGGGCGCGGTCTTCGTCGGCCCCTGGGCGCCGGTCTCCCTCGGCGACTACGCGGCCGGGTCCAACCATGTGCTCCCGACCGGAGGCTGCGCCTGCCACTCCTCCGGCCTGTCCGTCCAGTCCTTCCTGCGCGGCATCCACATCGTCGACTACACGCAGGACGCGCTGGCCGAGGTCGCGCACCACGTGGTGACGCTGGCGGAGGCGGAGGACCTGCCTGCGCACGGCGCGGCGATCAAGGCAAGGTTCGGTTGGAAGGTGCCTGAGAGCAAGTGAGCTTCGGAATCGACGATCTTCCCGTCCGGGACGAGCTGCGCGGCAAGACCCCTTACGGCGCCCCCCAGCTCGACGTGCCCGTACGGCTGAACACCAACGAGAACCCGTACCCGCTGCCCGAGCCGCTGGTCGAACGGATCACCGAGCGGGTGCGCGAGGCCGCCCGCGGTCTGAACCGCTACCCGGACCGTGACGCGGTCGAACTGCGCACGAGGCTGGCCGAGTACCTGACGAAGACCGGCAACCACCACGTCGGCCTCGAGAACGTGTGGGCGGCCAACGGCTCCAACGAGGTCATCCAGCAGCTCCTGCAGACCTTCGGCGGCCCCGGGCGCACGGCGATCGGCTTCGAGCCGTCGTACTCGATGCACGCGCTCATCGCGCGCGGCACGGGCACCGGCTGGATCTCCGGGCCCCGCACCGAGGACTTCGCGATCGACCTCGCCGCCGCCGGGAAGGCGATCGCCGAGCACCGGCCCGACGTCGTCTTCATCACCACCCCCAACAACCCCACGGGCAACGCGGTCCCGCCCGAGACGGTCCTCGCCCTGTACGAGGCCGCGCAGGCGGCGAAGCCGTCCATGGTGATCGTCGACGAGGCGTACATCGAGTTCAGCCACGGCGACTCGCTGCTGCCGCTGCTCGAAGGTCGGCCGAATCTCGTCGTCTCGCGCACCATGTCGAAGGCGTTCGGCGCCGCCGGCCTGCGCCTCGGCTACCTCGCCGCGCACCCGGCGGTCGTGGACGCCGTCCAGCTCGTCCGGCTGCCGTACCACCTCTCGGCGATCACCCAGGCGACCGCCCTGGCCGCCCTGGAGCACACCGACACGCTGCTGAAGTACGTCGAGCAGCTCAAGTCGGAGCGGGACCGGCTGGTCGCCGAGCTGCGCGCGATCGGCTACGACGTCACCGAGTCCGACGCCAACTTCGTGCAGTTCGGGCGGTTCCCCGACGCGCACGAGGCCTGGCGGAAGATCTTGGAGCGAGGCGTCCTGGTCCGGGACAACGGCGTACCGGGGTGGCTGCGGGTGACCGCCGGAACGCCGGAGGAGAACGACGCGTTCCTCGACGCGGTCCGTGAACTCAAGAAGGAGTACAGCGCATGAGCCGCGTTGGGCGCGTGGAGCGCACCACCAAGGAGACCTCGGTCCTCGTCGAGATCGACCTCGACGGCACCGGCAAGACCGACATCGCCACCGGCGTCGGCTTCTACGACCACATGCTCGACCAGCTCGGCCGGCACGGTCTGTTCGACCTGACCGTGAAGACGGACGGCGACCTGCACATCGACTCGCACCACACCATCGAGGACACCGCCCTCGCCCTCGGCGCCGCCTTCAAGCAGGCCCTCGGCGACAAGGTGGGGATCTACCGCTTCGGCAACTGCACGGTCCCGCTGGACGAGTCCCTCGCCCAGGTCACCGTCGACCTCTCCGGCCGCCCGTACCTGGTGCACACCGAGCCCGAGAACATGGCGCCGATGATCGGCGAGTACGACACCACGATGACCCGGCACATCCTGGAGTCCTTCGTCGCCCAGGCGCAGATAGCACTGCACGTGCACGTGCCCTACGGGCGCAACGCGCACCACATCGTGGAGTGCCAGTTCAAGGCGCTGGCCCGCGCCCTGCGCTACGCCAGCGAGCGCGACCCGCGCGCGGCCGGCATCCTCCCGTCCACGAAGGGCGCGCTGTAAGCCATGAACGGCACCTCGACCGTACTGATCGTCGTCGGCCTGTTCCTCGTCGGCGGGATCATCTCCTTCGTCAAGCAGAAGATGCCCACGAGCCTGATCGTGCTGCTGTCGATCGGCGCGGCACTGTGTCTCGTCGCGGGCGTCATGCGCCTGGAGGTGTGGAATTGAGCACCCCGAGCACTCCGCAGAAGAGTCCCAAGAAGGTCGTCGTCTTCGACTACGGCTTCGGCAACGTCCGCTCCGCCGAGCGAGCCCTCGCCCGCGCGGGCGCCGACGTCGAGATCACCCGTGACTTCGACCGGGCCATGAACGCCGACGGCCTGCTCGTGCCCGGCGTCGGCGCCTTCGCCGCCTGCATGCAGGGCCTGAGGGAGGCGCGCGGCGACTGGATCATCGACCGCCGCCTGGCCGGGGGGCGCCCGGTGATGGGCATCTGCGTCGGCATGCAGATCCTGTTCGGGCTCGGCATCGAGCACGGCGTCGAGACCGAGGGCCTCGCCGAGTGGCCCGGCCGGGTCGAGCTGCTCCAGGCGGACGTCGTGCCCCATATGGGCTGGAACACCGTCGAGGCACCGGCCGACTCCGAGCTGTTCGCCGGCCTGGACGCGGACGCGCGCTTCTACTTCGTGCACTCCTACGCCGTCCACGACTGGCAGCTCCAGACGCACAACCCGGCGATGCGCGCCCCCAAGGTGACCTGGTCGACGCACGGCAAGCCGTTCGTGGCGGCCGTGGAGAACGGCGCCCTGTGGGCCACGCAGTTCCACCCCGAGAAGTCCGGCGACGCCGGCGCGCAGCTGCTCACCAACTGGATCGGAACCCTGTAGAGACATGGCCAAGCTCGAACTCCTCCCCGCCGTCGACGTCCGCGACGGCCAGGCCGTCCGCCTCGTGCACGGCGAGTCCGGCACGGAGACCTCCTACGGCTCCCCGCTGGAGGCCGCCCTCGCCTGGCAGCGGGCGGGCGCCGAGTGGCTGCACCTGGTCGACCTGGACGCCGCGTTCGGCACCGGCGACAACCGCGCGCTGATCGCCGAGGTCGCCAGGGCGATGGACATCAAGGTGGAACTGTCCGGCGGCATCCGGGACGACGACACGCTGGCCGCCGCCCTGGCCACCGGCTGCACGCGCGTGAACCTCGGCACCGCCGCCCTGGAGACCCCCGCGTGGGTCGCCAAGGTCATCGCCGAGCACGGCGACAAGATCGCGGTGGGGCTGGACGTGCGGGGCACCACGCTCCGCGGCCGCGGCTGGACCCGCGACGGCGGCGACCTCTACGAGACGCTGGAGCGTCTCGACAAGGAGGGCTGCGCGCGGTACGTGGTCACGGACATCGCCAAGGACGGCACGCTGCAGGGCCCCAACCTGGAGCTGCTGCGCAACGTCTGCGCCGCGACGGACCGCCCGGTCGTCGCCTCCGGCGGCGTGTCGTCCCTGGACGACCTCAGGGCCATCGCCGACCTCGTCCCGCTGGGGGTTGAGGGCGCGATCGTCGGGAAGGCCCTGTACGCGAAGGCGTTCACCCTGGAAGAGGCCTTGGAGGCTGTGTCGTCATGACCGAAGCCGTACGGCGCGTGCAGAGCGGAAGTCCCTGGGAAGAGTCCTTCGGTTTCGCGCGCGCCGTCGCGGCGGGCGACCGCGTCCTGGTGGGCGGCACGACGTCCTTCAAGGGCAGCGTGCTCTACGGGGAGGGCGACCCGTACGAGCAGGCGAAGGTGGCGTTCACCAGCGCGCTCGAGGCGATCGCCGAGTTCGGTCTCGGACCTGAGTCGGTGATCCGGACCCGGATGTTCCTGACCCATCCGCGGGACGTCGACGAGGTGGGGCGCGCCCACAAGGAAGTGTTCGACCAGGTGCGCCCGGTGACGACCCTGCTGGTGGTGGAGGGCTTCGTCGACCCGCGCATCCTGGTCGAAGTGGAACTCGAAGCCTTCAGAGGCTAGAGCTGTTCGTAGGCATTCATAAGGAGCCGTGGATTCATGACCCTGGCGGTCCGAGTCATCCCCTGCCTGGACGTGGACAACGGCCGGGTCGTCAAGGGCGTCAACTTCCAGAACCTGCGCGACGCGGGTGACCCCGTCGAGATGGCGAAGGTGTACGACGCCGAGGGCGCCGACGAGCTGACGTTCCTGGACATCACCGCGTCCTCGGGCAACCGGGAGACGACGTACGACGTGGTGCGCCGCACCGCCGAGCAGGTCTTCATCCCGCTGACGGTCGGCGGCGGCGTCCGTACGGCCGAGGACGTGGACAGGCTGCTGCGGGCGGGCGCCGACAAGGTGGGCGTCAACACGGCCGCGATCGCCCGCCCGGACCTGATCCGGGAGATCGCGGAGCGCTTCGGCCGCCAGGTGCTGGTGCTCTCGGTGGACGCGCGCCGCACCGAGTCGGGCTCCTTCGAGGTGACGACCCACGGCGGCCGCCGCGGCACCGGCATCGACGCGATCGAGTGGGCGCACCGGGCGGCGGAGCTGGGCGCCGGGGAGATCCTGCTCAACTCGATGGACGCGGACGGCACGAAGGACGGCTACGACCTGGAGATGATCGCGGCCGTCCGCAAGCACGTCACGATCCCGGTGATCGCCTCGGGCGGCGCGGGCGCACTGGCCCACTTCCCCCCGGCGATCGCGGCGGGCGCGGACGCGGTGCTGGCGGCATCGGTGTTCCACTTCGGCGACCTGCGGATCGGCGAGGTGAAGCAGACGCTGCGGGACGCGGGCCACCCCGTGCGGTGACCCTGCGCCGGGCTTGGGCCCCGGTCGCCGCGGGGCGGCCGGGGCTCTTTCACGGGCAGGTACGCACGGAAAGAGCATGCCGCTGTCCGCCGCCGCCATCGGTGCCTTCGGTGTCGGTCCGGTGTTCGTCGGCAGTGCGGCGGTCTGCGGGCTGGGCGGGGTCGTCGTTCTGGGTGCTCGTGATCTGCGCCGCGCCGAGCTGCCTTGCTGAGGGCCCGCTCAGATCCCCAGCTGTTTCGTCTCCCGTGCCTGCGTGATCGCCTCCTTCTCGCCCTCCAGCTCCACGTCCGCCACCCGCTGCCGGCCCATCGCGAACATCAGCAGCTCCGAGGGTTCTCCGGTGACCGTCACCACCGGGGTGCCCCGGTGGGCGACCGCCGTCTGGCCGTTCGGGCGGCGCAGGACCAGGCCCGTCGGGGCGCCGCGGCCGGTCAGGCGGGCCGTGCGCTCCAGGCGGGACCACAAGGCGTCCTGGAAGACCGGGTCCAGTTCGCGTGGGGTCCAGTCGGGCTGCGCCCGGCGCACGTCCTCCGTGTGGACGTAGAACTCCACGGTGTTGGCCGCCTCGTCGAGCTGCTTCAGGGAGAAGGGTGAGAAGCGCGGCGGGCCGGTACGGATCAGCTGGATCAGCTCCTCGTACGGCTTCCCGGTGTACTCCTCCATCACCTTCTCCAGGCGGGGGGCGAGCTGCTTGATCAGCGTGCCGCCGGCGGCGTCCGGGCGGCGTTCGCGCACCACGATGTGGGCGGCCAGATCGCGGGTCTTCCAGCCCTCGCACAGCGTGGGCGCGTCGGGGCCCGTGGCCTCCAACAGGTCGGCGAGGAGGAGTCGTTCACGCTTGGCATGGGTCGACATGCAGTCAGCGTACGACCGGGGCGACGGTCCGCCCACCGGACGGTGACCGGGGATGTCGGCGTGGCGCGGCACAATGGTCCGCATGACCAGCACGCCTGACCCCTCAAGGCCCAGCGGCCTGGATCCCGAGATCGCCGCGCGCCTCAAGCGCAGCGCCGACGGGCTGCTCCCCGCCATCGCCCAGCAGTACGACACCGGTGAGGTGCTGATGCTCGGCTGGATGGACGACGAGGCGCTGCACCGCACCCTCACCACCGGCCGCTGCACCTACTGGTCGCGCAGCCGCCAGGAGTACTGGGTCAAGGGGGACACCTCCGGCCACGTGCAGCACGTGAAGTCGGTCGCGCTCGACTGCGACGCCGACACCGTGCTGGTCAAGGTCGACCAGGTGGGCGCCGCCTGCCACACCGGCGACCGCACCTGCTTCGACGCCGACGTGCTGCTCAAGGACGCCGCCTCCGCCCCGGCGTCCGCGGATCAGTAAGGTCGGCCGCCATGGACCTCGAGACGTTCCGCAAGCTGGCCACCGACCGCCGCGTCATCCCGGTCACGCGCAAGCTCCTCGCCGACGGCGACACCCCGGTCGCGCTGTACCGCAAACTCGCCGCCGAGCGCCCCGGCACCTTCCTGCTGGAATCCGCGGAGAACGGCCGCTCCTGGTCGCGGTACTCCTTCGTGGGCGTCCGCTCCGCCGGGACCCTCACCGAGCGGAACGGGCGGGCCCACTGGCTCGGCACCCCGCCCGTCGGCGTCCCCACGGACGGCGACCCGCTGGCCGCCCTGCGGGCCACCATCGAGGCCCTGCACACCCCCCGCGACCTCGCCCACGACCTGGCCCTGCCCCCCTTCACCGGCGGCATGGTCGGGTACCTGGGCTACGACATCGTGCGCCGCCTGGAGAAGATCGGCCCCGGGGAGCGGGACGACCTGCGGCTGCCCGAGCTGACCATGCTGCTCACCAGCGACCTCGCGGTCATGGACCACTGGGAGGGCTCGGTCCTGCTGATCGCCAACGCGATCAACCACAACGACCTCGACACGGGCGTCGACGAGGCCTACGCGGACGCCGTGGCCCGCCTCGACGCCATGCAGGCGGACCTCACGCGGGCGGTCGCCCAGCCCCCGGCCGCCCTGCCGCCCTCCGTACTGCCCGAGTACTCCGCCCTGTGGGGCGGCGAGGACTTCCAGCAGGCGGTCGAGGACATCAAGGAGCGCATCCGCGCGGGCGAGGCCTTCCAGGTCGTCCCCTCGCAGCGCTTCGAGACGCCGTGCACGGCGAGCGCGCTGGACGTCTACCGGGTGCTCAGGGCCACCAATCCCTCGCCGTACATGTACCTGTTCCGCTTCGAGGGGTTCGACGTCGTCGGGTCCTCCCCGGAGGCCCTGGTGAAGGTCGAGGACGGCCGGGCCATGGTCCACCCCATCGCCGGCACCCGGCACCGCGGCGCCACCCCGCAGGAGGACCAGGCCCTCGCCGACGAACTGCTCGCCGACCCCAAGGAGCGCGCCGAGCACCTGATGCTCGTCGACCTGGGCCGCAACGACCTCGGCCGGGTATGCGAGCCCGGCTCGGTGGAGGTCGTCGACTTCATGTCGATCGAGCGGTACTCCCACGTGATGCACATCGTCTCGACGGTCACCGGACGGGTCGCGGCCGGGCGCACCGCCTTCGACGTCCTCACCGCCTGCTTCCCGGCGGGCACCCTGTCCGGCGCGCCCAAGCCGCGCGCGATGCAGATCATCGACGAACTCGAGCCGTCCCGGCGCGGGCTGTACGGCGGCTGCGTCGGCTACCTGGACTTCGCGGGCGACTCCGACACCGCCATCGCCATCCGTACGGCCCTGCTGCGCGAGGGCACCGCGTACGTCCAGGCGGGCGCGGGCATCGTCGCCGACTCCGACCCGGTCGCCGAGGACAACGAGTGCCGCAACAAGGCCGCGGCGGTCCTCCGCGCGGTCCACACGGCGAACCGCCTGGGCCAGGACCGTGTGGGCCGATGACGGACCGCTCGGGACGATAACGCTACAAGTCGACAAGACCTCCCCTACGGGACCCCGGGTGACAGTTCGCCCGGGGTCCAGGCGATAGTGGAGTACGTGACTGCCGTACCTGATCCCCGTTCCGAGGCCGCCGCACCCCTCCGGCCCGCCCGCCGGAGCCTCGCCCTCGCCCTGCTGTGCGGGGCGGTCGGCGCGGCCGTGGCGCTGCTCTCCACCCGGCAGAGCTGGTCGGCGGGGACCGTGGCGGTGGCCGGCGGCGACTATGCGCTGACCGCCAAGGGCAGCGACGTCACCGGCGTCCCCGCGGCCCTCGCCATAGTGGGCCTCGCCGCACTCGTCGCCGTCTTCGCCGTCCGCAGCACCGGGCGCGTCCTCGTCTCCCTGCTGCTCGTGCTCTCCGGCGCCGGCACCGTCGCCGCCGCGCTGCTGGGCGCCTCCGACAGCTCGGCGCTCGACGACAAGGCGGCACAGGCGGCCGGCGACACCTCCGCGACCGCGACCGCGCTCACGCACTCCGCCTGGCCGTACATCGCGGCCTTCGGCGGCGCGCTCCTCCTCCTCGCCGGACTGCTCGCCCTGCGTTACGGTCGGCTGTGGCCCGCGATGTCGGGCCGCTACGAGCGCGACGGCACCCCCCGTCCGCGCAGGGCGAAGCCCGTCGACCCCGACCGCCCCGAGGACCTGTGGAAGGCCCTCGACCGGGGCGAGGACCCCACCGGCGCCTGAGCGCCGTCCCCTCCGGCACGCGAGCCGAAGGCAGCACCCCCGAAGGCGTGGCGAGCCCCGGAGGGAACAGTGCTACCCCGTGCTCACCCCCTGCGCACGGTGCGGGACAATGGCTCCGAGCTTCGACTCACCCACGCACATAGAGCCAACAAGGAGCAAGACATGGCGGGCAGCAGCCACGGCAACGGGCACGGTCACACCCCGGCCGCCTGGACCGGTGTCATCATCGCCTTCATCGGTTTCTGCGTCGCGGGCGCCTTCACCGTGATGGCCCAGCCGGTCGGCTTCTGGGCGGGCATCGCGATCTGCGTCCTCGGCGGCGTCGTCGGCGGCATCATGCGCCAGATGGGTCTCGGCCAGCCCAAGACGCAGGCCCACTCGGCACACCAGCCCGCGGAGGCGGCGGAGCGCTGAGACCTCCCGGCCGGGCCTTTCCGGCCGGACGACAGGCGGCCCCGGACGGTGCGTACGGGAGCCGCCTTATCCGTGCCCGCGCACCCGCGGCGGCGGGCGGGCAGAATGCGTGAGGTGAACGCCGATTCCCCCCGCGTGACCCCGCACCGCGCCGGCGCCGGCGGCGGAGCCGTCCTCGGCCGCATCGCGGTGCCCGCCGGGGTGCTCGCGGCCGTCGCCGGGGCCTTCGCCTACGTCGGAGCGGTCGACCCCAACCGACCCGGTCACTACCCGGTCTGCCCCCTGCTGCGCTACACCGGCGTGTACTGCCCCGGCTGCGGCGGACTGCGCAGCGCGCACGCCTTCGTGCACGGAGACGTCCTGACAGCGCTCCAGGACAACGCCCTCGCCGTCGCCGGCTGCCTCGTCTTCGCCGTGGTGTGGACCGTCTGGGCGGTGCGCGCGGTGCGGGGACGGGCGCTGCGGATCGACCTCGCACCGGTGCACCTGTGGAGCCTCGGCGCCCTGGTGCTCGCCTTCACCCTTGTCCGGAACCTGCCGTTCGGCGGCTGGCTGCACCCTTGATCGACCGATGAACGTCCAGGTAGTGGGACCGGCGTCCACCGGATGTGAGCCTTGGGCCATGCTCCGGATACCATCGCAGTGACCACCGGTTTCGCCCTCCGGGGCGACCCCGGAGGACCGAGGCCCGACACGAAGCCCGACCTCGTCGGACCTCACCCCCATCGTCAAACCGTCAGGAAGGGGGCCGCTCGCGTGAGTGTGCTCGACGAGATCATCGACGGAGTCCGTGCCGACCTCGCGGAGCGGCAGGCACGCGTCAGCCTCGACGAGCTCAAGGAGCGCGCGGCGAAGGCTCCCGCGGCCAAGGACGGCGTCGCCGCCCTGCGCGGGGACGGCGTCAAGGTGATCTGCGAGGTCAAGCGGTCCAGTCCGTCCAAGGGCGCGCTCGCCGCGATCGCCGACCCGGCGGGGCTCGCCGCGGACTACGAGGCGGGCGGCGCGGCCGTCATCTCCGTCCTGACCGAGCAGCGCCGCTTCGGCGGTTCGCTGGCCGACCTGGAGGCCGTCCGGGCCAGGGTCGACATCCCGGTGCTGCGCAAGGACTTCATCGTCACCTCCTACCAGCTCTGGGAGGCCCGGGCGTACGGCGCCGACCTCGCGCTGCTGATCGTCGCCGCCCTCGACCAGTCGGCCCTGGAGTCGCTGATCGAGCGCGCGGTCTCCATCGGGCTCACCCCGCTCGTCGAGGTGCACGACGAGGACGAGGTCCAGCGGGCGGTGGACGCCGGAGCGAAGGTCATCGGCGTCAACGCGCGCAATCTGAAGACGCTGGAGGTGGACCGCACCACGTTCGAGCGGGTCGCCCCCGAGATCCCCGACACGATCGTCAAGGTCGCCGAGTCCGGCGTCCGCGGACCGCACGACCTGATCGCGTACGCCAACGAGGGCGCCGACGCCGTACTCGTCGGCGAGTCCCTGGTGACCGGGCGCGACCCGAAGACGGCCGTCGCCGACCTGGTGGCGGCGGGCGCACACCCGGCACTGCGGCACGGCCGGGGCTGACCTACCGCTAGGCTTGCCCTCGATGACGCTCCCGCTCACCCTGCCGACCCGGGACCCCTACGCCCGCCTCGCGCGCGGCTGCCGGCCCCGCGGCTGCCGCGCGCCCGCACGCCGTGTGCACGGGCGCCGGGTGCGGTATGTCATCGGCGACGAACCCGGGCAGGTGAACGGACGTCGATGGCAGCGCCCCGAAAGGGGCGCGGAGCAGTTCTGACCATGCGGCTCGGCCGCCTGGGGCCGACCGGCCGCAGCAGGCCCGTGGCCGACCGACAACGACCCGCGCTCCCACGGCGATTGGCATCCACAACTCACCGTGAGGTTTCCGCATGCCCAGCCAGTTCTTCATCCCTGACCCATCCGGGCAGGTCCCCAGCGCCGAGGGCTACTTCGGCGCGTTCGGCGGCAAGTTCATCCCGGAGGCCCTCGTCGCCGCCGTCGACGAGGTGGCCGTCGAGTACGAGAAGGCCAAGGCCGACCCCGAGTTCGCCCGCGAACTCGACGACCTGCTCGTCAACTACACCGGCCGGCCCAGCGCCCTGACCGAGGTCCCGCGCTTCGCCGAACACGCCGGTGGCGCCCGGGTGTTCCTCAAGCGCGAGGACCTGAACCACACCGGGTCCCACAAGATCAACAACGTGCTCGGGCAGGCCCTTCTCACCAAGAGGATGGGCAAGACCCGGGTCATCGCGGAGACCGGCGCCGGCCAGCACGGCGTCGCCACGGCCACCGCCTGCGCCCTGTTCGGGCTCGAGTGCACGATCTACATGGGCGAGATCGACACCCGGCGGCAGGCCCTCAACGTCGCCCGCATGCGCATGCTCGGCGCCGAGGTCATCGCCGTGAAGTCCGGCTCCCGCACCCTCAAGGACGCCATCAACGAGGCGTTCCGCGACTGGGTCGCCAACGTCGACCACACCCACTACCTCTTCGGCACCGTCGCCGGGCCCCACCCCTTCCCGGCCATGGTGCGCGACTTCCACCGCGTCATCGGCGTGGAGGCACGACGGCAGCTCCTCGAGCGCGCCGGACGACTGCCCGACGCCGCCGTCGCCTGCGTCGGCGGCGGCTCCAACGCCATCGGCCTCTTCCACGCCTTCATCCCCGACGAGGGCGTACGCCTCATCGGCTGCGAGCCCGCAGGGCACGGCATCGAGACCGGCGAGCACGCCGCCACCCTCACCGCCGGCGAGCCCGGCATCCTGCACGGCTCCCGGTCCTACGTCCTGCAGGACGACGAAGGCCAGATCACCGAGCCGTACTCCATCTCCGCGGGCCTGGACTACCCGGGCATCGGCCCCGAGCACTCCTACCTCAAGGACAGCGGCCGCGGCGAGTACCGCGCCGTCACCGACGACGCGGCCATGCAGGCCCTGCGCCTGCTGTCCCGCACCGAGGGCATCATCCCGGCCATCGAGAGCGCACACGCCCTCGCCGGGGCCCTCGAGGTCGGCAGGGAGCTCGGCGAGGACGGGCTGATCGTCGTCAACCTGTCCGGGCGCGGCGACAAGGACATGGACACCGCCGCCCGGTACTTCGGCCTGTACGACACCGACGCGTCCGTCGCCGCGGACGCCGACACCGACGCCGCGGAGATCGAGGGGGACGCCCAGTGAGCGGAAACATCCAGCTTCTGACCGACACCCTCGCCGCCGCGAAGGCGGAGGGCCGTTCCGCGCTCATCGCCTACCTGCCGGCCGGCTTCCCGACGGTCGACGGCGGTGTCGCCGCCGTCAAGGCGGCCCTGGACGGCGGCGCCGACGTCGTCGAGGTGGGCCTGCCGCACAGCGACCCCGTCCTCGACGGCCCCGTCATCCAGACCGCCGACGACATCGCCCTGCGCGGCGGCGTCAGGATCGCCGACGTGATGCGCACGGTCCGCGAGGCCTACGAGGCCACCGGCAAGCCGATCCTCGTGATGACGTACTGGAACCCGATCGACCGCTACGGCGTCGAGCGCTTCACCGCCGAGCTCGCCGAGGCGGGCGGCGCGGGCTGCATCTTGCCGGACCTGCCCGTCCAGGAGTCGGCCCTGTGGCGCGAGCACGCCGAGAAGCACGGGCTCGCCACGGTCTTCGTGGTCGCGCCGAGCAGCAAGGACGCACGGCTGGCCGAGATCACCGCGGCGGGCTCCGGCTTCGTCTACGCGGCCTCGCTGATGGGCGTCACCGGCACCCGCGAGACGGTCGGCGCGCAGGCCCAGGACCTGGTCCGGCGCACCCGCGCCACCACCGGCCTGCCGGTCTGCGTCGGCCTGGGCGTCTCCAACGCCGCCCAGGCCGCCGAGGTGGCCGGCTTCGCGGACGGCGTGATCGTCGGCTCGGCGTTCGTCAAGCGGATGCTGGACGCGCCCGACGAGGCGGCGGCCCTGGAGGCGGTACGGACGCTGGCGGGCGAGCTGGCCCGGGGCGTCCGCCGCGAGGCGTGAGCCGACAGCGACAGACCGCTCACTCGAACGAGTGGACCTGAGTCCGGGGAGGCGCGCTGCGCCTCCCCGGTTCGTTCTGCCGGATGTGAGCGAGAAGAACCGTGAAGGAAAGCGCACCGCCCGCGAGCGGCTGGCGGTCGAGCGACAGAAGCAGAAGGCCGCGGAGAAGCGCCGCCGCGCGCTGATCGTGGGCGGCTCGGTCGTCTGTGTCCTGGCGCTGGCGGCGGTGGTGGGCGTCCTGGCGGCGAACTCCGGCAAGAGCAGCAAGAGCGGTGCCTCCGGCCCCGCCATCGCACCCTCGGGGGCGACGGGCAAGGACTCCCTCGCGATCCCCGTCGGCAAGGACTCCGCCAAGTCGACCCTCACGGTGTGGGAGGACTTCCGCTGCCCGGCCTGCCAGGCCTTCGAGACCGCCTACCGCCCCACGCTCCGCCAACTGGTCGACGCCGGGCAGCTCAGAGTCGAGTACCACCTGGTCACGCTCATCGACGGAAACCTGGGCGGCAGCGGCTCCCGCACCGCGGCCAACGCGGCGGCGTGCGCGCAGGACGCCGGAAAGTTCTGGGACTACCACGACGTGCTGTACGAGAACCAGCCCAAGGAGACGCAGGACTCCTACGCGGACGACGCGAAGCTGATCGACCTGTCCGGCAAGGTCCGCGGCCTCGACAGCCCCGACTTCCAGAAGTGCGTCAAGGGCGGCACACACGAGAGCTGGGTGGTGAAGTCGAACACCGCGTTCCAGAACGGCCGCTTCAGCGGTACGCCGACGGTCCTCCTCGACGGCAAGAAGATCTCCGAGGACCGGACCATGACCCCGGCCAAGCTGAAGCAGATGGTCGAGGCGGCGAACAAGTCCTGAGGCCGGGGAGGCCACTGGCGCCCGCGATGCCCCCGGCGTCCGATAGGCCGGGGGAGTCGTACGTTATGGACCCGTAGCCGGGTGGGTTGCCACGCTGTGTGTCCGGCAGGGTAGCGTCGTTCCTGCCATGGAACTTGCCTACATTCCCAGCCCCTCGCGCGGAGTGCTGTACCTCGGCCCCATTCCGCTGCGCGGCTACGCCTTCTGCATCATCATCGGTGTCTTCGTAGCCGTGTGGCTCGGCAACAAACGCTGGGTCGCCCGGGGCGGCCGCGCGGGCACGGTGGCCGACATCGCGGTCTGGGCCGTCCCGTTCGGCCTGGTCGGCGGGCGGCTCTACCACGTGATCACGGACTACGAGCTGTACTTCAGCGAGGGCCGTGACTGGGTGGACGCCTTCAAGGTCTGGCAGGGCGGGCTCGGAATCTGGGGCGCGATCGCGCTCGGCGCGGTCGGTGCGTGGATCGGCTGCCGCCGCCGCGGCATCACGCTTCCCTCGTACGCCGACGCCGTCGCGCCCGGCATCGCCTTCGCGCAGGCGATCGGACGCTGGGGCAACTGGTTCAACCAGGAGCTGTACGGGCGGCCGACGGACCTGCCGTGGGCGCTGCACATCACGTCGTCGACGGACGGGCGGGTGCCGGGGTACTACCACCCGACGTTCCTGTACGAGTCGCTGTGGTGCATCGGGGTCGGGTTCCTGGTGATCTGGGCGGACCGCCGCTTCAAGCTGGGGCACGGGCGGGCGTTCGCGCTCTACGTGGCCGCGTACTGCGTGGGCCGCGGCTGGATCGAGTACATGCGGGTCGACGACGCCCACCACATCCTGGGGCTCAGGCTGAACGACTGGACCGCGATGCTGGTCTTCCTGCTCGCGGTGACGTACATCGTGGTGTCGTCGCGGGCCAGGCCGGGCCGGGAGGCAGTGGTCGAGCCGGGTGCTGCCGACGGCGAGGCCGAGGGGGACAGCGACTCGCAGGAACCGGAGAAGAAGGGCGAGCCCGGGCCCGAGGACGAGAAGCCCACGGCTGCGCAGATCACGGAGGCCGAACAGGCCCCGAAGACCGAACAGGCCACGGCGACCGAAGAGGCCACGGGGGCGGCGGAGGCCGTGCAGGACGAGGCCGGGTCGGCCCAGAAGGGCTGAGGGACGTTCGTACGCTGCCGGGGGCGCCGTATCGCTGGATACGGCGCCCCCGGTGTGTACCCCAGATGTGTACCCCCGGTGTGCGCCCTCGGAGTGTCTCCGGCGCTCAACGCCTCCGGCGGGCCAACGACAGGGTTCTGTGCGCCTCTCGCACCACCGCCGTGTCGATGAAACGGCCGTCGGGAAGGGCCTGGGCGCCCTGGTCCAGGGCGGCGGCCTTCAGGGTCTCCTCCGCCCGGGTGATCTCCTCGGGAGTCGGTGCGTAGGCCCGTTCGATCACCGGGAGCTGGCGGGGATGGATCGCGGCCCGGCCCAGGAAACCGAGCCTGCGGCCGTGTGCGCAGGACGCCGCAAGGCCCTCCAGGTCCCGGGTGTCCGGGTAGATCGACTGTGCCGGCGGCGGCAGCGCGGCCGCCCGGGCCGCCACCACTACCCGCGCCCGCGACCAGTCGAGCCCCGCGTCCTCCCACACCCCGAGGTCGGCCCGGAGATCCGACTCGCCGAGCGCGATGCCCCGCACCGCCGGATGCGCCGACGCGATCGCGAACGCCCGCTCCACCCCCAGGGCCGTCTCCAGCAGGGCGTAGAGGGGGACGACCGAGCCGTCCGCCCGGACGGCACGTCGCGCGGCGCGGACGACGTCCGACGGCGACGTCACCTTCGGCAGGCGCAGACCCGTGACGCCCGCAAGCGCCCTGAGCGCCGTGAGGTCCGCCTCGCCCCACGGGCTGTCCAGCGCGTTCACGCGGACGTGGACCGGAACCGGTGCGCGCTGCGTCAGACGTTCCACCGTCGCCGCCCGCGCGTACGCCTTGCGGTCCGGCGCGACCGCGTCCTCCAGATCGACCAGCACCACGTCCGCCCCGGATGCGAGCGCCTTGCCCACCACCTCCGGGCGGTCCCCGGGCGCGTACAGCAGGGTGAGCGGGGTCACAGCGCGCCCTCCGCCTCGAGCGCGGCGATCTCGGAGGCCGTCAGGCCCAGCTCGGTCAGGACCGCCCGTGTGTCCGCCCCGTGCGGACGACCGGCCCAGCGGATCGCGCCGGGCGTGGCGGAGAGGCGGAACAGGACGTTCTGCATGCGCAGCGGGCCCAGTTCCGGGTCGTCGGGGATCGTGGTGATCGTGCCCAGCGCCGCGTACTGCGGGTCGGTCATCACCTCGCGCACGTCCTGCACCGGTGCGACCGCGGCCTCCGCGTCCTCGAACGCCTTCAGCACCTCCGTGCGGGTCCGGCAGGCGATCCACCCGCCGACGGCCTCGTCGAGGACGTCCGCGTGCCGGGCCCGCTCCTCGCCCGTCGCGAACCACGGCTCCTCGGCCAGGTCCGGGCGGCCGACCAGACGCATCACGCGCTCGGCGACGGACGTGGCGGAGGCCGAGACGGCGACCCAGCCGCCGTCCGCCGTGCGGTAGGTGTTGCGCGGGGCGTTGTTCTGCGAGCGGTTGCCGGTGCGCCCCTGGACGTGGCCCAGTTGGTCGTACCAGATCGGCTGCGGGCCGAGGACCGTGAGGATCGGCTCGATGATCGCCATGTCCACCACCTGCCCCGCCCCGGTGCGCTCCCGGGCCGCGAGTGCCGTCATCACCGCGTACGCCGTCGCCAGGGCCGCGATCGAGTCGGCCAATCCGAACGGCGGAAGCGTCGGCGGCCCGTCCGGCTCACCGGTGATCGCCGCGAAGCCGCTCATCGCCTCCGCCAGCGTGCCGAAGCCGGGCCGGTGCGCGTACGGGCCGAACTGGCCGAACGCGGTCACCCGGGCGAGCACCAGCCGGGGGTTGACGGCCGACAGCTCGTCCCAGCCCAGGGCCCACCGCTCCAGGGTGCCCGGGCGGAAGTTCTCGACGATCACGTCGGCGGTCGCGGCGAGTCGCAGCAGCGCCGTGCGGCCGCCGGGCTTCGACAGGTCCAGGGTCATCGTGCGCTTGTTGCGGCCGAGCAGCTTCCACCACAGTCCCACCCCGTGCTTCGTCGGGCCGTGGCCGCGGGAGGGGTCGGGCCGGACCGGGTGCTCCACCTTGATGACGTCGGCGCCGAAGTCGCCGAGCAGGGTGGCGGTGAGGGGACCGGCGAAGAGGGTCGCGAGGTCGAGGACGCGGAGGCCGGCGAGGGGTGCGGTCATGAGCGGTGGGCCTCCCGGTGGGTGAGGTGGGCCAGGGCGTCGAAACCGACGCCGTTGAAGTCGCCGACGGACGTGGTGAGCCGGTTCTTGAGGGGGGTGGTCCAGCGGTCGGGGAGCGCGGTGGGGTGTCCCGCCAGCAGTCCGGCGATGCTGCCGGCCGTCGCGCCGTTGGAATCGGTGTCCCACCCACCGGAGACCGCACGGCAGACGGATCGGGTGAAGTCCCCGTCGGCGTGGGTGAGGGCGGCGGCGATCAGTGCGGTGTTGGGGACGGCGTGGACCCAGTGGTAGCCGCGGTGGGTGGCGTGCAGTGCGTCGACCACCGCGTCGAAAGAGGGCGTGGAGGCGGCCAGCCGGATGGCGTGGCGGACCGCGCGGGCGAGGCGGGAGGCGGGCGGCACGACCCTGAGGCCGGTGCGCAGACAGTGGTGGACGTCGTGGACGCCGGTGGCCGCCTCGGCGATGGCGGCCGCGGTGAACATGGCCGCGTAGACGCCGTTCGCGGTGTGGGTGAGGGTGGCGTCGCGGTGGGCCTGTTCCGCGGCGGCGGCCGGGTCGCCGGGGTTGGTCCAGCCGTGGACGTCGGCGCGGATGAGGGCGCCGATCCATTCGCGGAAGGGGTTGCGGTGGCGGGCGGTGCGCGGGGGTTCGATGCCGCAGAGGAGGTTGCGGTAGGCGACGCGTTCCGCGGTGAAGGTGCGGGCGGCGGGGAGTTCGTCCAGCCAGAGGCGGGCGACGTCGGCGGTGGTGAAGTGCTTGCCGTGGCGAGCGAGCAACAGCAGGTTCAGCAGGGGGTAGTTGAGGTCGTCGTCCTCGGGCATGCCGTCGATGTTCTCGGCGAGGGAGGTGGCCGCGGAGCGGCGGTTCCAGGGGTAGGCCTCCGACAGTTCTCGTGGGACTCCTCGGGCCGTGAACCAGGTGTTCAGGGGCCAGTTGCCGGTGGCCTCGGCGAGTCGGCGGATGCCGTCCAGGGGGAGCTTCTCCACCGGTTTGCCGAGCAGGCAGCCGGCGGCTCTGCCGAGCCAGGCGGCTTCGAACCGCGCCTCGGTGGGCATTGCCCGGGGGCGGGTTTCGCCCCCCGGCGCGGGCAGGGTGCCTCCCCCGGCGGGGGTGCCCCCGGCGTCCACCGAAGGCCAGTCCGTGCACAGCGCCTTGATCCGGTCCAGCTCCGTCGGCTCGTGGTCCCTCAAGCGGCTCGGCAGGTCCGCCAGTTCGTCCAGCAAGTCCTTCGCCAGCAGGCGCAGGTACGGGGACGCCGGTTCCGGGGACGCGCCGGCGCTGTCGGGAGCCGGTGGGCCGCCCGCCGCCCTCCACCTCGCCGCGATCGTCGACGGCTCCCGGCCGTCCTGTTCCGCCTGGCGGAGTTCGTGGCCGAGGAGGTCCTCCGGCTGGACCCAGGTCAGTCGGAGCACCTCAGCCTCCCAGCGCGGCGAAGGCCGCCTCGTGGGACCGGCGGCGGCGTACGTCCCGGGCGAAGACCTCCCGGGCGACCTCCGTGAGCGTCCGGGCCGGCGCGTGCAGATCGAGGCGGCTCGCCTCCGCGACCGCCTTCGCCCAGTCGGACGGGACCTGCGACCCCAGCGCGCCCGTGACCGCGCCCGCCATCGTGGCGATGGAGTCGCAGTCCCGGCCGTAGTTCACCGAGCCGAGCACCGCGTGACGGTAGTCCCCGCGCGCCACGACCATCATCCCGAGCGCCACGGGGAGTTCCTCGATGGCGTGCAGCCGGGACGGGCGGCGGGCGCCCAGGGACGGGGCGCGGTAGTCGGGGCCGACGGTGTCGTACGGCGCCACCGCCTCGCGCAGCGGTCGCAGCGCCGACTCGTAGTCCGTGTAGCGGGAGGCCGTGTCGCAGACCGTCTCGATCGCGGCGCGCGTCCCGTCCCTGGCCACCGACAGGCACGCGGCCACCACCGAGTCCGGTGTCGCGCCCGGTGCGCAGGCCGCCGCCACCGCCGCCGCGAGCACCCCGGCCGCCTCCCTGCCGTACGACGACTGGTGGGCGCCCGCCACGTCCAGGGCCTCGGCGTACGCGCCCTCGGGATGGGCCGCGTTGACCAGACCGACCGGCGCCATGTACATCGCGGCACCGCAGTTGACGATGTTGCCGACGCCCGCCTCCCGCGGGTCCGCATGGGCGTGGTGAAGCCGTGTCACGAGCCACTTCTCGGCGAGGAAGACGCGGTGCAGCGGGAGTGCCTCCGCCTCCAGCTCAGGGATCCAGCGCGGGTTCGACATGAGGTCCGGGACCAGGTGCTCGGCGATCGCGTACGCGTCGAGGTGGTCGCGGACGGCCGCGTACACCCGTACCAGCGCGTGCGTCATCAACGTGTCGTCGGTGACGTGGCCGTCGCCCTTGTGGTACGGGGCGACGGGGCGGGCCGTGCGCCACGCGTCGCCGTGCCAGGGGCCGACGATCCCGTGCACCCGGCCGCCGTGCCGTTCGACGATCTGCTCGGGGGAGTAGCCCTCGACGGGACCGCCGAGGGCGTCGCCGACGGCGGCGCCGACCAGGGCGCCGGTGATGCGTTCGTCCAGAGG
Source organism: Streptomyces sp. NPDC028331 (assembly GCF_055565775.1). NCBI lineage: Bacteria > Bacillati > Actinomycetota > Actinomycetes > Kitasatosporales > Streptomycetaceae > Streptomyces > Streptomyces sp. NPDC028331. The sequence goes on along the minus strand of NZ_JBVHTR010000004.1, from coordinate 66,985 downwards.
GACCGTCTCGTCAGGAGTGGGCGTCATGCCCGAATCATCCACCGTGGGCCGTCAGTTCCCCCGTCTCCAGGAGTTCGGCGAGGTGTACGAGATCCGTGCCGGTCAGGTGGGGCAGCGCGCAGCCCGCGAGGGTGCGGCAGGCGTCGCGCCAGGAGGGCGGGATCACCGCGCCGCCGCCGAGGGCACCGGTCAGCGCCCCCGCGAGGGCCGGGGCGGAGTCGGCGACCCGCGACAGGCAGGCGGCTGCGGGCACGGCCTCCGTGATCCGCCCGCGGGCCGCCGTCGCCAGGGCGAGCGCGACCGGGACGGTTTCGGCCGCCGCGACGCCGTAGCTGTAGACGTGGTCGACGATCTGGTGTTCCAGCAGGGGGACGGCGCAGAAGGCCCCCTTGCCGCCGTGGACCAGTTTCAGTGCGTGCCGGGCGTTGCGGCCGATCTCGGTGGACTCCGGGAGCTCGGCCAGCGCGGCCGTCACGCAGAGGTCGAGCGGCTCCCCGGACAGGGCGAGCGAGAGGGCCGCGGCCATGGCGCGGGCGCCGTGCACACCGTCGCCGTCCTGGGTGTAACGGGCGTCGAACTCGGCCAGTTCGGCGGCGAGTTGGGGCTCGCCGGGGTGGGCCACGGCGAGCGCGCAGGCCCGTACGCAGGCCGCGTCGTCGAAGTAGTGCGGGTTGTCGTGACCGGTGGCGGGCGGACGCAGCCCGGTGGCGAGGTTGCCGAGGCCCGCGCGGACGGAGATGCGGGCGCGCAACGGCACGGCGGCCGGCCTCGCCCCGGGAGCACGGTCGGGCGCGGCGGCCGCGGCGGCGAGGTCGGTCCAGGACCGGTCGAGGGCGGCACGCAGTGCGTACTGCCGGTCGAGGGCGACGGGCGTTTCGCGCTGCCGGTCGAGAGCGACGGGTGTTTCGCGTCGCCGGTCGAGGGCGGCGGGTGTTTCGCGCTGCCGGTCGAGGGCGGCGGGCATTCCGCGCTGCCGGTCGAGGGCGTCGAGCGCGCCGGTGTCCCGGGCGCGCAGCAGAGCCTCGGCCGTGAACGCCGCCCACTCGGCGTCGTCCGACGGCCCGAGCCGCAGGGGCTCCGGCGACTGGTTGAGGGCGATCGGCACGGGCAGCGTGGTGGTCGCGTTCTGCTCGGCGAAGGCGTCCAGCTCCCGGGTCAGCCGCCGGGTCCACTCGGGCATCCGCGCGGCCCGGTGCCGGGCGGCGGGCCACCCGGCGGCATCGCCGACGGCGAGCCCGAGCAGCAGACCCTCGATCCGCCGCGGCCCGCTCACGGCTCCCCCTCCGTCCGGTCGCAGACCACCGCACCGAGCGGCGCCCGTGCGTCACGCCGCAGGGTCCCCTCTCCCTCGCCGCCAAGCCCTACGACTCCCCGTCCCCGTACGCCCCACCCCGCCTCCCGGATCCCCGCGCCCTCCGCCCCCCGCCGCGCCCCGTCCCCGGGGGTCAGCAGCTCCGCCACGTCCAGTACGTGGTGCCCGGCCACCGACGGCAGGCAGCTCCCCCGTGCCGGTCCGATCTCCGCCGCCCACTCCCGGGGGATCGCCGAGATCCCGCGCGTCGCGCCCGCCAGGGCGCCCGCGACCGCGGCCGTGGTGTCGGCGTCGCGGCCCATGTTGACCGCGGTGAGCACCGACTCCCGGAAGTCGCCGGAAGCCGCCAGGTACGCGCCGAACGCCAGAGCGACCGCCTCCGGTGCGAGGTCCGCCCAGGGGTATCCGTCGATCACCACCGCGGAGCGGACCGCACGGGGTCCCCGGTGGGCCACGGCGACCGCGCGGCGCAGCGAGCGCGCGGTCCACGAGTCCTCGGGGACCACCCCGAGCGCCGCGGTCACCACGGCGCTCGCCGACGCACCGGCCATCGCCGCCGCGACGCCGGCCGCGACCGCCCGGCCGCCGTGGATGCCCTCCCCCTCGTGGCTCACCGAGCCGTCGATCGCCACCAGCCGCGCCGCCTCCGCCGGGCGACCCGCCGCGAAGACCCCGAAGGGCGCCGCGCGCATGGCGAGACCGTCGCTCCAGGCGTGCCGGTGCTGCGCCGAGACGGGAGCGGCAAGGCCCCGGCGCAGGTTTTCCAGCGTCCCGCGCTCGCTGAAGCCCGCCCCCCGGAACGGCCCCTCGTCCCGGTTCGCGATCCACTCGTGCCAGGCCGCCTCCACGTGCGCCACGGTGAGCGCCGAGCCGTGCCGGGCCAGCAGCAGCCCCGAGAAGATGGCGTACTCGGTGTCGTCCGTGCCGCACGGACGCTCGGTGACGAAACCCGTGATGCCGCCCCAGCGCGCGCGGATCTCGGACGGGTCCAGGTTCTCGGCGGGTGCCCCCAGCGCGTCTCCGACGGCGAGGCCGAGCAACGCGCCGCGCGCCCGCTCCCGGGGACCGGGGGCGTCGTCGGGCGCCGGTGACGGGGGACTGCAGGCGATGGCCATACGGTGCCTCTTCTCTCGGGCGCCCCCTGTGCGGATCTGTCCCCCCGGAACCGCCGTCCCGAGCCTCGTACGGGACAGCATCACCCGTCCGGCATCTGAGCGCCTCTCCACACGAATGAGCGAGAAACGGCAAAAGTGCAGGTTAGCCGAGCCTTTCCTTGCTGGCGGGACGGAAATTCAAGGCGTAGGTTCTGTGTTGTCGAAAGATAGAACTTGTCCAAACTGAGCTTTGCCTAAGCTTCCCTGGGGGACCGCATGGCCATCATCGAGACCGAGGCGACGCTGCACGAGGCGCACCGGGACAACCACACCCACCGGGACGTCAACGGTGGCTGGCTGCGCCCGGCCGTCTTCGGTGCGATGGACGGGCTGGTGTCCAACCTGGCCCTGATGACAGGCGTCGCGGGCGGTTCCGTGAGCCAGCAGACCATCATCATCACAGGTCTGGCGGGTCTGGCCGCCGGGGCCTTCTCCATGGCCGCCGGGGAGTACACCTCCGTCGCCTCGCAGCGGGAGCTGGTCGAGGCGGAGCTCGACGTCGAGCGGCGCGAACTGAGGAAGCACCCGGAGGACGAGGAGAAGGAGCTGGCCGCCCTGTACGAGGCCCGGGGTGTCGAGCCCGCCCTGGCCCGTGAGGTCGCCAGGCAGCTCTCCCGCGACCCCGAGCAGGCCCTCGAGATACACGCCCGCGAGGAACTCGGCATCGACCCCGGCGACCTGCCCTCCCCGTTGGTGGCCGCCGTCTCCAGCTTCGGGTCCTTCGCCCTCGGCGCCCTGCTGCCCCTCCTGCCCTACCTGCTCGGCGCCCACGCGCTGTGGCCGGCCGTTCTCCTCGCCCTCCTCGGGCTGTTCGCGTGCGGCGCGGTCGTGGCCAAGGTGACCGCGCGAAGCTGGTGGTACAGCGGGCTGCGGCAGCTCGCCCTCGGTGGCGCCGCGGCGGGTGTGACGTACGTCCTGGGCACTTTGTTCGGTACGGCCGTACGATAGCGGCGGGCTATTTATGCGAGGGACCGCATAAATAGTTGTTACTCCACGGTTTCGCTCGCTTGACGAGCGGGCATGAGCCGTAAGCGCCGCGGGCAATGACGCCTGCTCCGCACCCCTCACGGTGGGCGATGTTGCCCTCCGCACCCGGCCCGACGGACACTGATCTGTCCGCTTGTGCCCCCTCTACTTCATCGCCGTGCGTGGAACCCGCGCCACGCAGGCGATGTCCGCATGTTGGAACGGTCTATCCCGGTTCCCGAGAACCGCTCCATCATGTAACCTGCACGAAATTTTGACTCTTCGCAGAGGGCCAACGTCGTCCCTCGGCACCTGCACATGCCACATGACGACGACGGGAGAGCCGATGCGTACGCCGCGCCAGCCGTCCCAGCACTCCGCGAATGGCCAGAACTGGTCCTTCATGGATGCTCGCCCTGCTGCGCAGGGTATGTACGACCCCCGCAACGAGCACGACGCCTGTGGCGTCGGCTTCGTGGCCACCCTCACCGGCGAGGCGAGCCATGCGCTGGTCGAGCAGGCGCTCACGGTTCTGCGCAACCTGGAACACCGCGGTGCCACCGGCTCCGAGCCCGACTCGGGTGACGGCGCCGGCATCCTCTCCCAGGTGCCCGACGCCTTCTTCCGCGAGGTGGCCGGATTCGAGCTGCCCGAGGCGGGTGCCTACGCCGTCGGCATCGCCTTCCTGCCCGTGGACGACACCACCGAGGCCGTCTCGAAGATCGAGACGTTCGCCGCCGAAGAGGGCCTGACCGTCCTGGGCTGGCGCGAGGTCCCGGTCGCCCCCGAACTGCTCGGCGCCACCGCGCGCTCCACGATGCCGGCCTTCCGCCAGCTCTTCGTCACGGACGGGGCGAGCAAGGGCATCGACCTCGACCGCAAGGCGTTCGTGCTGCGCAAGCGCGCCGAGCGCGAGGCCGGCGTGTACTTCCCGTCGCTGTCCGCGCGCACGATCGTCTACAAGGGCATGCTGACCACCGGCCAGCTCGAGCCCTTCTTCCCGGACCTGTCCGACCGCCGCTTCGCCACCGCCATCGCGCTGGTCCACTCGCGGTTCTCCACGAACACCTTCCCGAGCTGGCCGCTCGCCCACCCGTACCGCTTCGTCGCGCACAACGGCGAGATCAACACGGTCAAGGGCAACCGCAACTGGATGCGCGCCCGCGAGTCGCAGCTCGTCTCCGACCTGTTCGGCCCGCAGGAGAAGCTGGAGCGGATCTTCCCGATCTGCACGCCGGACGCCTCCGACTCCGCGTCCTTCGACGAGGTGCTCGAGCTGCTGCACCTCGGCGGCCGCTCCCTGCCGCACTCCGTGCTGATGATGATCCCGGAGGCGTGGGAGAACCACGACTCCATGGACCCGGCCCGGCGCGCCTTCTACCAGTACCACTCCACGATGATGGAGCCCTGGGACGGCCCGGCCACCGTCACCTTCACCGACGGCGTCCAGGTCGGCGCCGTGCTCGACCGCAACGGCCTGCGCCCGGGCCGCTACTGGGTGACCGACGAGGGCCTCGTCGTGCTCGCCTCCGAGGTTGGCGTCCTGGACATCGACCCGGCCAAGGTCGTCCGCAAGGGCCGCCTGCAGCCCGGCCGCATGTTCCTCGTGGACACCGCCGAGCACCGCATCATCGAGGACGACGAGATCAAGGCGGCCCTCGCCGCCGAGCAGCCGTACGCCGAATGGCTGGAGGCCGGCGAGATCGAGCTGGGCGACCTGCCCGAGCGCGAGCACATCGTGCACACCCACGCCTCGGTCACCCGCCGCCAGCAGACCTTCGGCTACACCGAGGAGGAGCTGCGCGTCATCCTCGCGCCGATGGCGAAGACCGGCGCCGAGCCGATCGGCTCCATGGGCACCGACTCGCCCATCGCCGCGCTGAGCGAGCGTCCGCGCCTGCTCTTCGACTACTTCACCCAGCTCTTCGCCCAGGTCACCAACCCGCCGCTGGACGCGATCCGCGAGGAGCTGGTCACCTCCCTGCGTTCCTCGCTGGGCCCCCAGGGCAACCTGCTCGAGCCGACCGCGGCCTCCTGCCGCAGCGTCGTGCTGCCCTTCCCAGTGATCGACAACGACGAGCTGGCCAAGCTCATCCACATCAACGCCGACGGCGACATGCCCGGCTTCAAGGCCGCCACCCTCTCCGGCCTGTACCGGGTGCACGGCGGTGGCGACGCCCTCGCCGCGCGCCTCGCGGAGATCTGCGCCGAGGCCGACGCGGCCATCGAGAACGGCGCCCGCCTGATCGTCCTCTCCGACCGCCACTCGGACGCCGAGCACGCGCCGATCCCGTCGCTGCTGCTCACCGCGGCCGTCCACCACCACCTCATCCGCACCAAGCAGCGCACCCAGGTGGGCCTGCTGGTCGAGGCCGGCGACGTCCGCGAGGTCCACCACGTCGCCCTGCTCATCGGCTACGGCGCCGCCGCCGTCAACCCGTACCTGGCGATGGAGTCCGTCGAGGACCTGGTCCGCGCGGGCACGTTCCTGCCGGGCGTCGAGCCCGAGAAGGCCATCCGCAACCTGATCTACGCCCTCGGCAAGGGCGTGCTGAAGGTCATGTCCAAGATGGGTATCTCCACCGTCGCCTCCTACCGCGGCGCCCAGGTCTTCGAGGCCGTCGGCCTGGACGAGGACTTCGTCGAGCAGTACTTCAACGGCACGGCCACCAAGATCGGCGGCGTCGGCATCGACGTCATCGCCCAGGAGGTCGCCGCCCGCCACGCCAAGGCCTACCCGGCCTCCGGCATCGCTCCCGCGCACCGCGCGCTGGAGATCGGCGGCGAGTACCAGTGGCGCCGCGAGGGCGAACCGCACCTGTTCGACCCGGAGACGGTCTTCCGCCTCCAGCACTCCACGCGCACCGGCCGGTACGACATCTTCAAGAAGTACACGGCCCGTGTGAACGAGCAGTCCGAGCGCCTGATGACGCTGCGCGGCCTGTTCGGCTTCAAGTCGGACCGGGGGCCGATCCCGATCGAGGAGGTCGAGCCGGTCTCGTCGATCGTCAAGCGGTTCTCCACGGGCGCCATGTCGTACGGCTCCATCTCCCAGGAGGCGCACGAGACCCTCGCCATCGCCATGAACCAGCTCGGCGGCAAGTCCAACACCGGTGAGGGCGGCGAGGACCCGGAGCGCCTGTACGACCCGGCGCGCCGCTCGGCGATCAAGCAGGTGGCCTCCGGCCGCTTCGGTGTCACGAGCGAGTACCTGGTCAACGCGGACGACATCCAGATCAAGATGGCCCAGGGCGCCAAGCCCGGTGAGGGCGGCCAGCTCCCCGGCCACAAGGTCTACCCGTGGGTGGCCAAGACCCGGCACTCGACGCCGGGCGTGGGACTCATCTCTCCGCCGCCGCACCACGACATCTACTCCATCGAGGACCTGGCGCAGCTCATCCACGACCTGAAGAACGCGAACCCGCAGGCGCGGATTCACGTCAAGCTGGTCTCCGAGGTCGGCGTCGGCACGGTCGCCGCGGGTGTCTCCAAGGCGCACGCGGACGTCGTCCTGATCTCCGGCCACGACGGCGGCACCGGCGCCTCGCCGCTGACGTCGCTGAAGCACGCGGGCGGTCCCTGGGAGCTCGGCCTCGCCGAGACCCAGCAGACCCTGCTGCTCAACGGCCTGCGCGACCGGATCGTGGTCCAGACGGACGGCCAGCTCAAGACCGGCCGTGACGTGGTCATCGCCGCGCTGCTCGGCGCCGAGGAGTTCGGTTTCGCGACCGCTCCGCTCGTCGTCTCCGGCTGCGTGATGATGCGCGTCTGCCACCTGGACACCTGCCCGGTCGGCATCGCCACCCAGAACCCGGTGCTGCGCGAGCGGTTCTCCGGCAAGGCCGAGTTCGTCGTGAACTTCTTCCAGTTCATCGCGGAGGAGGTCCGCGAGCTGCTGGCCGAGCTGGGCTTCCGCTCCATCGAGGAGGCCGTCGGCCACGCCGAGGTCCTCGACGTGACCCGCGCGGTCGACCACTGGAAGGCGCAGGGCCTGGACCTGGAGCCGCTGTTCCACGTGCCCGAGCTGCCCGAGGGCGCGGTGCGCCACCAGGTGATCGCGCAGGACCACGGTCTGGAGAAGGCGCTCGACAACGAGCTGATCAAGCTCGCCGCCGACGCGCTGTCCGCGGACTCGGCCGCCGACGCCCAGCCGGTGCGCGCCCAGGTCGCGATCCGCAACATCAACCGCACGGTCGGCACCATGCTCGGCCACGAGGTGACGAAGAAGTTCGGCGGTGCAGGACTGCCCGACGACACCATCGACATCACCTTCACCGGCTCCGCCGGTCAGTCCTTCGGCGCCTTCGTGCCGCGCGGTGTCACCCTGCGGCTGGAGGGCGACGCCAACGACTACGTCGGCAAGGGCCTCTCCGGCGGCCGGATCGTCGTCCGCCCGGACCGCGCGGCCGACCACCTCGCCGAGTACAGCGTCATCGCGGGCAACACCCTCGCCTACGGCGCCACCGGCGGCGAGATGTTCCTGCGGGGCAAGGTCGGCGAGCGGTTCTGCGTCCGCAACTCCGGCGCGCTGGTCGTCGCGGAGGGCGTGGGCGACCACGGCTGCGAGTACATGACCGGTGGCCACGCGGTGGTCCTCGGCGAGACGGGCCGCAACTTCGCGGCCGGTATGTCGGGCGGTGTCGCGTACGTCATCGACCTGGACCGCGACAACGTCAACGCCGGCAACCTGGGGGCCGTCGAGGCCCTGGACGACGCCGACAGGCAGTGGCTGCACGACGTGGTGCGCCGCCACCAGGAGGAGACCGGCTCGACCGTGGCCGAGAAGCTCCTCGCCGAGTGGGACACGGCCGTGACCCGCTTCAGCAAGATCATTCCCAGCACGTACAAGGCAGTGCTCGCCGCCAAGGACGCCGCCGAGCGAGCCGGTCTGACCGAGACCGAGACCCACGAGAAGATGATGGAGGCGGCGACCAATGGCTGATCCCAAGGGCTTCCTGAACCACGGCCGCGAGGTCGCCAAGTCCCGCCCCGTGGAGGAGCGCGTCCGGGACTGGAACGAGGTCTACGTCCCCGGCTCCCTGCTGCCGATCATCAGCAAGCAGGCCAGCCGGTGCATGGACTGCGGCATCCCGTTCTGCCACAACGGCTGTCCGCTCGGGAACCTGATCCCCGAGTGGAACGACTACGCCTACCGCGAGGACTGGACGGCCGCCTCGGAGCGGCTGCACGCCACGAACAACTTCCCGGAGTTCACGGGCCGCCTGTGCCCCGCTCCGTGCGAGTCGGCGTGCGTGCTCGGCATCAACCAGCCGCCGGTCACCATCAAGAACGTCGAGGTCTCGATCATCGACAAGGCGTGGGACAGCGGTGACGTCAAGCCGCAGGCCCCGGAGCGCCTGTCGGGCAAGACGGTCGCGGTCATCGGCTCGGGCCCGGCCGGTCTGGCCGCCGCCCAGCAGCTCACGCGGGCGGGCCACACCGTCGCCGTCTACGAGCGCGCGGACCGCATCGGCGGCCTCCTCCGCTACGGCATCCCCGAGTTCAAGATGGAGAAGCGGCACATCAACCGCCGTATCGAGCAGATGCGCGCGGAGGGCACCCGCTTCCGTACGGGCATCGAGATCGGCCGCGACCTCAAGGCGTCCGACCTGCGCAAGCGGTACGACGCGATCGTGATCGCCGCGGGCGCCACCACCGCCCGCGACCTGCCGGTCCCCGGCCGTGAGCTCAAGGGCATCTACCAGGCGATGGAGTACCTGCCCCTGGCCAACAAGGTCCAGGAGGGCGACTACGTCACCTCCCCGATCTCCGCCGAGGGCAAGCACGTGGTCGTGATCGGCGGCGGTGACACGGGCGCGGACTGTGTGGGCACGGCCCACCGCCAGGGCGCGGCCTCGGTCACCCAGCTGGAGATCATGCCCCGCCCGAACGACGAGCGGCACCCGACGAACCAGCCCTGGCCCACCTTCCCGATCCTCTACAAGGTCACCTCGGCCCACGAGGAGGGCGGCGAGCGGATCTACTCCGCCTCGACGACCCACTTCGAGGGCGACGAGGACGGCAACGTGCAGTGGCTGCACCTGGCCGAGGTCGAGTTCGTGGACGGCAAGCTGACCCAGAAGCCGGGCACGGAGCGGAAGATCCCGGCCCAGATGGTCACCCTCGCCATGGGCTTCACCGGCACCGACCAGCAGAACGGCCTGGTCGAGCAGCTCGGTCTGGCACTGGACGAGCGCGGCAACATCGCGCGCGACGCCGACTTCCAGACGAACGTGCCGGGCGTGTTCGTGGCCGGTGACGCGGGCCGCGGCCAGTCGCTGATCGTGTGGGCGATCGCCGAGGGCCGCTCGGCCGCCCGGGGCGTCGACCGCTACCTCACCGGCGCCAGCGACCTGCCGGCCCCGATCCGGCCGACGGACCGCGCGCTGACGGTCTGACGGCCCCTCACCGAAAACGTCCCGTACAAAGGCGTACGGGCTGGTGTCTGGGGGGTATCCCCCCAGGCCCCCCGAGACGGCGCCTGCCACCTTGTCCCCGACCGGACGAATCGGCAGGCGCCGCCGCCTTTTCGGGCGCTCATCGCCCAGCCGGTCGACTGCGTCACCTCGCCCCCCGGTCATCGGCCCGCCCGCGTGGAGGCGAGAGGCCGACGTGCCGTAGCCTCGGCGTTCCCGCACCGCACCGAAGGGGGATCGGCATGGCCGCGATCAGTCTGACCAAGGTCGAACAGACCGCGCCCGCGCTGGTCAGCCTGTACAAGACCGCCGGGGTCTCGCTGCGCAAGCACGGGCTCGACGGGCAGCGGGCCGCCGTCTACCTCGTGGTCGACTACTCCGGGTCCATGCGGCCGTACTACGAGGACGGCAGTGTGCAAGCCCTCGCCGAACGCGTGCTCGGGCTGGCCGCGCACCTCGACGACGACGGAAGCGTGCCGGTGGTGTTCTTCTCCACCGACGTCGACGCCGTCTCCGACATCTCCCTGGCCGGCCACCGGGGCCGCATCGACCGGATCGTGTCCGGGCTCGGGCACATGGGCAAGACCAGCTACCACCTCGCGATGGACGCCGTCATCGACCACTACCTCGACAGCGGCTCGCAGAACCCCGCCCTGGTCGTCTTCCAGACCGACGGCGGCCCCATCAGCAAGTTCGCCGCGGAGCGCCATCTCTGCAAGGCGGCGAAGCTGCCGATGTTCTGGCAGTTCATCGGGTTCGGGGACCCGGACAGCAGGCAGTTCGACTTCCTGCGCAAGCTCGACGAGCTCGCGGTGCCGCAGCGGCGGGTCGTCGACAACGCCGGGTTCTTCCACGCCGGTACGGACCCACGGCAGGTGTCCGACGCCGAGCTGTACGACCGTCTGGTGAGCGAGTTCCCGCAGTGGCTGGCGGCGGCGCGGGCGCGGGGCATCGTGGAGTGAGCACCCTTACGCCCGGGGGCGGATCCCGTCGAGGACCGCGGCCCGGCATTCCTGGGGCGTCCCCCAGGCCGTGAGCAGCGCGCGGGCCTTGGTGAGCCACAGCGAGAGGTCGTACTCGCAGGTGTAGCCGATCGCCCCGTGCGACTGCAGCGCCGTCCGGGCGGTCGCGTACGCCGCTTCACAGGCCGCGACCTTCGCGGCGGCCACATCGGCCGGGGTCATCGACAGGGCGGCGCCGAACAGCAGCGGGCGGGCGAACTCCAGGGCGGTCTTCGCATCGGCCAGCCGGTGTTTGACGGCCTGGAAGGAGCCGATCGGCACACCGAACTGCACCCGCCGCCCGACATACGTGACGGTCTTCTCCAGGAGAGCCAGACCGACGCCGAGGGCCTGGGCGGCGGTGGCCAGGCGGGCCCAGAGGACCGCGTCCGGAGGGACGCGGCAGAGCGGTGCGCCGCCGGGGAGCGGGACGGCCAGGCGTCGGGCCGGGTCCAGGGACGGCCGTACCTCCCGCACACCGGGAGCCTGCCATACCTCGCCGTCCCTGAGCGCGAGTACGACGTCCGCCGTATCCCCGTCCAGCGCGTACGGCGCGGCCACCGTGGCCAGCCGCTTTCCCGAGGCCAATCCGGGCAGCAGCTCCCCGCCGCGCTCGGGTGCCCCGCGGAGCAGGGCGGCCGCGAGCACCGTCTCCACCACCGGGCCCGGCATCGCGTGGCGCCCCAACTCGATGAAGGCCAGGGCCAGTTCCACCGGATGCGGTCCCACCCCTTCGTACGCCTCCGGTATCGCCAGGGCGAACACGCCGGCCTCCGCGATCCGCGACCACAGCGCCCGCCCGGCCGTCGGGTCGCCGACGCTCCAGGACCGGGCGACCGCGGGGGTGTCGGCGGCGGTCAGCAGCGCGTCCAACGAGCGGGCGAAGGCACGCTGTTCCGCGGTGGGCAGGAAGCGCATCAGCGGCGGCCCTTCGGCAGGCCGAGCAGGCGCTCGGCGATGATGTCGCGCTGGATCTCGTTCGTGCCGGCGTAGACGGGGCCCGCGAGGGAGAAGACGTACCCCTGCGCCCAGTCGCCGTCCGCCAACTCGCCTTCCTCGCCCAGGAGATCGAGGGCCGTCTCGTGCAGCGCGATGTCGTACTCCGACCAGAACACCTTGTTCATGCTCGCCTCCGGGCCCATCGGTTCGCCCTGCAGGAAGCGGGACGCGCCCGCGTACGTGAAGAGCTGGTAGGCGCGTGCGCCGATCACCGCGTCGGCCACCCGGTCCCGCACGTGCGCCGGGGAGCCTTGCTCCTGCCACAGCGCCACCAGCCGGTCGGCGGCTGCCAGGAAGCGCCCGGGAGAGCGCAGGGTGAGCCCGCGCTCGTCGCCGACCGTCGACATCGCGATCCGCCATCCCTCACCGGGTGCACCGATCACGTCCTCGTCCGGCACGAACACCTCGTCCAGGAACAGTTCGGCGAATGCCGGCTTCCCGTCGAGACGGCCCACCGGACGGACCGTCACGCCGGGCGCGCGCAGGTCGAACATGAGGTAGGTCAGTCCCTGATGGGGCTTCGGAGCGTCCGGATCGCTGCGGAACAACCCGAACGCCCGGTCCGCGAAGGCCGCACGCGACGACCACGCCTTCTGCCCGCTCACACGCCAGCCGCCGGCCGTGCGCACCGCCCTGGACCGCAGGGAGGCCAGATCGGAACCGGCCTCCGGCTCCGACCACGCCTGCGCCCAGACCACCTCCCCGCGTGCCATCGGCGGCAGCACCCGGGCCCGCTGCTCCTCGGTGCCGTGCTCGAACAGGGTCGGCGCCAGCAGATGGATCCCGTTCTGGCTCACCCGGCCCGGCGCGCCTGCCGCGTAGTACTCCTCCTCGAAGATCAGCCATCGCACCAGCCCCGCGTCCCGTCCGCCGTACCGCGCCGGCCAGGACACCACCGACCAGCGATCCGCGGCCAGTTCCGCCTCCCACGCCCGGTGCGCCGCGAACCCCTCCCCGGTCTCCAGGGAGGGCAGCGGGGCGGCGGGCACATGCGCGGCCAGCCAGGCCCGCGCCTCGGCGCGGAAGGCCTCGTCGGCGGGGGAGTGGGTGAGGTCCACGGGCGCCGTCCCTCCACGGTGCTTCCCTAATCTTCCCTAACAAGTGTTTGGTAGGTTAGCGTGGGCCCATGACAGGCGTCGAGAGTCCGGCGTACGAGCCCGGCCACGGGCTGCTGCGGGGGCGCACCGCCGTGATCACCGCGGCGGCCGGTGCCGGGATCGGCGGCGCCACCGCTCGCCGGTTCCTGGAGGAGGGCGCGCGCGTCCTGATCAGCGACGCGCACGTGCGCCGCCTCAAGCAGTACGAAGCGGAGCTGGCCGGGGAGTTCGGGGACGCGGTGACCGCACTGCCGTGCGACGTCACCGACGATTCCCAGGTCCGCGCCCTCTTCGACACGGCCGCCCGGACCCACGGTCGGCTCGACATCGTCGTCAACAACGCCGGCCTGGGCGGCACCGCCGCGCTCGTGGACATGACCGACGAGCAGTGGTCGCGCGTGCTGGACGTGACGCTGAACGGCACGTTCCGGTGCCTGCGCGCGGCCCTGCGCGCCATGAAGGAGACCGGCGGCGTGATCGTCAACAACGCCTCCGTGCTCGGCTGGCGCGCCCAGGAGGGACAGGCGCACTACGCCGCCGCGAAGGCGGGCGTGATGGCCCTGACCCGGTGCGCGGCCATGGAGGCGGCGGCATACGGGGTGCGGGTCAACGCCGTCGCGCCGAGCCTCGCCCTGCACCCGCACCTGGTGAAGGTCACGACCCCCGAGCTGCTTCAGGAGCTGACCGCTCAGGAGGCCTTCGGGCGGCACGCCGAGCCCTGGGAGGTGGCCAACGTGATCGTCTTCCTGGCGTCCGGCTACTCCTCCTACATGACCGGCGAGGTCGTCGCCGTCAGCAGCCGCCACCCCTGAGCCCCGCGATGGACCCGCGCCCCCGGGATCACAATGGATCCGTGCCGACCAACAAGAAGCCCCAGGTGACCGCCGCGCCCGCCCGCCGCCGCGAACTCCTCGACACCGCCGCCGAGGTCTTCGCCGAACAGGGCTACAACGCCACCACCGTCCGCACGATCGCCGACCACGCCGGAATGCTCGCGGGCAGCCTCTACTACCACTTCGACTCCAAGGAGTCGATGCTGGAGGAGATCCTGCGCACCTTCCTGGACGAGCTGTGGGACGGCTACGACACCGTCCTGGACGCCGGTCTCGGCCCGAGGGAGACGCTGGAGGCGCTGGTCACCGAGTCGTTCCGGGAGATCGACCGGCACCGCGCGGCCGTCGCGATCTACCAGAAGGAGTCCAGGCAGCTCGCGGCGCAGGAACGGTTCGCGTTCCTCGCCGAGTCGCAGCGCAAGTTCGAGAAGGCATGGCTGTCCACCCTGGAACGAGGGGTCGCCGACCGGGTCTTCCGGTCCGACCTCGACGTCCGGCTCACCTACCGGTTCGTGCGCGACACCGTGTGGGTCGCCGCCTCCTGGTACCGGCCCGGCGGACAGCACAGCCCGGAGGAGATCGCCCGCCAGTACTTGTCCATGGTGCTCGACGGGATCGCCGTACGCCGAGAACAGCAGGAGCACAGCAGCACATGAGCAGCCGTATGGGAACCGTCGTCCTGTGTGAGGGAGTTCCACCATGGCCGAGGCCTACATCGTCGAAGCGGTCCGTACGCCCGTCGGGCGGCGCCGGGGCGGGCTCAGCGGAGTCCACCCGGCCGACCTGGGCGCACACGTCCTGAAGGCCCTCATGGAGCGCTCGGGCGTCGACCCGGCCGCCGTGGAGGACGTCGTCCTCGGCTGCCTGGACACCGTCGGGCCGCAGGCCGGGGACATCGCCCGCACCTGCTGGCTGGCCGCCGGGCTGCCCGAGGAGGTGCCCGGCGTGACCGTCGACCGGCAGTGCGGCTCCTCCCAGCAGGCCGTGCACTTCGCGGCACAGGCCGTCATGTCCGGCACCCAGGACCTGGTGGTCGCGGGCGGCGTGCAGAACATGTCGCAGATCCCGATCGCCTTCGCCTCCCGTCAGGCCGCCGAACCGCTCGGGCTGACCGAGGGGCCGTTCGCGGGCAGCGAGGGCTGGCGTGCCCGCTACGGCGACCAACCCGTCAACCAGTTCGCCGGCGCCGAGATGATCGCCGCCAAGTGGGGCATCACCCGGCGCGACCAGGAGGAATACGCCCTCCGCTCGCACCGGCGGGCGGTGCGCGCCATCGACGAGGGCCGCTTCGAGAAGGAGACCGTCGCCCACGGGGACGTCACGGTCGACGAGGGCCCGCGCCGGGACACCTCCCTGGAGAAGATGGCCGAGCTGAAGCCCGTCCTGGAGGGCGGCACCATCACCGCCGCCTGCTCCTCGCAGGTCTCCGACGGCGCTGCGGCCCTGCTGCTGGCCTCGGAACGGGCCGTACGGGAACACCGGCTCACCCCCCGCGCCCGCATCCACCACCTGTCGGCGCGCGGCGAGGACCCCATCCGCATGCTGACCGCTCCCATCCCGGCGACCGCGCACGCCCTGAAGAAGACCGGGCTCACGATCGACGACATCGACCTCGTCGAGATCAACGAGGCGTTCGCCCCGGTCGTGCTCGCCTGGCTGAAGGAGACCGGCGCCGACCCGGAGAAGGTCAACGTCAACGGCGGCGCCATCGCCCTCGGCCACCCCCTCGGCGCCACCGGTGCCAGGCTGATGACCACCCTCCTCCACGAACTCGAACGGACCGGCGGCCACCTGGGCCTGCAGACGATGTGCGAGGGCGGCGGCCAGGCCAACGTGACGATCATCGAACGGCTCTGAACCGGTCCAGGGACCTCAGCACCTCCTCCGCCTCCGTCATGATCCGCTCCACCAGCTCCGCGCACGACGGCAGGTCGTCGATCACCCCGGCGACCTGCCCGGACGCCATCACCCCCAGATCCGTCCGCCCGTCCACCATCGCGGCCCTGAGCAGCATCGGCGTGTTCGCCGCGAGCAGCACCTGCCCCCAGCTCAGGTCCTTGCCGTGCCTCAGGGCGAGCCCGTCGCGGATCATCCGCGGCCACGACAGACCCGACAGCCTGCGGAACGCCGACGCCCGGCGCACCGCCCGCAGCAGCGCCCGCACCCGGCCCGCGCGCTCCAGCGAGTCCACGAACGGCGTGCGCAGCATGCGGTGCGGCAGCCCGTCCACCGCCGTCGTCACCGTCACATCCCGCACCGACGCCGCCAGATAGCACGCCTTCACCGCCTCGGGCACCGTCGAGTCCGAGGTCAGCAGGAACCGCGTGCCCATCGCGATGCCCGCCGCCCCGTACGCCAGCGCCGCGACCAGCCCGCGCCCGTCGTGGAAGCCGCCCGCCGCCACCACCGGGATGTCCACCGCGTCCACCACCTGCGGCAGCAGCACGGACGTCGCCACCTCACCCGTGTGACCACCGCCCTCGCCGCCCTGCACGACCACCGCGTCCGCACCCCAGGAAGCCACCGTCTCGGCATGCCGCCGCGCTCCCACGGACGGGATCACGACGACCCCGGCCGCCTTCAGCTCGGCGATCAGTCCGGCCGACGGCGCCAGCGCGAAGGACGCCACCCGCACGCCCTCCTCCACGAGGATCCGCACCCGGTCGCCCGCGTCCTGGGCGTCCGCCCGCAGATTCACCCCGAACGGCGCGTCCGTCCGTGCCCTGACCTCCCGTATCGCCTCCCGCAGCCGATCCGGTGTCATGGTCGCGGAGCCGAGGATCCCGAGCGCACCCGCGTTCGCCGCGGCGCAGACCAGGCGGGGCCCGGCCACCCAGCCCATGCCCGTCTGCACCACCGGATGCCGGACCCCGACGAGACGCGTGAACGCCGTGTCCATCAGCGCCCACCGCCCCCGCCGGCCCGATCGGGCACCTCCCGCTCCCGTACCCCCTCGGGATCGATCACCTCGCGGATCAACCGCAGCTCCAGGGACGTCGGTTCACGGGTGTACGGAACGTCGTCGGGGACCGTCAGCTCGAAGCCCGTCGCCCGCCGCACCTCATCGGGCGTCACCCCCGGGTGCAGCGAGGCCGGCCGCATCGAGCGGTCCGGGGTGTCGAAGTCGAAGACACCGAGGTCGGACACGACACGCGCGATGTGGTGGAAGCGGGCTGTGGCCGGATGCCGGGCCGCGCGGTCGTACCCCACCCCGCACACCATGTCGACCCGCTCGACGAACACCCGCCGCGAATGCCGCGGTATCCAGTAACTGGTCGGATGGTTGAGGGTGTTGACCGGCGCCCCGCGCACCCCGAGCAACTGCCTCCGGGGTGCCGCCCAGTCCCCGATGCACGAGATGTTCTGGTTGCCGAAGCGGTCGATCTGGCTCGCGCCCATCATCACGTGCCGCCGTCCGCCGGCCACCAGCTCCAGATGCCGCCGGTACGGCAACCAGCCCTCCACCGTGCCGTCGACGCCCACCAGCATGGCCTCGCCGTCGGTGAGCAGCAGGTCCGGGGAGAAGGTCCGCCGGGCCAGCCGCGCCCCGATCGAGGGGACCGGGCCCATGGGGCTTGCGAGGATCTCCCCGGCGCCGCGCCACGCCTCGGCACACGCGATCACGCAGTACTCGGCTCGGGTCGCCGCGCTCATGACCGCTCCTCGTGCCAGGCCCGGACGGCCGACTGGTAGGCGTGTTCGTCCCCGGCGAGGAACCGCCCGGCGAATTGTGACCACTCGGTGGTCGCGTAGTGCCTCTGGAACGCCTCGTCCCGGTCGTGGTCCGGTGCGCAGGAGGTGAAGTGCGCGCCGTTCGGAGCCTCGACCACCCCGGTCACGACGTGCCGCTTGAGCAGCAGGGTCTGCGGCGCCGCCTCCTTCGTCAGCTCCGCCGTGTCCACGATCCGCTCGCAGGAGACGTACGCCGCGTCCGCCGCCTCACAGAACAGGTCGTCGAAGTACGGATCCGGGCCCAGGTACTGGCCGTTGCCCAGTCGGTCGGCACGGTTGACGTGCACCAGGACGGCGTCCATCCGCAGCGCCGGCATCGCCACGAACTCCTCGCGCGGTCCGGGCGAGACGGTCCCGCCGCCGGCGAAGGACCACCCGTCCCCGTACGGCGACGTCACCGTCCGCAGGCCGGGGTTGACCCGCAGCACGTCCGAGCCGACGCCCGCCCGCACCGGCAGGAACGGCAGCCGGTTCGCCGCCGCGCGCAGCCCCCACAGGAACATCGCCTCGTCGACCTCCACCAGCTCCAGCGCACCGCTCTCCCGGGCCGCCCGGAAGTGCGGTTCGAGCGGGATCGAGTCGAGGGTCGTGAACGCTGCGACCAGCCTCCGGACCCGCCCCGTGGCCGCGAGCATGCCCACGTCGGGACCGCCGCAGGAGACGACCGTCAGATCGGTGACCCCGGAGCGGAGCAGCGCCCGCACCAGGGCCATCGGCTTGCGCCGCGACCCCCAGCCCCCGATGCCGAGGGTCATGCCGCTCTCCAGCCGGGAGACGACCTCCTCGGCGGTCATCGTCTTGTCCCCCACCTATCCGCCCTCCTTCCCGAAGGTGTCCCGGACCCGGCCGGCCGCACCGCTGAGGTTCGCCTCGAACGTGAAGCCCTGCTCGAAGCGGTAGCTGCGCCGCACATCGACCGGGTCGATCCCGTTGAGGGCGGCCTTGGCGAGCCGGAGCAGCTCACCGTCCTTGGCGGCGATCTCACCCGCCAGTTCCAGCGCGGCCGCGCCGAGCCCGCCCCGCGGCACGACCCGCCACACCGCGCCGTGCGCGTGCAGCTCGGCCGCCGTCACCGTGCGCGCGGTGTAGTAGAGGGCACGCATCAGATGCGGCGGCACCAGCCGCGCCAGATGCGTGGCCGCGCCCAGCGCGCCCCGGTCCAGCTCGGGCAGCCCGAAGACGGCGTCCTCGCTCGCCACGATCGCGTCCGCGTTGCCGACCAGCCCTATCCCGCCGCCCAGGCAGAAACCCTGCACCGCCGCCACGACCGGCACCTCGCACTCGTACACCGCAGCGAACGCCTCGAAGCACCCCCGGTTCGCCCCCACCAACGCGCCGCTGCCCTCGGCCTGTATCTCCTTGATGTCCACGCCCGCGTTGAAACCGCGCCCCTGCGCGGCCAGCACGACACAGCGGACCTCCCGGTCGCGGCCCGCCGAGCGCACGGCCTCGGCCAGCGCGAACCAGCCGGCCACCGGCAGCGCGTTCACCGGCGGGAAATCGACCGTGACGACGGCGACCCCTTTTTCCGGGCACGAGGTGGAGACACTCATGGACACATCAGCTACCTTTCCACCAAACGTTTGTTAGGTGAGATTCGAAGCTAGCAGTCGTCGCGAGCCGACGGGAGGGCCTGTGGACAACCTGCGCGGCCGTACGGCACTCGTCACCGGCGGCACCCGCGGAGTCGGCGCCGGAATCGCCCAGGCGTTCGTCGCGGCCGGAGCCCAGGTCGTCGTATGCGCCCGCCGTCCGCCCGAAGTCCCCCTGCCCGGCACCGAGTTCCTCCCACTCGATGTGCGCGACCCCGATGCCGTACGCGACTTCTTCGCCGCGCTGCCCCGAGTCGACGTACTGGTCAACAACGCGGGCGGCACCCCCTACCGGCTCCTCGCCGACGCCGGGCCCGAACGGCACGCCCGGGTCGTGGAACTCAACCTCCTCGCGCCCCTGACCGTGTCCCTCGCCGCGTACGAGCACCTCCGGCGCGCCCGGGGGGCGATCGTGATGATCGGCAGTGTGAGCGGCGGTCGCCCCTCGCCGGGCAGCGCCGCCTACGGGGCGGCCAAGGCGGGGCTGGAGAGCCTCGCCCGCTCCATGGCCGTGGAGTGGGCACCCGAGGTGCGGGTCAACACGCTGGTCGTCGGGATGGTCCGCACCGAGCTGTCCGCCCTCCACTACGGCGACGCCGACGGCATCGCGGCCGTCTCCCGCACCGTCCCGCTCGGGCGTCTCGCCGAGCCGTCGGACATCGGCGAGGCCGCCGTCTTCCTCGCCTCCGACGCCGCCGCGTACATCACCGGCGCAAGCCTCCTGGTCCACGGGGGAGGGGAGCGCCCGGCGTTCCTCGACGCGGCGACCGTCAACAGGGGCGCGACAAGAACAGGGGCAAGGGGCGCTGCGCAAACAAGGACAAGAGGAGCTTCGGAAGCGGGGAAAGGGGACATGCCGTGACCGGTGTCGCCGACGGCCGCGTAGTGATCGTCACCGGCGCGGGCCGGGGCCTCGGCCGCGCCCACGCCCTCGCGTTCGCCGCCGAGGGCGCGAGGGTCGTCGTCAACGACCTCGGCGTCGGCCTCGACGGCACGCCCGGCGCCGGCAGCCCGGCCGGGCGGGTCGTCGAGCAGATCCGCGCGGCCGGTGGCGAAGCGATCGCGCACAGCGGGGACATCGCGACGAGCGCGGGGGCCGCGTCCCTGGTGGCGGCCGCCCTGGAGGCGTACGGGCGTGTGGACACCCTCGTCAACAACGCAGGCTTCCTGCGCGACCGGATGCTGGTCAATCTCGACGAGGACGACTGGGACGCCGTCGTGCGGGTCCACCTCAAGGGGCACTTCCTGCCGCTGAAACACGCGGCGGCGCACTGGCGCGCCGAGGCGAAGGCGGGGCGCACCCCCTGCGCCCGCGTCGTCAACACCAGCAGCGGAGCGGGGCTGCTGGGCTCGGTGGGGCAGGGCAACTACAGCGCGGCCAAGGCCGGCATCGTCGCCCTGACGCTGGTCGCGGCGGCGGAACTCGGACGCCACGGGGTGCAGGTCAACGCCATCGCGCCCGCGGCGCGCACCCGCATGACCGAGGGGACGTTCGCCGAGGCGATGGCGGCACCCGCCGGCGGCTTCGACGCGATGGCCCCGGAGAACGTCTCCCCCCTGGTCGTCTGGCTCGGCTCCGCCGCGAGCGCCGGGGTCACCGGCCGGGTCTTCGAGGCGGAGGGCGGCCGGATCAGCGTCATGGAGGGCTGGCGGCGGGGCCCGACGGCGGACAAGGGCGCGCGGTGGTCCCCGGCCGAGGCGGGGGAGGCGGTCCTGGAACTGCTGGCGGAGGCGGAGGCGCCGGGGGCCGTGTACGGGGCCGGGTAGAACCTGGGGCCGAGCGCCGAGCGCCGAGTGGGGACGAGCGCCGAGCGCCGGGGGCCGGGGGCCGCGGAGCCGAGTGCCGGGGACCGTGGCGCCGGGGGCGAGGGGCCGTGCGGTCTATTCGGACAGGCGGGCGACGAACTTGCTCTGCCGCTCGGACATCACGGACAGGAAGCGGACCACGGTCTCCAGCTCCTGCGCGCTGAACTCCTCGCACGCCTCGACGATGTCGCGCGCCCACTCCTCGAAGAACACGGCGAGTTCGCGGAGCTTCTGCTGGTTCAGCTCCACCAGCACACGCCGCTTGTCCGTGGGGTGCTTGACCCTGCGCACGAACCCCTTGGACTCCAGGCGGTCGACGAGCCCCGTCACGGACGCGGGAGCCAGACCGGTCAGCTCCGCGAGGTCCTTAGCGGTGAGCGGGCCGCGCCGCTCCAGGAAGTCCAGGGTCTTCTCCTCCGTGGCGTTCAGGCCCTGCTGCGCGGCGATCGCCGAGTGGAACATCACCGTGACGGCGCTGTGCTGCCGCCCCACGGTCATGAGCTGCTCCAGCGCCCTGGCCCGCCGCTCGTCGTCGTTCCCGACCGCTGCCGCACCCTCGCCCGTGCCGTCCGTGTCAGCGCTGTTCATGGCCCCAGGCTAGCAAATATTTCGTTCGGTCGAACTAAGGACTTGCGCCGAAGGCACCCTCGATGGAAGTCTTTCGTTAGACCGAACGAAATAAATCCGCGCCGTGTCAACGGCCGTCGTCGCCGGGAGTCACCATGACCTCAACCCTCGCCGCCACCTCGGAACCGGTGGCGGAGCCGTATCCGCGCCGCTGGGCCGCTGCCGCCGTGATGATGGTGGCGGCCCTGATGGACCTGCTGGACGGGACGATCGTCAACGTGGCGATCCCCTCCATCGGCCGTGATCTGCACGCCGCGCAGAACGCCCTGCAGTGGCTGGTCTCCGCCTACCTGCTGGGTTTCGCCGCCACGCTGATCGTCTCCGGGCACCTCGGTGACCGGTTCGGCCGCCGTCGCCTCTTCCTCCTCGGCACCGCCGGCTTCGGACTCGCCAGTCTGGGCTGCGGAATCGCTCAGTCTCCGGGTCAGCTGATCGCGGCCCGGGCCGTGCAGGGCGTGATGGCCGCGGTGCTGCTGCCGCAGGTGCTCGGCTCGTTCCGGACGCTGTTCCAGGGCCGGGAACGCGGCGCCGCCTTCGGGATGTACGGGGCCGTCGCCGGGTTCGCCTCCGCGATCGGACTGCTGCTGGGCGGGCTGCTCACGGACGCCGACCTGTTCGGCTGGGGCTGGCGGTCGGTGTTCCTGGTGAACGTTCCCGTCGCCGCCGTCACCTTCGCGGCCGGGTTCGTGCTCGTGCCCTCGACGAAGGAGCGCTCGGCCGGGCGCCCGGACGTCTTCGGCAGCCTCGTCCTGGCGGCGGGCCTGGTCGCGATCGTGCTGCCGCTGGTCCAGGGACGCGTCAACGGCTGGCCGCTGTGGGGCTGGCTGTGCCTCGCCGCCGGCGTCGCCGCGGTCGTCGGGCTCGGGATCTACGAGGCCCGACGGCGCCGAGCGGGGACGGTGCCCCTGCTGCCGGACCGGGCGTTCCGGCTGCCGGCGTTCTCCGTCGGGTTCCTCGTCCAGCTCCTCTTCTCCCTGGGCATGCAGGGCTTCTTCCTGGTCTTCGCGCTCTGGCTGCAGGGCGGCGAGGGGTACACCCCGATGCAGGCGGGTGTGGTGACGGTGGCGTTCTCGGCGGGCAGCTTCCTGACCGCGCCGATGGCGGACGGGCTGGCGGTGCGGTTCGGTCGGCTGGTGCTCGGAGCGGGCGCGGTGCTCATGGCCGGCGGGTTCGGGCTGGTGTGGGGGGGGGGGGGGGGGGCCCCCCCCCCCCCCCCCCGGGTACAGGCCTCTTTTTCGGGCCTCTCGTTTTCCTACATCCGAACGGGGTTTCTTGCTTTTTTTCTTTTCGCCCTCGTTCTGTCCTCC